>CAJFOF010000011.1 GCA_904395885.1 uncultured Lachnospiraceae bacterium
ACAAGGGGTATATGAAGGAGGTAATAGAATGAAGAAGAGCAGATGGATCATGACAGCTTTGGCTGCAGCAGCTCTGACAGCGGGAATGTCGATGACAGCTTTAGCGGAAGGTTGGGTTGAAAAGGACAATGGCCAGTGGGGCTATCAGGAAAATGACGGAAGTTGGGCTACCGATGTCTGGAGAAGAGACGCTGCAGGTCAGTATTATTATCTGAACAGCGATGGCGATATGGCGGTGAGCCAACTGATTGACGGAACGTACTACATAAACGAAAACGGCGTCATGGTTACAGAGACCTGGGTTCAGATAGCAGATGACTGGGACGGGAGCCTAGCCTGGTATTACTTCCGGGACAACGGAAGCGTAGTGGAGTCTGGCTGGAGAACGATTGGCGGTGTTAAGTATTACTTTGAGGACAGTAAGATGGTGACCGGTTGGCAGGATATTGACGACAGTGTTTACTACTTTAAAGATTCCGGCGCTATGGCTACGGGCTGGCAGTATCTGGATCAGAGAGACTACGACAGTTATGGATGGGGAGAGCCTGCATGGTACTATTTCTCCACAACTGGCAAGATGTCTGTCTCGAAGGAGCAGAGAATCGATGGACACACCTATATCTTTGACGCCAAGGGCAGGATGCTGACCGGATGGGTGGATCCTGTGAACTTTACATCTTCTAAATACGGTGATGTCAGCAATGATATCAACGAACTTCGCTATCACAAAGAGGACGGAAGCGGAGCTGACGGCTGGGAATATATCTACAACGTAGATGAGACGGAAGAGAACTGGTACTATTTCCGCGATGGTCAGGCTTACAGCACCACATACAAGGGAAAGGCTCTTGACGATGAGTACGCTCTTGCCAGCATTGATGGAAAGACTTACTGCTTCCGGGCAGACGGTCGGATGTACACAGGACTTCTGGAACTGGAAGACGGTCGGGTTTACTACTTTGATGAAGATGGCGTCATGAAGACCGGACGTGTGGTTGTTAACGATGAAAACCATGACAACGAGGTGTTCTACTTTACATCCAGCGGTTCTCTGGGAAATAAGGGCGACGGTGTCACAGGCGTCCAGAATGGTTATCTGTATGAGGACGGCGCTCTGGTACACGCAGAGGAAGGCATGACCTATGAGATCAAAGAAGTCGATGGCAAGCAGTATCTGGTTAATGAGTCCGGAAAGGTTAAGACCAGCGGGACTGCAAGGGATGCAGACGGCGTGAAGTACAGAGTTACGAAGAATTCTGACGGTACCTACAACATTACCATTGAGGAAGACGACTAAAGCCGCTGTGTTCGCTCTTGACAAAACAGGTTTCCATGTTATAATGAAGAAGATCTAAATTTAAATTTTGATAGAGCAATGCGTAGATGGGAAGAGTAGGAAGATCAATGCCTGCCCCAGAGAGGGATGTGAAAGGTGAAAGCATCCTGCAGGGAAGCTTCTGAAGACCACCCCAGAGTGTCCCTTAATCGGGAACGGTGATTCCGTTATCGTCTTAATATAAGAGGTTCTGACAGGTTTGTGTGTCAGGACAACGAGGGTGGAACCGCGATGAAGTATCGTCCCTTGTCATGCGAGAGCGTGACAAGGGACTTTTTGTTCTATTACAAGGAGGTAAACGCTATGAAAATTACATTAAAAGACGGCTCTGTGAAAGAATACCAGCAGCCAATGGCCATTATTGATATTGCCAGAGATTTGAGCGAGGGCTTGGCAAGAGTTGCCTGTGTGGGCGTTGTTGACGGAGAGACAAAGGATCTGAGGACAGTCCTGGATCATGACTGCACCCTGAATATCTGCACGGCCAACGATCCGGAGGGATTGGCGGCGCTGCGCCATTCTGCAAGCCATGTGATGGCCCAGGCAATCAAAAGGTTATACCCTTCTACCAAGCTGGCAATCGGCCCGTCCATTGCAGACGGATTTTACTATGACCTGGATCCGGAAACGCCTTTTACTGCAGATGATATGGAAAAGGTTGAAGCGGAGATGAAGAAGATTGTAAAAGAGGCATTCCCCATTGAGCGCTTTACCCTTCCCAGGGAGGAAGCTATTGAGTTTATGAAGGAGCGTCAGGAACCCTACAAGGTGGAACTGATCGAGGATCTTCCGGAGGGCGAGGAGATCAGCTTTTACCGTCAGGGAGAGTTTGTTGATCTGTGCGCCGGTCCTCATCTGATGAATACCAAGGATGTGGGAAAGGCTTATAAGCTGATGAACCTGGCAGGGGCTTACTGGAGAGGCAATGAAAAAAATAAAATGCTGACCCGTTTCTACGGAACTGCTTTCGGGAAAAAGGCAGAGCTGGAAGCCTACATCACCATGATGGAGGAAGCTAAAAAGCGGGATCACAGAAAACTTGGCAAGGAATTAGGCTTGTTTATGATGCATGAGGCTGGTCCGGGCTTTCCGTTTTTCCTGCCCAAAGGCATGGTATTAAAAAATACGTTGCTGGACTACTGGAGAGAGATCCACAGAAAGGCGGGGTATGTGGAGATTTCCACTCCAATTATCCTCAACAGAAGCCTGTGGGAGACTTCCGGCCACTGGGATCACTACAAGAACAATATGTACACAACGGTAATCGATGAAGAAGACTACGCAATCAAGCCGATGAACTGCCCTGGCGGAGTTCTGGTTTACGCTTCAGAACCCAGATCCTACCGGGATCTGCCTTTGAGAATGGGAGAGCTGGGACTGGTTCACCGCCATGAAAAATCCGGACAGCTTCACGGGCTGATGAGAGTTCGCTGCTTTACCCAGGACGATGCCCACATCTTTATGACTCCGGATCAGATCAAGGGAGAGATTAAAAATGTGGCGAACCTGATCAACGAGGTTTACTCTCTGTTTGGATTTAAATACCATGTGGAACTTTCTACAAGGCCGGAAGATTCCATGGGAAGCGATGAGGATTGGGAGCTGGCAACTGCCGGGCTGAAGAGTGCCCTGGACGAACTGGGACTTCCCTATGTAATTAATGAGGGAGACGGAGCGTTCTATGGACCCAAGATCGATTTCCATCTGGAGGATTCTATCGGACGGACCTGGCAGTGCGGAACGATTCAGCTAGACTTTCAGCTTCCTCAGCGTTTCGAGCTGGAATACATGGGAGCAGACGGAGAGAAGCACCGTCCGATTATGATTCACAGAGTAGTATTCGGTTCGATTGAGCGGTTTATAGGAATTCTGATCGAGCACTTTGCAGGAGCATTCCCCACCTGGCTTGCTCCAGTACAGGTAAAGGTGCTGCCGATTTCTGAAAAATTTGAGGAATATGCCCGCAGCGTGGAGAAGACTCTCAATGATGCTGGCATTCGTGCAGAGATGGACGGACGCTCTGAGAAGATCGGCTACAAGATTCGCTCCGCACAGATGGAAAAGATTCCATATATGCTGGTAGTTGGACAGAAGGAAGAGGAAGAGGGCCTGGTGGCTGTCAGGAGCCGTTTTGCCGGAGATGAAGGTCAGAGAGCCCTGGATTCCTTTATTCAGATGATCAAAGAGGAGATTGCATCCAAAACCCTGAGGGAAACTGTAACAAACGATAAAAAAGAAGAAAAGTAGGTTATATGAAGCAGGAACGCTTATTTTATTTGGACGTCATAAGGGCCGTGTGCGCCCTTATGATCGTCGTCTACCATTTTCCTCTTGCAATTTCTCAGCCGGTTGATTTTTTCCACAGCTTTGCCAACGGCAGTTTCGGAATGATTGCCGTATATTCGTTTTTTATGGTGTCCGGGGCAGCTTTGATGCATAGATACCGGGAAGAGGAAAACTTTTCTGTAAGAAAATTTTACAAAAAGCGGTTCTTCAGCATTTATCCGCTGTTCTGGATCGCATATGTGCTGGCTTTTTTCTGGGTTTTTTGGCAGTTGAGAGAAATTTACCGGGTCGTCCCTACCTACGCGATTATCTGGTCCGTAATCGGAATGGACGGTTGGCTGGCAAACTTGACACCTACCTTTTATATGGTGGGAGAATGGTTTTTAGGGAGCATTATTATGCTGTATCTGGCGTTCCCGGTTTTGAGGGCAGCATACAGAAGGTATCCGGCGGCAAGCATCGCAGTGGCCTTTGCTGCTTCTCTGGTTTTCTTTGCCTGGAATCCGTTCCCCATTGAGTTGAAACAGAATCCGGTGGTAGATCTGTTTTATTTTCTGCTGGGCGCAGGCCTGGAAGATGGGAGAAGATATGTGAGGGAGCGGTATCCAAAAGCTATGAGGCCAATCTGGCTGCTGTCTGCAGTGGGAATGGTGATATGGATCTTTGTTCCTGTTACTAACGGCGTGGGAACGTTCGGACGGGAAGTATCTTTTTTGATTTTTACTGTTGTTTTTTACCTGTTCTGGATGGGAGCATCTGGATGGATTCAAAGAAAACAAACCTCTAAAAAAGTTTTGCTGAGTCTGTCTAGAAGCAGTTATGGAATCTTTCTGACGCACCATGTGGCGGCACAGGTAATCACAGGGCATTTTGCAGCCGTCCAGTCCACGGCAAGAGAAATTTTTGTGATGATGCTTATGACCTTTGCTCTTACTTGGGCAGCCACAAGGCTGGTCTATTGGATTGAGTCATACATAAAATCCTTTCTCTAGGCAATACTAGCTTTGTCAGATGAAAAACTGCCTGAAGGAGGAATATGATGACAAAGCTAAATTGTAATGTAACCAGTTGCGTTCATAATGCAGACGACTGCTGCTGCAAAAATTCTATTGTGGTAGAAGGACAGACAGCGAGAGACAAGTGTGATACCTGTTGCGCCAGCTTTGACGAGAACAAGGGGGACGCCTTTACAAACCTTTTTAAGACGCCGGAGAACCGTCTGGAGGTAGACTGTGAAGCGATAAACTGCGTTTATAATGAGCGCCGCCGCTGTGTTGCGGAGCATATCGGCATCGGGGGCGGAAAGGCCAGCAGTGCCGGCCAGACGGAATGTACCAGCTTTAAAGCAAAATAATGAGTGACCGAGAGCGGCCGAAGACTGGCTGCTGACAAGATAAGGAGCAGTGCGATTCGTGAGAATGGCGCTGCTCCTTAAAAACTGATACATCGTTTGAAAAAAATCCTTGACAACACGTTCTGTTTATAGTATAGTAATAAAAGTTGTGAAGACAACTGACAGGAAAGCAGGTATCCGCCTCACCTTGGCACGAGTAAGTGACCTGGGTTCATAGATGACTACATAGGCATAAGAGAGCGCTGACAGGCAGTGTGCTTTGATGGCTTAGTAGAATACGCAGGTGGATAGAAATGTTTTTCTATCTGCTTTTTTCGTTTTGAGGAGTTTTGGTTCCCTGAGTGATCACATTACATGGAGGTGTACGATTATTAGCGAATTAATGATTAACGAACAGATCAGAGACAAGGAGGTCCGTTTGATTGGCGAGGACGGAAGCCAGCTTGGCATTATGTCTGCCAGAGAGGCCTACAGACTGGCTCAGGAGGCTGAGCTCGACCTGGTGAAGATTGCGCCGACCGCAAAGCCGCCGGTATGCAAGATCATCGATTACGGAAAATACCGCTATGAGATGGCCCGCAAGGAGAAAGAGGCCAAGAAGAAGCAGAAGGTAATCGAGATCAAGGAAGTTCGTTTATCCCCGAACATCGACACCAATGATTTGAATACAAAAATGGGAGCCGCCAGGAAGTTCTTGGAAAAGGGTGACAAAGTTAAGGTGACCCTGCGTTTCCGCGGCCGGGAGATGGCACATATGTCCAAATCCAAGTATATTTTGGATGATTTTGCACAGGGGCTGGCAGAGATTGCAGTAGTTGATAAGCCCGCCAAAGTGGAAGGCAGGACAATGGTTATGTTTTTAACTGCAAAACGTTAAAAATAGCATAAGTTAAGGAGGAAAATACAATGCCTAAATTAAAAACTAGCAGAGCAGCAGCAAAGCGCTTCAAAATGACCGGAACTGGTAAGTTAGTTCGCAATAAAGCGTACAAATCCCATATCTTAACTAAGAAGTCAACCAAGAGAAAGAGAAACCTTAGAAAAGATATCGTTGCCGACGCAACCAACAGCAAGGTAATGAAGAAAATTTTACCATATCTGTAAGTTGACGCTTGATTAAGAAGGAGGAAATGACCGATGGCAAGAATTAAAGGCGGTATGAACGCTAAGAAGAAACATAACAGAGTGTTAAAGCTGGCTAAGGGCTACAGAGGCGCTCGTTCCAAACAGTATAGAATCGCAAAACAGTCCGTAATGAGAGCACTAGCTACTTCTTATGCTGGACGTAAAGAGAGAAAGAGACAGTTCAGACAGCTCTGGATTGCCCGTATCAATGCTGCAGCGCGCATCAATGGCCTGTCCTACAGCAAATTTATGTACGGATTAAAGCTGGCTGGCGTTGAGATGAACCGGAAAGTATTGTCTGATATGGCAATCAACGATGCGGAGGGATTTGCAAAGCTGGCAGAGCTGGCAAAATCCAAATTAGCTTAATATATGTTTAGCAGACCCCGGAACAATGGAGTTTCCGGGGTTTTTCTCATTTACAACGACAGTCCTGCCAGGCGGATGTACATAGGTACAACTTCGGTTTGATGAATTGCTGTGTTAAAGCGTTGACAAACCTTGTCGGACTATGCTATTATTGTTAAATATTTATGATATCGGGGCTGAAATCTATTCTGTCCCGTGACACCGATGGAATGTGAGGGATCAGATATGTTGAAGTATTTTGCAAAGCGTCTGGGGATGATGGCGGTAGCATTGTTTTTTATCATTCTGCTGACATTCATTATCATGCATTCAATTCCAGGAGGACCTTTTACCAGCGACAGAAAGGTATCGGCTGAAGTTGAAGCAGCCCTGAATGCCAAGTACAATCTGGATGCACCGTTATATGAGCAGTTCTTTGATTATCTCGGCGGAGTCCTGAGAGGCGACTTCGGACCGTCTTACGAATATACGGGAAAGAGCGTAAACGATTTTATTGCCAACGGGTTCCCGGTGTCGGCAAAGCTGGGAGTCATCACAATGATATTTGTCCTTCTGACTTCGATTCCCATGGGGATCCTGGCAGCCGTCAAAAATGGGAAATGGCAGGATATGGCGGTGATGGCAGTGGCTACGATCGGTGTGACGATCCCCTCTTTTGTTATTGCCTCTGTGCTGATCTATATTTTTTCTTTCCGCCTCAATTGGCTGCCTACCTACGGTGTGGATACATGGAAAGGGTATATTCTTCCGGTGATCGCCCTGGGAGGCTACTCTGTCAGCTACCTGGCCCGGCTGATGCGCTCCAGTCTGCTGGAAGTCATGGGGCAGGACTATATCAGGACGGCCAGAGCCAAGGGCCTTTCAGAAACCAAAGTGATTTTGCGCCATGCTATGAGAAACGCGCTGATTCCGGTGATCACGGTCCTGGGACCTACGGTTGCAAACCTTTTGACCGGAAGCTTTGTGGTTGAAAAGATTTTTGCAATTCCGGGGCTGGGAGTTCATTTTGTCAACAGCGTCTCCCAGAGAGACTATACGACGATCATGGGCGTTACGATTTTTTACGCTACGTTTCTTCTGGCAATGATTTTTATTGTAGATGTATTCTACTGCCTCATTGACCCGAGGATCAAATACGAATAGGCAGGAGAGAAAAAATGGATCAGAAATGGGAATTACTTTCATCAACAAATGAAGACCGGGAAAAAATCTGGACAAAGAACCGGACTTTTGCAGGCGACGTATGGTTTCGCTTCAGGAGAAAACCAACGGCTATAGCCGGCTTTGTGATCATTATATTGCTGCTGTGTTTTGCCGTGTTCGGGCCTTCCTTTACGAAATACAGTTATTCAGACCAGAACTTGGAGGTTGTCAATATTCCGCCGCTTATGAAGGTGTATGAAGCACCAGACGGAGTGGGATATCTTTATATTACCCAGTCTCTGAAAGTCGTCTATGTGAATCCGGACGGTACGCTGGGAGAGCAGCTTCCCAGAGTTCGCAGCGAAGACGAACAGATGATGACGATCTTTGATTGCAATGGAACCGAGGTTGCTCTGTATTATGGTCAGAAACCCTATGTAATTGCAGACCAGGCGACAAAAATTATTTATCCGTCCACCACTATGTGGAACCGTTCTTATGTCCTGGGAACAGACGCTCTGGGAAGAGACGTTTTGACCAGACTGATGTACGGAACGCGGATATCACTGCTGGTAGCGTTTATTGCAGCCGGAGTCAATATGGTGATCGGAATTCTTTATGGAGGGATATCTGGATATACAGGGGGAAATACAGACGCCATTATGATGCGTATTGTTGATATAATCAGTACCATTCCCTTGACGCTGTACGTCATTTTGATTATGGTATTGATGGGCAACGGACTGCACAGTATTATTATAGCTTTGGGGAGCGTCTACTGGGTAGATATGGCCCGGGTAGTTCGAGGCCAGATGCTCAGTCTGAAGGGACAGGAATTTGTCCTGGCCGCCAGGACCATAGGTTCTTCCACAAAGACGATTCTGCTGGAGCATCTGATTCCCAATGCTATGGGATCGATCCTGGTAACGGTTACTATGCTGATCCCGTCGGCGATTTTTATGGAAGCTTTCCTGGGCTATGTGGGAATTGGCCTTCAGCCGCCGCTGGCCAGCCTGGGAACAATGTGCAACGATGCGACAGCCAATCTGAGAACTTGTCCATACCAACTTTTTATCCCCGCGCTGATGATCTGCATGATTATGTTCGCCTTTAACTTTGTAGGCGACGGGCTGCGGGATGCCCTGGACCCCAAGCTGAAAAAGTAACAGGAGAGTCAGGCAAAACACATACTGCCTGACTGCGGTGCCAGAGTATGAAGAAAAAATGCCGCATATACTGCGGCGCTGGAGGAATCATGGAACCTATTTTACAGGTAGAAAATCTGAAAACATCATTTTTCACCAGCAACGGGGAAGTCCAGGCCGTGCGCGGCGTCAGCTTTTCCGTTGAGAAGGGCGATATATTAGGAATTGTAGGCGAGTCAGGGAGCGGAAAGAGCGTAACTTCCATGTCTATTCTGAAGTTGCTGGCAGATACGGGAAAAATTAAAGAGGGAACGATCTTCTTTGAGGGGCAGGAGCTGACCAAAATGGGGAAAGCTCAGATGAGAAAGATCCGCGGAGAGAAGATTGCTATGATCTTTCAGGATCCTATGTCCTCCCTGAATCCTCTGATCCCAGTGGGGAAACAGGTGGCGGAGATGATCAAGGAGCACCACCCGGAGAAGAAAAAAGACGAATTAAAGCGAGAAGTTCTGGATCTGTTTGCCAGAGTCCGGATACCGGAGCCGGAAAAGAGGTATAACTCCTATCCCCATGAGTTTTCAGGCGGAATGCGCCAGAGAGTTATGATTGCCATGGCATTGGGAAACAAACCGGATCTGTTGATCGCCGATGAGCCGACCACGGCCCTGGATGTTACGATACAGGATCAGATCTTAAAACAGCTTCGTGGCCTTCAGAGAGAGTTCGGAACCAGTATCATTTTTATTACTCATGATTTAGGAGTTGTGGCGGAGCTGTGTACCCGGGTCATTGTCATGTATGGCGGCCTGGTGATGGAAGAGGCCAGGATCGACGATATTTTCGAGAATCCAAAGCATCCATATACATTGGGCCTTTTGGCTTCTATTCCCAAATTGGAGCAGGACAAGGGACAGAGACTGTCGCCGATTCCGGGTTCCCCGCCGGATATGACGAATCCGCCTGCAGGATGCCCCTTTGCGCCCCGATGTCCTTACGCGAGAAATATCTGTGCCGCGGAATGTCCGGAATTCATTGAAGTAGAAGAAGGCCACAGATCCCGGTGCTGGCTGCTAGATCCGGAGGCGCCGTCTGACCATAATCCGTTCCGTTAACGGAATCTATGTTGGAGGAAGTTATGAGTGAATCAATTGTGTTGGAAGTCAGGAATCTGACGAAACATTTTAAAGTAGGAAATTCCGGAAAACAGGTAGTACATGCGGTGGACAATGTCAGCTTTCAACTGGCAAAAGGGAAAACCCTGGGGCTGGTAGGAGAGTCCGGTTGCGGAAAATCAAGCTGTGCAAGAACGATTATCCGGATTTATGAACCGACATCCGGGCGAATTATCCTGGATGGCCAGGATATTACAGAGATGGATCAGAAGACCCTGCAGCCGATTCGGAAGAAAATGCAGATGATCTTCCAGGATCCGTATGCATCGCTGAATGCCAGAATGACAGTGAGAGACATTATCGCAGAACCTCTGGTGGCTCACCATATTGTAAAGAAAAAGGATCAGGCAAATGACTGGGTCTATCCCATGCTGGAGCGGGTTGGCCTCACAAAAGAGCATGCTAACCGGTATGCCCACGAGTTTTCCGGAGGACAGAGGCAGAGAGTCGGGATCGCCAGAGCCTTGATTCTGCAGCCGGAACTGGTGATCTGTGATGAGCCTATTTCGGCTCTGGACGTTTCAATTCAGGCCCAGGTAGTCAACCTTCTGAAAGATTTTCAGGAAGAAAAGGGGATCTCATACCTGTTTATCGCCCATGATCTCTCCATGGTCCGTTACGTCTCGGACGATGTCGGCGTCATGTATTTAGGTCAGTTAGTAGAACTCTGCGAGGCGGATGAGATTTATAAAAATCCTCTTCACCCTTATACGAAAGGACTTCTGGGAAGTATTCCCATTGCAAATCCCAAACTGGCCAGAGAGAAGGAGAAGAGCAGCATCGAGGGGGACATTCCCAGCCCCATTAACCCGCCCAGGGGTTGCCGCTTCCACACCCGCTGCCCCTATGCCCGTCCTGTCTGCAGTCAGGAGGCTCCTGAGATGAAAGAAGCAGGTCCGGGGCACATGGTTGCTTGTCATCTTTATTAAAGCAGGTTAGGGCAAATAACGCCCTTTCTATAATCATCCAAAAAGGAGGAGAAGATTATGAAGAAAAAACTTAGCCTTGCGCTGGCTCTCGGACTGGCCTGCAGCGCTGCCCTTTCAGGCTGCGGCGGCTCTTCCGGTGAGACTGAGCCTCAAACCATTGCGGAGGCAACGACTGAGGCACCTTCCAGTGAGGCAACAGAGGCAGCAGAGGGAGAGACAGAGGCTCCGGCTGCAAGCGGTGCTCAGGAGATGACCTTTATCCTCAGCAATGAGCCGGACGGAATTGACCCTGGAATTACCAACAATTCCTTTGCATCCGTCTTTCTGGCAAACTGCTTTGAAGGCTTGGTAACCTATGATGCTACAGGTACCGTGGTTGGCGGCAATGCAGAGTCCTGGGATATCAGCGATGACGGAACTGTGTATACGTTCCATTTAAGAGACGGATTAAAGTGGAGCGATGGCAGCGATCTGACCGCCAACGATTACGTATACGCTATGCAGCGTGTATTGGATCCGGCTACGGGAGGCCAGTACGTTGATATTTTGACGGCTTACATTAAAAATGCAGAAGAGTATTATTCGGGAGAAGCAACGGCAGATGATCTGGGAATCAAGGCCATTGACGATCAGACTTTGGAGATCACCCTGATTCAGCCAACTTCTTTCTTTGTTGATCTGTTGACTATGTGGGTATTTGATCCGGTACAGCAGGCGACTATTGAGGCCAACGGTGATCAGTGGACGGCATCTGCAGATACTTATATCTGCAACGGCCCGTTTAAAATTACAGAAATGAATATGGGCGAGAGCATGGTTCTGGAGAAGAACGAAAATTATTGGGATGCAGAGAATGTCACTCTGGAAAAGCTGACTCTCCGCTATGTTTTGGATACTTCTACAGCCCTGACTGCCTATGAGTCCGGCGAAGTTGACGGTATCCGCAACATTCCGTCTGCCGACTATGCACGGCTGAAAGCGGAGAATGCAGGCGTTCAGACCGTTCCCAACTACGGCACCGTTTGGTACAACATTAACTGCTCGAAAGAACCGTACAATGATCCGCTGGTACGTAAGGCTCTGAACCTTGCAATCGACCGTGAGTCTATCATTAACAATGTTGTCCAGGTGGATGCGACTCCGGCATACAATTTCCTGGCTCCCGGATACGTGGTAAACGGCAAGGATATTACAGAGGGACGCTCTGACAGAGGACTCGGCCCCAACGCAGATCCGGAGGCAGCACAGGCTGCTCTGGCAGAAGCCGGTTACCCGAACGGTGAGGGATTCCCGACCATCCAACTGTCCTACTATGCTGACGACACTGTAAAAAAGGTAGTTGAAGCCATGGCAGAGATGCTGCAGACCAACCTGGGCGTCACTGTAGAGGTTACTTCCAACGACTGGGCAATTTTCTATGAGAACGTTCAGAACGGCGACTATGACGTTGCAGCAATGGGTTGGACAGCAGACTACACCCATCCGATGAGTTTCCTGCCTCTTTTAGTGACAGGCGATGCCAACAACAACAGCTTTTACAGCAATCCGGAGTATGACGCACTGGTAGAGCAGGCGAAGTCAGAGACGGATCCGGAAGCAGCAGTGGAGCTGATTCTTCAGGCTGAAGATATTGCAATGGATGAGTACCCCTTCATCAATCTGTATTATAAGACCAATGATTTCCTGATGAAGGACTACGTGCAGGGATATTATATGCTGTCCAACGGAAACCTCTGCTTTAAGAACGTTACGATCAATAAGTAATGAAAAAGACAGGACAGACAGAAACATGAGATGTATAATAGAAACAGAAAGATTGGGGACCATGGTTTTTGACCTGTTCCCCGATCTGGCCCCTATAACGGTCAGAAATTTTGCAGACACAGCAAAGTCGGGATTTTATGACGGGCTTGCATGGTGCCGAATTGTGGAAGGCTATGTGATCCAGGCCGGTTCTCCGGACAATGACATTATGACGGACAGTGAGTGGCACATAAAAGGGGAATTTGCCGAGAATGGCATTGAGAATCCTATTCCTCACAAGCGAGGAGCCATTTCCATGGCAAGGGATGACGGCTATGATACAGCGGGAACCCAATTCTTTGTGGTACACCAGGACGCCCACAAGCTGGATGGCCGCTATGCGGCTTTCGGTCAGCTCGTTTCCGGATTTGAGGTGCTGGACGCTATTGCAGCTCTCCCCACTTACGGGCCGGAGACCTGGAATAAGCCGGTGAGAATGCCGGTAATCACGAGATGCATCATCGAAGAATAAATCCTGTATCTTATTGATGAAAATTAAAATCTATAGCAGGGCCGTGTGATGAATATAAATCACACGGCCCTGCTTTTTATCTTGAAAGTTTTTTCTGATTCGCAATAAGGAAGCACAGTGCAACTCCTGCCACAAGGAATTCCGTTGCCGGGAAAGTGCACCAGACGCCCAGAATATCCCACAAAGCGGAGAGGAAAAATGCCATCGGGATAATGACGATAAAGCCTCTCAATATGGAGATGATATGAGCAGGCAGAGGGTTATCACAGGCTGTAAAGTACATTGCCAGGATGATATTGAAACCTGCAAAAGGGCATGCAGTAAAGTACAGCCGCAGTCCCTCAGTGGCAATGCTTTGAAGCAAAGGATTGCCCTCACTGTTAAAGACGCCCGCAATCTGATATGCTCCCAGCAGTACCGTTATATAGATTCCGGCGGATAAAAGGGCCATAGTGATCAGGGCATACCGAAGGATTGCCCGGATGTTATCTGTATTTTTGACGCCGTAGTTCATACTGATAATGGGCTGGATTCCCTGGGCAATACCGGTATAAATGGCGGTGACTACCAAGGAAAGATTGGCGATGACCCCATAGGCGGCAACGCCTGTATTGCCTTCCAGTTTCAGGATAATGGCGTTAAATATAATGATAACGATGCCGGAGGAAAGCTCTGTCACCAGAGAGGGAACGCCACTGGTGACAATTCCGGTCATAGTCTTTTTATGTGGCCGGGACAAGACCAGACGGAACTGGTTTTTCCCTTTGATAAAGTGGCTGGACAGTACCGCCATACTGATAATGGGAGCCAGGCCTGTTGCGAAGACTGCACCAAAAATCCCCATCTGGCACGGGAAGATAAATACCCAGTCCAGAACCACATTGGAAAGGCTGCCAGTGATCATTGCGGCCATTGCCAATTGAGGTGCTCCGTCATTCCGAATGAAACAGAGCAGGAGATTATTCATTAAAAAGGCCGGAGAGAACAGGAGAATGACCTGGAGATAAGTCCGGGACATTTCAAAGACATTTCCCTCGGCGCCGAAAGCCGTTACAATGCTGCCGGAAAAGAAAATACCAACCAGAACAAAAAATATGGCGAATGCAGCGACAAGAAAAAATGCGTTGGTAAAGGTACGGTTAGCTGCATTCCGGTCTCCCAGGCTTTTCTGGATTGAATATTTGGTGCCGCCTCCCATGCCAAGCATCAGCCCGCTTCCGCTTATAAAATTATAGATCGGAATTGCCAAATTCAGAGCTGTGAGGCCGTCAGCTCCAAGACCCTTTGAAACAAAAAAGGTATCGGCAAGAATATAGCAGGAGAGACCGATCATTCCCAGCACATTGAGGGAAGAATATTTTGCAAAGTCGCGAAAGCAATTGGTTTCGGCCATTTCTAGGACCTCCTGTCTTTCGCCAGTTCGCGGGCTTCTTTTCCTGTCATATGCTCGACGGTCATTTCCAGCATACAAAAACGCGTCCATTCTTTTTCAGCAGCGTTTTCGTGTTGGGAAGGACTGCCGTTTGGAACGTATTTTTCAGCCAGATTTTTAATGGCAGCCCGTTTTTCCAGGTCGTTTTCCAGAATCCGGATCTGCCCAAAGGCGATAACACTTCTGAAATAAGAGGTATATTCTTCCGGAACCACCTGATCCTGGCTGATGACGCAGAAGGATACTTTGTTATTTTTCCGGATTCCGTCCAGTTTGTGACCAGAAGTGGCGCAGTGGAAGTATATCTTTCCGCTGTCATAGACATAACTTAAAGGAACTGCATAGGGGTAATCGTTATCGCCTGAAACGGCCAGGACTCCGGAGGTGCCTTCCTGCAGGATGCGGATCACATCTTCCTGAGGCAGTTCCTGCTTTTTTCTTCTCATTTCGCGAAACATAAATTTTCCTCCTCATTTAAAGCAAAAATAAAGCGCTGACTTTCGTATCTACATTGGCCTAACGATACGAAATCAACGCACAGCGCTTACCCGGCGGCAAGCAGTCAAAAACTGTGTCTATTATAACATCTCTTTTTGATTTGTCAATACCTTTTCCCTGTACAGAATACCTTGAAAAAAATCAGCCATACTAAAAACAGGTTTGAAAAGAAATCGTGGAATACCGGAAGGAGGAGCTTATGCAGGCGGGAAAAGCGAGCACAATATTCGACCGTCCTCCCTATATTTTGGGAGGGGCTTCTATTGCAGGGAAAAAGGAAGGCGAAGGACCTTTGGGAAAATTGTTTGATGCAGTGGAAGAAGATGATATGTTTGGTAAAAATAACTGGGAGGAGGCGGAAAGTGAACTGCAGAAGAGAACCGTAAAATTAGCTATCGAAAAATGTGATCTGACAAATCAGGATATTCGTTACCTTTTGGGCGGAGATCTTCTGGGGCAGCTCATTGCAACCTCTTTTGGAGTAATGGAATTGGAAATTCCTCTATACGGACTGTACGGAGCCTGCTCCACAATGGGGGAGGCGATGGGGCTTGGGGCTATGCTGACGGCAGGAGGTTTTGCCGATAAGCTGGCCGCCATGGCCTCCAGCCACTTTGCAACGGCTGAAAAGCAATTTCGGTATCCTCTGGAATACGGAAATCAGCGTCCCTATTCTGCTACCTGGACAGTAACCGGATGTGGAGCTGTAATTCTGTCTTCCAGATTGGAAGGGGATCCCCAGGGAAAAATTACAGCCATTACAACTGGAAAAATCGTCGATCTGGGGCTGAAAGATTCTATGAATATGGGGGCTGCTATGGCTCCGGCAGCCTTTCATACAATCTGGCAGAATTTTCAAGATCTGAGAGTCAACGAAAACTGGTATGATAAGATCATTACCGGAGATCTGGGAACAGTGGGAAGGAAGGTTCTGTTGGATCTGATGAAAAAAAGCGGCCACGATCTGGAGAAGGTTCATATGGACTGTGGAATTGAAATATTTGATCCGGAGAGTCAGGATACCCACGCCGGAGGAAGCGGCTGTGGCTGTTCGGCGGTGACGCTCTGTTCTTATATACTTCCAAAGATTAAGAAGAGAGAGTGGAAGCGGGTTCTGTTTGTGCCCACCGGCGCCCTGATGTCTACGGTCAGTTTTAACGAGGGACAGACAGTTCCTGGAATTGCCCACGGTGTCGTAATAGAAAGTCCCTGAGGAGGAATGTTATGGATTATATAAAAGCCTTTTTGGTAGGAGGCGCCATCTGCGCCGCAGTACAGGTTTTAATGGACAAAACGAAGCTGATGCCAGGGCGGATCATGGTACTATTGGTAGTCAGCGGAACAGTATTAGGCTTTTTGGGAATTTATCAGCCCTTTCTGGACTGGGCGGGACAGGGAGCAGGCGTCCCTCTGCTGGGGTTTGGAAATACCCTGTGGAAGGGTGTAAAAGAAGGAATTGAAAAAGAAGGCCTTCTGGGCATTTTCAAAGGCGGGCTGACGGCAAGCTCAGCGGGAATCTGCGGAGCTATGGTTTTTGCCTACATTGCCTCCCTGATCTTTAAGCCGAAGATGAAAGAATAGTGGAGATTACAAGAGAGCCGTGCAGTTTGCACGGCTCTCTGCTTCCTGTCAATATTTAATGAACACCTGGTCCGTATTCTTCCGGCACAGTCCCGATAATAACGGGATTGGTCTGGACATAACCGGGCCCCAGCGGTGATACAGTGCTGCTTTCTGTCGGATCTGTCGTGGAGGTATCCTCCCCTGAGGAATCCGAAGGCTGGGTAAAGATTGTAGAAAGGTCCGTATGGATGTTGCAGTATCCTGGAATACCGAAAGCAGAGTCGTCTGTACTGCCTTCTGCATCCTGAGGAATCGACATACATACTTTAGAACGCTTTTCCGGACAATACTCAGTCGGTTTCATGCCGGAGGCGGCGCAGACAGTTACAACAACATGCTTATCGCAGACCTCAGTAGGAACAGTTCCCTTGGCAAAGTATTCCGTATAGACGGCATTTCCTCGGGGATCATTGTCACAGACACCTTCCACAGCCAGCTTGCCGGATTTCCGGCAGATCTGAGCCGTTTCGATACTATCCGGAACGGCAAAGCCGGGATCGGACAGCCCTTCGTGAACCCGTTCCATGATCTTTCTCCAAATATCTTTATGGAAGGAAGTTCCGCCATTGCCACTCAGGGTCTGGTTATTATCACAACCGCCCCAGATGCCGGCAGTGTAGTAAGGCGTGAAGCCTACAAACCAGATATCGTTGTTGGAAGTAGTCGTACCGCTCTTTCCAGCTACAGACATATTGCTCAGCCGCGCTCTGGTACTGGTTGAATTGATTGTCGCCCCCGGACGGGCAAAGCTGCTGACCGTCTGGACGGATTCTGCCATAGCGTCCGTCAGTAAAAATGCGGTAGAGTCTTTCAGAGCCCGGTGAGTCTCCGGCTCATTGTCCAACAGGACCTTGCCGTCATGATCCAGGATCTTTGTAAAAAAGATCGGTTCTGTGTAGACGCCGCCGTTTGCGATAGCAGCGAAGGCGCTGGTCAATTCCAGATTGGAAACACCATCCGTAATACCGCCTAATGCTGTAGCTGGGTTTAAGTCCGTGGAGGTAAGAGTGGATATCCCGAGATTTTTTGCATACTCCACACCTAATTCCGGCGTCACCGTCTCCACAAGGCACCGAACTGCCACAATATTCATGGAGAAGACGATACCGCTGCGGATGTTGGCATACCCCTGATACTTGCCAAGGTTGTACCAGTTCCGGAACGTTTTGCTACCGATCGTATAAGGCGCATCGTAATAAACGGTTCCGAGAGTGGCGCCGCAGGCATCCAGAGCCGGAGCAAAGGCCGTGATCACTTTGAAAGTAGATCCGGGCTGACGCAGGGTATTGGTAGCCCGGTTCAGAGTCAGGCTGGCAGTTTTTTCACCCCGGCCTCCGCTGATGGCTTTCACTTCTCCTGTAGCCTGATCCATAATAACAAAGGAAGCCTGGGGCTGGAGAGTCGTCTGCATCCGTTCTCCGATGATCTCATCGCCGTCCTGAAGAATATAAGCCTTGAAGGCTTCTACATCCTGGGCAACGGCCTCCTCGGATTCATACAATCCGGTATAATTGTCCTTGACCACATCTCTGTGGTATTTTTTCATGGTTTCTTCCGAATAGTGTTCAGTAGTTCCATCGGCATGGGTGACGGAAAGCCTGTATTCTACGGAATATTTGGCAACTGTATAGTTGTCCGGATTGTTAATCTCCTCATCGACGATGGCTTGGATTGACGGATCCTGGGTTGTGTAGATGGTAAGCCCGCCGCCGTAGAGAAGGTTGTGGGCCTGGGTCTCTGAATAGCCCAGTTTTTCCATCAGAGCTTCCTGAACCTGCTCTGTGAGTTCGTCGGTGAAATAGCTGTAATGAGTGTCCGATTCTTTGGTGGTGAGATCTACAGTCTGAATCCGGGAATAGACATCATCTGCCAGAGCCTCTTCCTGTTCTTCCTGGGTGATATAACCCTGTTCTTTCATATACTGAAGAATTATCTTGCGCTTTTCGGCATTGTTCTCAGGATGAGCGATAGGGTCATAGTAGGAAGGCTTCTGGGTGATCCCGGCGATAACTGTGGCTTCCGACAGGGTAAGCTCAGATACTTCCTTACCGAAATACCGCCGTGCAGCTACTTTGACGCCAAGGGTATTGTTTCCCAGATTGATGGTATTCAGATAATCGGTTATAATTTTCTGTTTGGCTGCAGTCTTGTCCGGTCCAAGTGATTTTTCGAGCTGCACAGCAAGGTATTGTTCCTGAAACTTTCGTTCCAGTTTAGCGGCAAAAGTAGATTCATTGCCACCCTTAAATACATTATTTTTGATTAACTGCTGGGTAATAGTGGAGCCGCCCCCCATATTATTGCCCGTAAGTACGCCTACTGCGGCGCGCAGAATGGAACGGATGTCGATACCGTCGTGTTCCCAAAAACGGGCGTCTTCGATAGCGACGAAGGCATCGATCAGATCCTGAGGAAGCTCATCGTAGGTAGCAGCCTCCCGGTTGGAACCTTCCATGACCAGAGTGTCGGTCAGATTACCTGCGCTGTCATATACTTTAGTAGCAAAACCACTGGGACCGAAGCTGTTGGGATCAATTTCAGGAGCATTGTCAATGATTCCCTTTATCATCCCAAAGCCTGCGCTGGCGGCTGTGATTACCAATACTGCAGCGGCAATGAACAAAAGCCGGAAGATCGTCAGAGTGACCCGGGTTTTGTATCGTGCAGATTTGGAATGAACCGCTTTTAAATTGCGCTCAGTGGCTGCTCTTCCATAGTTGTTAAAGTTCATGGAAAACCTCCTTTACCGGTACATTATAGCAAAATTTACCAGACAATTCAACTGAAGTTTGTGTGACGTTTTTATGAAGGTATTGTATCTCAAAGGACTCTCTGGTATACTGAAAAACAGGCATTGCCTTCAGGCGGCCGGGTGAGATCAGGAGGTTTAAAATGGGCGAAAAGAAAGAACAAGACAGAAAACAACTGGAGCGATACCGGATCCTTTACAAGGGCGGTACCGGTGAGATTGTGGAGAAAAAATCCCGTTTCATCGCCTGCACCCGCCCGGTATCTTCCGAAGAAGAGGCGCTGGCATTTGTTGAAGAGATAAGAAAGAAGTACTGGGATGCCAGACATCACTGTTGGGCATATGTCATTGGCGAGAGAGGGGAGCAGATGCGCTGCAGCGATGACGGGGAACCCAGCCAAACGGCCGGAAAACCGATGCTGGATGTGCTACTGGGATCAGAGATCCGGAATATCTGTCTGGTAGTGACCAGGTATTTCGGCGGAATCCTTCTGGGAACAGGAGGACTGGTTCGGGCATACCAAGGGGCTGCCAAGGCGGGGCTGGAAAACAGCGTTGCCGTAGAGAAGCAATTGGCAGAAAAGGTGCGGGTCACCACAGATTATAACGGTGTCGGAAAGATTCAGTATCTGGCTGCCCAGGCCGGCATTATGACCCTGGAAAGCGAGTATACGGACAAAGTTCAACTGGTTTTTCTTGCGCCTGAGGCTGAAATGACAAAGTTTCGTTCTGATATTACCGAGGGAACAGGGGGGCGCGCCAAGATCGAGTCGGAAGGCTGGCTCTATTACGGGATGCTTGGAAAGGAAGTGCTTCTTTTCTGAAAAAGCCCTTGCAATCCCCAAAAACCGATGCTATACTAGGTACTCGTGATATGACAGAAGTAAGATTACTCTATAAATAGGATAGAATAAGGAATGATAGACGGATGAAAATTAAGAGAGAAGATGTAAGGAACATTGCGATCATTGCCCATGTCGATCACGGCAAGACGACACTGGTAGATAATTTGCTAAAACAGAGCGGTGTTTTCCGCGCGAATCAGGAAGTCGTGGAGAGGGTAATGGATTCCAACGACATTGAGAGGGAGAGAGGAATCACAATCCTTTCCAAGAACACCGCAGTTACTTATAAAGGCACTAAGATCAATATCATCGATACTCCAGGCCATGCCGATTTTGGAGGCGAGGTAGAGCGGGTTTTAAAGATGGTAAACGGTGTAATTCTGGTAGTAGATGCTTATGAGGGCGTTATGCCTCAGACGAAATTCGTGCTGAAAAAAGCTCTGGAGCTGGATCTCTACGTGATCGTCTGCATCAACAAGATTGACCGGCCGGAAGCACGGCCGCTGGAGGTCGTGGATGAGACGCTGGAACTTTTTATGGATCTGGATGCCTCAGACGAACAGCTTGAGTGTCCCTTCCTGTTTGCATCGGCCAGAGATGGTTACGCAAAGAAGGATCTGGACGATCCCAACGTGGATATGGCGCCGCTGTTCGAGACGATCTTAGAATATATTCCTGCGCCGGAAGGTGATCCGGATGCACCGGTTCAGACACTGATCAGCACAATCGACTACAATGAGTACGTGGGCCGGATCGGCATTGGAAAGGTGGACAACGGCAAGCTGGCGGTCAATCAGGAATGTGTTCTGGTAAACCACCACGATCCGGATAAATTCAAGAAAATCAAGATCGGCAAGCTCTATGAGTTTGACGGTTTGAACCGGGTAGAAGTGAAGGAGGCCAATATCGGAGCTATTGTGGCCATTTCAGGTATTCCGGAGATTCATATCGGAGATACCATCTGTTCTGTAGATCATCCGGATCCCATTCCCTTCCAGAAGATATCGGAGCCGACGATTTCTATGTATTTTATGGTCAACGACAGCCCGCTGGCAGGCCAGGAGGGAAAATATATTACCTCCCGCCATATCAGGGACCGTCTGTTCAGAGAGCTGAATACCGACGTCAGCCTGAGGGTGGAGGAGACCGATTCTCCGGACTGCTTTAAAGTCTCCGGAAGGGGTGAACTTCATCTGTCGGTCCTGATCGAGAACATGCGCCGGGAGAACTTTGAGTTTGCAGTCAGCAAAGCGGAGGTTATCTATAAGTACAATGAAAGAAACCAGAAGCTTGAGCCTATGGAGATCGCCTATGTGGACGTGCCGGAAGATTTTACCGGCGTTGTGATCCAGAAGCTGACCTCCAGAAAGGGAGAGCTGCAGGGCATGAGTCCCATTTCCGGCGGCTATACCAGACTGGAATTTTCGATTCCGTCCAGAGGGCTGATTGGTTACCGGGGAGAATTCCTGACCGACACCAAAGGAAACGGAATTATTAATACAGTGTTTGAGGGGTATGGACCGTATAAGGGAGACCTGACATATCGCCCCACAGGGTCTCTGATTGCCTATGAAGCGGGGGAAGCTATCACTTATGGCCTGTACAATGCCCAGGAACGAGGGATTCTTTTTATCGGACCGGGGACAAAAGTGTATTCCGGTATGGTCGTGGGACAGAACCCGAAAGCAGAGGATATCGAGATCAATGTCTGCAAAACGAAAAAACTGACTAACACCCGTTCCTCCAGCGCTGACGAGGCGTTAAGGCTGACACCGCCCAAGATTATGAGCCTGGAGCAGTGCCTGGAATTTATTGACACCGATGAGCTGCTGGAGATCACACCGAAAAGTCTGCGAATCCGCAAAAAGATCCTGGATCCAATGCTCAGAAAAAGAGCAGGTTTTAAGAAATAAAGGCAGTTAAGAAGAAAAAAGAGAGAATCCTGTCGAGATGTTCTTCAGGATTCTTTTTTTATTCCGTCATAAGCTCTTCTTTTCTCTCATAGACTTATTATGTGCTACGAAGCAAAAATAGAGGTTGCCGTCAGGATAGGCCGTTTGAGCGGCAACAAATAAAGGGTGAGAAGAGGAGAAATACTATGTCAGAAAAAGTGATTGAAAACAACAGGGTCAGCGTTATCGGCACCATTGTGTCCGGTTTCGTCTTTAGCCATGAAGTCTTTGGAGAAGGATTTTACATGGTAAACCTGTCTGTAAACAGATTGAGCGAGCAGGCTGATGTGATTCCGCTGATGGTTTCGGAGCGTCTGCTGAATGTGGAGAAGGATTACCAGGGCTGTACAGTGGAAGCCATTGGACAGTTCCGATCATATAACCGCCACGAAGGCGTTAAAAATCGCCTGGTCTTGTCTGTTTTTGTCCGGGAGATCCATTTTATGGAAGAATTTACGGATTACACGAAAACGAATCAGATTTTTTTAGATGGATATATCTGTAAACCTCCTGTATACCGGAAGACGCCGTTGGGCAGGGAGATTGCCGATCTTTTGCTGGCTGTCAACCGTCCGTACGGAAAATCAGATTATATACCGTGTATTGCCTGGGGACGAAATGCCCGCTATGCGTCCGGATTTGAAGTGGGCATCAGAGTTCAGGTCTGGGGGAGAGTCCAGAGCCGGGAGTACACAAAAAAGATCAGTGAGACAGAATGTGAAAAGAGAGTTGCATATGAGGTGTCGATCAGTAAACTGGAGTGCGCTGAATAGGTGAAAAATCCACCGCTTAAGCGGCAGACCCTATGTAACAGTTGCATTTGCAGACAATCTATGCTATTATTAGTCGAAGCTTTACGGCGTCGAAGAGAAACACGAGGTGGGATAAGATGGAAAAGGGAACAGTTCAGATCATTTACGGTTCTGGAAGGGGAAAAAGTTCTTTAGCTTTAGGAAGATGTATAGATGCAATTTCCAAGGGAAAAACTGCGATTATTATTCAGTTTCTAAAAGGAAATCTGAATGCCGACCGTCTGGCTGTCATTGACCGTTTAGAGCCGGAACTGCAGGTTTTCCGGTTTGAGAAATCTGTGGAATCCTTTGCAAATCTCAGTGAGGAAGAAAAAGCAAAAGAATTGATGAATATCCATAACGGCTTAAATTATGCTAAAAAGGTAATGACTACAGGCGAATGCGATTTTCTGGTTCTGGACGAGGTTTTAGGCCTGGTCGATCAAAATATTGTATCAGTAGAGGAACTCCACAAACTTCTTTCGGCCAGGGAGGAATCCATGAGCCTGGTGCTGACAGGAACGGTTTTGCCGGAAGGGCTGAAACAGGAAGCAGATGTCATCACCCATTTAGATGAAGGTTAGAGATTGACAAGAAATGGGAATAATGATAGTATAAATTTAAGGACGACAAGTAGAGGTTGCGTTGATCAAGAGTAGCTGCCGGATGCATCGGGTGCGAGGGAAGGCAGAAGAAAGGGTGATACGCCGAAGGAACGGTATTCCGAGATGCCGGATCCTGGGCGCAGGATGAATAATTCTGCGACTGTCATTGTTATGAGCAATTAGACGCAGACGCCTGCTTTCAGGCTGTTTGGCAGAATGCAGAGACAATGGGGAGCTACTTAAAGAAGAGAAGAAGGAACTCGTACTTTAAGGGCTGACTTGGTTGTCAGTCCTTTTTTGATTCCTGATCGCTGGATATCGGCGTTAAGGGCGGAACACAGAGAATATAAGGAGGAAAGGATATGGCAATTTTTGAGGGCGCAGGCGTAGCGCTGGTAACTCCCATGAGGGAAGATGGCTCGATTCATTATGAGAAACTGAGAGAACTGGTAGAATTTCAGATTGCAGGCGGGACGGATGCCATTATCGTATGCGGTACTACAGGAGAAGCATCCGCAATGACTCATGAAGAACATATCGAGACGGTGCGCTTCGTATGTGAGGTGACAAATCACAGGATACCTGTCATAGCAGGGACAGGATCTAACTGGACGGAAACGGCAATCTATCTGTCAAAAGAAGCAGAGGCGGCCGGGGCCGATGGCCTTCTTCTGGTATCTCCCTATTACAATAAAGCGACTCAAAAGGGGTTGATCGCTCATTTTACAGCGGTGGCAGAAGCAGTGACCCTCCCGATTATTCTGTACAACATCCCTGGGAGGACTGGCGTAAATATTGCTCCTCAGACGATCGCTACACTTTGCAGAAACGTAAAGAACATTGTGGGTGTAAAAGAGGCCAGTGGAAACTTTTCCAATATTGCCACCCTCATGAGTATGGCGGGCGACTGTGTGGACCTGTATTCAGGAAACGATGATCAGATTGTTCCATTGCTGGCTTTGGGTGGAAAGGGTGTGATCTCAGTTCTGTCCAATGTAGCCCCCCAAAAGGCCCATGATATCTGTGCGTCGTATTTCAAAGGGGATGTAAAAGAGAGCTGCAGACTCCAGCTGGAGGCAATTCCCCTGGTGACGGAACTGTTTAGCGAGGTGAATCCGATTCCCGTCAAGGCGGCATTAAACTTAATGGGAAGGGAGGCAGGACCGCTGAGACTTCCACTTACTGAGATGGAACCGGAACATTTGACAAAATTAAAGAAAGCGATGGAGGACTACGGACTGATATGATAAAAGTGATTTTACATGGATGTGGCGGCGCTATGGGCAGGGCAGTTTCTGCCATTGCACAGGGAGATGCCGATATCGAAATTGTGGCCGGCATTGATAAGAATGCATCCGTTGCCTGTCCTTATCCGGTATTTTCGTCGCTGGAGGAATGTACCTGCAGCGGGGATGTAGTGATTGACTTTTCGGTGGCAGGAGCAGTGGACGCTTTGCTGGATTCCTGCGCGAAAAAGAAATTGCCGGTAGTCTTGTGCACGACCGGGCTGAGCGAAGAGCAGGTGAGGCATGTGGAAGAAGCGGCAGCTTCTGTAGCGGTTCTCCGGTCTGCAAATATGTCGCTGGGCGTCAACCTCCTGCTGAAATTGGTGGCAGAGGCGGCGAAGGTTCTGGCGTCCTCCGGCTTTGATATGGAAATCGTGGAAAAGCATCACAATCAAAAGAAAGACGCTCCCAGCGGCACAGCTCTGGCTCTGGCAGACGCTGTCAATCAGGCGATGGGCGGCGTTTACCATTACATTTATGACAGAAGCCAGATCCATGAAAAGAGGGACGGAAAAGAGATTGGAATTTCGGCAGTTCGGGGCGGCACCATTGTGGGGGATCACGACGTGATCTACGCCGGTCCCGATGAAGTGGTGACTCTGTCTCACAGGGCATATTCAAAGGCTGTCTTTGCCAAAGGAGCTTTGGCGGCTGCAAAGTTTCTGGCAGAGAAAGCCCCTGGATTGTACGATATGAGCGATGTGATCGGAAGTTAATATTGGGAAAAATATCCAGGCAGTCCATAGATTTCTACTATAATAAATCTCCTATTAACCATACTAATGACAGGACGTAGAAAGGAGAACAGAGATTATGAAAAAAGTAAGATATGGCTGTCTCAGCATTCTTTGTGCGATGATGATCATGGGACTTACAGCCTGTGGCGGCGGAGATACGACCTCCACCAAGGCTTCAGAGACGAACCGGACCACTTCGGCGGCCTCTGGAATAGAAGCTACAACCACAGACAATCATAAGGAATCCGGCTCATCCACAGGAGCAGATACTTCCCAGGAATCCACAGGCGTGATAGACGGGCTGATGGACGGTGTGGAAGACAAGGTGGAGCAGGGAGTGGACGATATGAAGAACACCACCTCCAGCCACGAAGAGACTACCGGAGCTGACAAGAAAAACTGACAACCACATTGGGAAAAGCAGACAATACGGCTGGACAGAAAAATTTGAATTTTCTGGACCCAGCCGTTTTTGCCTTTTTGTTGCTTGGAGAAGGTTCGATATGGAAAGGAGACGGGAGGGACGAGTTACAGGGAGAGAACCAGGAGCAGAATAAGACGACAATGGCGTCGGCGGTGGATACGGAAACATTTACAGAGAAAGAGACATATCCTGCGCCCGCTCCTTCTTGGAGTGCTGGCTGCAGAGATAGGATATGGGATCTGGCAGACAGGGGGGATATCCTTAATGAAGGACATAGAGATTCAGGTGAATCGGGAGGAGAGAAGGGTCCCCGGTGATCTGCAGGAAAAAGGGACAAGGAAAACCTGGGGGCTTCGATTTCAGGACGGAGGCCTGGAACTGTACCAGGAGGAGGAATATCCGGTGATAGAACCTTATTAGATTAATTAATGAATAAATACATAGAAATCTATTGCATTTGATATATTGATGGATTATAATTCCTACTGAAATGGTACGCTTTTATAGCTGTAACTTATAAATCATAACAGTTCAGACGGCGGGCCGGGTAAGAAGATCCCTCCCTGGATTGTTATAGAATCCAAAGAAAAGGACAGGTGGATACTTATGGAAAAGAAGGAATTACTTTACGAGGGAAAAGCAAAAAAGGTCTACACCACAGAAGATCCCGATATCTTGATTGTTTCTTATAAAGACGATGCGACTGCGTTCAACGGTCTGAAGAAAGGCACCATCGTTGGAAAGGGCGCCATTAACAACCGGATGACCAACCATATTTTTGGCTTGCTGGAGAAGGAAGGCGTGCCGACCCACCTGGTAAAAGAGCTGGATGACAGAGAGACGGCTGTTAAGAAAGTGGAGATTGTACCCCTTGAGGTTATTATTCGCAATTTTTCCGCTGGAAGTTTTGCGAAAAAAATGGGAATGGAAGAAGGAATTCAGTTCAAGTGTCCTACACTGGAATTCAGCTACAAAAATGACGACCTTGGCGATCCATTCATCAACAGCTATTATGCACTGGCCCTGGGGCTGGCTACTCAGGAAGAGATTGACGCGATCACCAAGTACGCTTTTAAGGTAAACGAGGTGATGCAGAAATACTTTGCAAGCCTGAATATTGAGCTGATCGATTTTAAGATTGAGTTCGGACGCTATCACGGACAGATCATTCTGGCTGACGAGGTTTCTCCGGATACCTGCCGTCTGTGGGATAAAGATACCCACGAGAAACTGGACAAGGATCGTTTCAGAAGAGATATGGGCAATGTAGAAGACGCTTATCAGGAAGTATTCCGCCGTCTGGGCATTGCAGACAGAGAATAACGTTGCTGCGTACGAGGAGAGCAAACCAATGAATAATAAATATGTAAGCCCTCTTTCAGAGAGGTATGCCAGCCCTGAGATGCAGTATATTTTTTCTCCGGATAAAAAATTTAAGACCTGGAGAAGACTGTGGATCGCTCTGGCGGAAACGGAAAAAGAGCTGGGTCTGCCCATTTCCCAGGAGCAGATTGACGAGCTGAAGGCTCACTCAGATGACATCAATTACGATGTGGCCAGAGAGAGAGAGAAGCAGGTTCGCCATGATGTTATGTCCCATGTCTACGCTTACGGACAGCAGTGTCCCAAGGCAAAGGGAATCATCCATCTGGGTGCAACTTCCTGCTATGTCGGGGACAATACGGATATTATTATTATGACAGAGGCGTTAAAGCTGGTCAGAACCAAGGTAATCAACGTTTTAGCGGAACTGGCAAAATTTGCCAGGAAGTATAAGGATCTTCCGACGTTAGCCTTTACCCATTTCCAGCCGGCTCAGCCCACCACAGTAGGCAAAAGGGCGACTCTGTGGATGATGGAACTAAAGCTGGATCTGGACGACCTGGATTACCTGATCGCTTCTATGCGGCTTTTGGGATCCAAAGGAACTACCGGAACTCAGGCAAGTTTCTTGGAGCTGTTTGACGGAGATCATGAAAAATGCCGCCTGCTGGATCAGAAGATTGCAGAAAAAATGGGCTTTTCCGGCTGTTATCCTGTATCCGGACAGACTTATTCCCGAAAAGTGGACAGCAGGGTTATAAGCGTCCTGGCCGGGATCGCTCAGAGCGCTCATAAATTTTCCAACGATATTCGTCTCCTCCAGCATTTAAAGGAGATTGAAGAGCCTTTTGAGAAGAATCAGATCGGTTCATCCGCCATGGCATATAAGAGAAATCCTATGAGAAGCGAGAGAATCGCCTCTCTGGCCAATTATGTAATGGCTGACATGATGAACCCTATGATGGTGGCTTCTACCCAGTGGTTTGAGAGGACCCTGGATGATTCCGCGAATAAGCGTTTAAGCATTCCGGAAGGATTTTTGGCAGTAGACGGAATTCTGGATTTGTATCTCAATGTAGTGGACGGTCTGGTAGTTTACGAGAAGGTTATTGAGAAGCACATTTTGGCAGAACTTCCATTTATGGCTACGGAAAATATTATGATGGATGCGGTAAAAGCCGGAGGCGATCGCCAGGAGCTTCATGAGAAGATTCGCACGCTGTCTATGGAAGCCGGAAGAAATGTGAAGGAAAGAGGCCTGGACAACAATCTGCTGGAACTGATTGCGGCGGATCCGGCTTTCGGCCTTTCCCTAGATGATTTAAAGAAGACTATGGATCCGGCCAGATATGTGGGGCGTGCGCCGAAACAGGTAGAAGAGTTCCTGGAAGAAGTGATTGGGCCGATTTTGGAAGAAAACAGAGAGATCCTAGGAATGACCGCTGAAATTAGCGTGTAAGAAGGCAGGGAGACATTGAAGGGAAATCTGGAAGTATATAAAGTGTTTTACCAGGTAGCGGTCTGCCAGGGAATCACGGCTGCGGCTGAGCAGTTATGCGTTTCTCAGCCAGCGGTAAGCCAGGCGCTCAGGCAGATGGAACAGGAGGCGGGATGCCTCCTGTTCGTACGCACCCCAAGAGGAGTTAGGCTGACGAAAGAGGGCAGCCTTCTTTTTGATTATGTAAAAAAGGGAATGGAGGCATTTGAGGAGGGAGAGAGTGTGCTCTCCAAGATGCTGAACCTGGAGACCGGAGAGATTCGGATCGGGGCCAGCGATATGACACTGCAGTTTTTTCTTCTTCCATTCCTGGAAAAATATCACAGACAGTATCCTGGGATTAAGATTATGGTTTCCAATGCTCCCACACCGGAAACAATCTGTTCGCTGGAGGAAGGGAAAATTGATTTCGGCATTGTCAGCACACCTTTTGATGCATCTCAAAATGTGGAGGCCGTAAAGGTGAGGGAGATTGCCAATCTCTTTGTGGCAGGAGACCGATTTGACGATTTGAAGGGGAAAATTCTGGATTATTCCTGCCTGAAAGACCTGCCCTGTGTTTTTTTGGAAAAGAATACCAGTACCAGACGGTTTATGGATGAATTTTTGGAAGAGAAAGGGATCTTTTTGGAGCCGGAATTTGAGCTGGCTACTAGCGATATGGTAGTTCAGTTTGCAAAGAGAAATATGGGCGTTGGCTGCGTGATGGGAGATTTCGCGAAGGAGGATTTAAGGACTGGAAAGCTGTTCCAGCTGAATTTTAATGAAAAGATGCCCTCCAGATTTATCTGTGTAGTCAGCGGAAAGAAGGGAATCCTGTCGGCAGCCGGAAAAAAACTGATGGATATGCTGACAGGGAGTAAGATAGATATGCCATAATCTGTCGTTATTAGAAATATAAATAATATTGATTTTACTTATGTTCAATCTGGGTGTATCTTAGAAGTAGAGACGGTGATAAAGCAGGATTCTGTTTGGACAGGATCGACGGCGCCGTCTGCAAAACATGAAGGAGGAACAGTAATGGTTCGAGCAATCGTAGGCGCAAACTGGGGAGACGAAGGAAAGGGCAAGATTACAGATATGCTTGCTAAAGAGTCTGATATTATTGTCCGGTTCCAGGGAGGCAGCAATGCCGGTCACACTATTATTAACAATTACGGTAAATTTGCCCTTCACCTGCTGCCGTCAGGAGTATTTTACGGGCACACTACCAGCGTGATTGGGAACGGTGTGGCTTTGAATATCCCCTATCTTTTTAAGGAGATTCAGTCTCTTGTTGACAGAGGCGTACCCAAGCCTAAAATTCTGGTTTCTGACCGTGCACAGATTCTGATGCCTTACCATATTCTTTTTGACGCATATGAAGAAGAGCGGTTAGCCGGGAAATCATTCGGCTCTACAAAATCCGGAATCGCACCATTCTATTCTGATAAATATGCAAAGATCGGCTTCCAGGTCAGTGAACTGTTTGATGAGGTTGCTCTAAAAGATAAACTCAGCCGGGTCTGCGAGGTCAAGAATATTATGCTGGAGCACCTTTATCACAAGCCGCTGCTCGATGCTGATGAACTGTTCCAGACGATGATGGAATATCGGGATATGGTGGCACCTTACGTATGTGATGTGTCAAAATATCTTTACGAGGCTATTAAAGAAGGAAAGAATATTCTTCTGGAAGGCCAGTTGGGGTCTCTGAAAGATCCGGATCACGGAATTTATCCTATGGTTACTTCGTCCTCTACGCTGGCTGCTTACGGCGCCATAGGAGCTGGGATTCCCCCATATGAAATTAAAAATATTACAACTGTAGTGAAAGCTTATTCCAGTGCGGTAGGGGCAGGTGCCTTTGTCAGTGAGATTTTCGGGGATGAGGCAGATGAACTGCGCCGCAGAGGAGGAGACGGCGGCGAATTTGGCGCCACGACAGGGCGTCCCAGAAGAATGGGATGGTTTGATGCGGTGGCAACCCGCTATGGCTGCCGGATTCAGGGAGCAACAGAGGTTGCGCTGACAGTGCTGGATGTTCTGGGCTATCTGGATGAACTGCCAATCTGCATCGGCTATGAGATCGATGGAGAAGTGACGAAAGATTTCCCAACGACTGCAAAGCTGGAAAAAGCAAAACCGGTATACACCAAACTGCCGGGCTGGAAGTGTGACATCCGTGGTATCAGAAAGTACGAAGAGCTTCCTGAAAACTGCCGCAACTATATAGAATTTATTGAGAAAGAAATCGGCGTTCCGATCAAAATGGTCTCTAACGGACCGGGAAGAGACGATATTATTCTCCGATAAGAGAAAACAATAAATCCCCTCGGGCAGGTGCCTGAGGGGATTTGAGTATGGGGCCGTATCAGTCGGTCCTGGTTTTGCCCCAGAAAAAGAGGGCAACAGTGCCGGGACCTGTATGACTTCCGATGGTAGTGCCAATACTGTTGATGACGACCTTGCCGTTTAATTTTGGGAAACGGGCTTCTACCAGATCGGCCACCTGGCGGGCATCCGGATAACAGTCAGACTGGGATATGTAACACTTTCCGGAATAGTCCAATCCATTTTCAGCGAATTCTTCCATTTTATCCACGATAGCCTGGATGACTTTCTTTTTTGTGCGAATTTTATATCTGGGAATTAATTTTCCCTGGCAGTCCACGTTCAGAAGAGGACAGATATTTAGAACGCCCCCGACAAAACCGGCAGTCTTTGAAATGCGCCCGCCTTTGATAAAGAATGTCAGGTCAGATGAGAAAAACCAGTGGTGGACATTCAGACGGTGCTCTATGGCCCACTGATAGACTTCATCGATGGACCTGCCTTCATCTCTCAGATCAGCCAGCCGATCCATAAGAAGACCGCAGCCGGAGGATGCCGCAAGGGAATCCAGAATGTAGATTTTCCTGTCGGGATAACGTTCCTGAAGAGAATCTCTGGCAAGCACTGCGGAATTCATAACGCCGGTAATGCCGGAGGAAAGGCAAACGTGCAGAATGTCTTTTCCTTCCTGCAAAAAAGGTTCAAAATACTGTTCAAATTCCTCAACATTGATCTGAGAGGTTCTGGTATCAGCACCGTCCCGCATGGCCTGGTAAAAATCATGGAAATTCATGGTCTTGCCCAGATCGTCAAAATACTCTTTTCCATTCAACTCGTAATGAAAACAGATGTAGGACAGATCCCGCTGCTTGAAATGTTCTGCTGTCAGATCTGCCGTAGAGCAGCAGCTCAATACATATTGATTCATACTTTCTCCCACTTCTTTTTATTTATTAATTGAAAGCTCCTGTTAAGCTGATGATAGCTCTTATGCCATCTTGCCTGCCCAGAAGTCCTTAGTCAATTCTACCATTTTTCAGAAGGGTTTTCAATCAGTTCCTTTCTCAATAAAACGCAGTGTTGAATCGTATTGGCATCCGGATTTGGTGGGGCAATAAAAAATTAGTTGAGAGCCTGGCAATACGGTGATATAATTAAATAATATGGCGTCAATGATGCGACAAAAAATACAACAGGAGGAAAAGGACATGGATAACAGTCAAAAGACAGAACTCTTTGAGCAGATGCCGATACCCAGGGCGGTGGCGCAACTGGCAATTCCGACGATTCTCAGTTCGCTGGTAATGGTTATTTATAATATGGCAGATACGTATTTCGTAGGGATGCTGAACAACCCTATTGAAAACGCGGCGGTGGCTCTCGCAGCTCCGGTACTTTTGGCTTTTAATGCTGTGAATAATCTGTTCGGGGTAGGCGCCTCCAGCATGATGAGCCGGGCCCTTGGCCGCAAAGATTATGATATGGTAAAGAAGAGTTCTGTATTCGGTTTTTATTGTTCTCTATTCAGTGGTATCCTTTTTGGCCTGCTGTATACGATGCTTAGTCAGCCGGTTCTGGCAGTTCTTGGAGCTGATGCACAGACGTCTGCATCCACAGCAGCTTATCTGAAATGGACTGTGAGTTTGGGAGCTGCTCCCAGTATTCTCAACGTGGTACTGGCTTATCTGATCCGTTCGGAAGGTGCCGCTGTTCACGCGAGTGTGGGAACTATGAGCGGCTGTCTGTTGAATATTATTCTGGACCCCATTTTCATTCTCCCGTGGGGCTTCAATATGGGGGCAGAAGGCGCTGGCCTTGCTACCTTCCTCTCAAACTGTGTGGCTTGCCTTTACTTTTTTGCAGTGCTGTTTTTGAAGCGGAGAAGCACATATGTTTCAGTTGATATCAGAAAATTCACTATGAAAAAGGCAATCGTTTTAGGGGTATGCGGAGTTGGAATTCCGGCAGCGATCCAGAACCTGCTGAATGTTACAGGAATGACGATTCTAAATAATTTTACCGCTTCCTACGGAGCAGATGCGGTGGCAGCAATGGGAATTACCCAGAAAATCAATATGGTTCCCATGTACATCGCGCTGGGATTGTCCCAGGGAATCATGCCCTTGATCAGCTATACCTATGCCAGCAGGAAGTATCAGAGAATGAAGAAGACCCTGACCTTCTCTCTGAAAGCAGCGCTGACCTTTATTATTGCCGTTGCCGTTCTGTATTTTGCCGGTGCGGATTTCCTGATCCGGCTGTTTATGAACAACGAAACGATTATTGGATATGGAGCAAAATTCCTGAGAGGTTTCTGCTTGGCGCTGCCATTTATGTGTATCGACTTTGTGGCTGTGGGTGTATTCCAGGCCACCGGAATGGGGAGAGAGGCTCTGGTTTTTGCGATTCTGCGAAAGATTTTGCTGGAAATCCCGGCCCTCTATATCCTGAATGCCTTGTTCCCGCTGTACGGTTTGGCTTATGCTCAATTTGTGGCGGAAGTGGTGCTGGCGGTAGCAGCAGTCATCATCTTAGTTCGCCTTTTTAAGAAATTAGAAAGAAAGGAAACCGGCAGAACAGAATGAAGGACAGTATGACAAAAGAAGAGCGTGCACTGGAAATTATCAGACGTTTGAAGGAGGAGTACCCGGATGCCGGGTGTACCTTGGACTATAATGAGGCATGGAAATTGCTGGTCAGCGTAAGGCTGGCTGCTCAATGTACGGATGCCAGGGTAAATGTGGTAGTAGAGGACCTGTATAAAAAGTATCCCACGGTGGACGCTTTGGCTGAGGCTGAGGTGTCAGATATTGAAGAGATTGTCAGACCCTGTGGTCTAGGAAAAAGTAAGGCTAGAGACATCAGTGCATGTATGAAGATTCTGCGGGAACAGTACGGGGGAAAGGTACCAGATGATTTTGATGCGCTGCTGAAACTGCCGGGGGTAGGGAGAAAAAGCGCTAATCTGATTATGGGAGATGTTTTTGGAAAGCCGGCGATTGTGACGGATACTCATTGTATCCGTCTCTGTAACCGATTGGGGCTGGTGAACCAGAAAGAACCAAAGAAGGTGGAGATGGCCCTTTGGAAACTGATTCCGGGAGAAGAGGGAAATGATTTTTGCCACAGACTGGTCTACCATGGAAGAGAAGTCTGCACGGCCAGGACAAAACCTTTCTGCAGCAGGTGCTGTCTGGAAGATATCTGTCCTAAAAACGGAGTCAGCGCATAGCGGATAAGGCCTTCTTAGGTGAGGAAAGAAAGGAAGCGGTTATGCGGATTTTACATACGGCAGACTGGCATTTGGGAAAGACCATAGAAGGCAGGAGCCGGATTGAGGAGCAGCGAGCTTTTCTGAGAGATTTCGCTGAGATTGCCAGAAGAGAGAGGGCTGATCTGGTGATTGTAGCAGGAGACATCTACGACAGCCCCAACCCTTCTGCAGAGGCGGAAAAATTGTTTTATCAGTCTCTGAAAGAAATTACCCAGGATGGAAAACGGCTGATACTGGTCATTGCCGGAAATCACGACAGCCCGGAGCGTCTGGTGGCCGCAGGCCCTTTGGCGGCCGATCACGGAATATTGATGGCAGGCCTTCCGGGAACTGTGATTCCCGTTGGTTCCTACGGCCTTCACCGGGTAGTGGCGTCTGGGAATGGATATGTGGAGATCGAGATAAACGGGGAGAGAGCCGTTATCCTGTTTCTTCCTTACCCCAGTGAAAAGCGACTGAACGATGCGATTTACCGGGAAATGGACGAAAGCGCTGAGAGAGCTGCCTCGTATGGTGAGAAGATCGCCAGACTGTTTGCAGAGCTGGAGGGAAAATACCGGGAGGATACGGTTAATTTGGCAGCAGCCCATCTGTTTGCCATGGATGTGACAGCCGGAGGTTCAGAACGGGGACTGGAACTGGGCGGCTCTTATTTGGTGGATGGTGCCTGCCTGCCTCCAAAAGCCGGATACATTGCTCTGGGTCATGTCCACAAATTTCAGCTTGTCCCTCATACTCAGGGGCGGGCTTATTACAGCGGTTCTCCAATTGCATATCACCGGAGGGAGGCTGGAAGTGAGAAAATGTGTATTCTGGCGGAGGGAAAGGCCGGCCAGTCTTTTCGAGTGAAAGAAATTCCGCTGCCGGTCTATAAGCCGATCCAGGTCTGGCGTGCAAAAAGCCCAGAGGAAGCCATCGAATTATGCCGCCTTCATTCAGAAGAGGATTCCTGGGTTTATCTGGAGGTGGAGACAGAGCGGGGATATATTCTGGAAGACGAGATCCGCAGAATGAAAGAACTGAAAAAAGATATTTTGGAAATCCATCCCATTGTTCCGGGAGAAGACGACCCGGAGGGGACGGATTTCTCTGCGTCAGGATATGAGAAAACCTGTTCCGGAGGGATAGGGGAAAAGACTCTTCCGGAAGTTTTTGCCGATTACTATCGGCAGGAAATGAAGGGAGCTGTGCCGGAACAGGAATTAATAGAACTTTTGCTGGAGTTATCCAGGGAAGACGGGAAGGAGGAGGCGTATGAAGCCTCTGAAGCTAAAGATCAAGGGCCTGAACAGTTTTACAAAAGAACAGACGATTGATTTTGAAGCGCTGTCTGCCTGCGGGATTTTTGGGATTTTCGGGCCTACAGGAAGCGGAAAATCGACGATTTTAGATGGGATTACATTGGCTCTTTACGGGGATGTGGCCCGTAAGAGCAGCAATTTTGTCAACTCCAGCGGGGAGATTCAGGAGGCAGGGATTGTATTTACTTTTCGGATTTCCGGGAAGATTCCCAGAGTCTATCAGGTAGAACGCCGCTATAAAAAGAACAAAGACCCTTCTAAAAAGCCAACTTGCCAGAGCGTGCTAAAGGAACTGGACGGAGAGACTGTGACCGTTCTGGAAGACGGAACTTCTGCGGTGACGGCGGCTTGCGAGCGTCTAATTGGATTAAAAAAAGAGGATTTTCTGCGAACTGTGGTTCTTCCTCAGGGAAAATTCAGTGAATTTTTGATGTTGACCGGGAAAGAGCGCAACGAGATGCTGGAGCGACTGTTTCATTTGGAAAAATATGGAGAAACTTTGGCTCTCAGAATTGCCGGAGAGAAAAAACGTCTGGCTCTGCAGATAGAACGTCTGTCCGGGCAGCTAACTGGATATGAGAGCTTATCCGAAACTGTGCTGGAAGAAAAGGAACAGGCCTTGAGGGCGGAGAGGCAGGAGCGGGAAGCCCTTGAAAAACAATTGGCGAAGGCTGAGGAGGAAGCGAGAGCCTTTCAGCAGATCTGGACAGTCCAGAAGGAAAAAGAACGGTATGAGGAAGAGCTGGAGCAGTGGAGGCGCCAGAAACCGGAGACGGAAGAGCTGAAACAGTCGATCCTTCTGGCAGAGGAAGCCGGGGCGGCTATGCCGGCGATTTTACAGTGGCGCCAGAAAGTCCAGCAGGAGGAAGATGCGGCTGCGGTCTGGGACGATGCAAAGAAAGCGTTGTGCCGCGCACAAGAAGAGGAGAAAAAAGCCCAGATTCAGAGTGAAGAGGCGGCTGCCAAAGAGGCAGAGCTGATGGGGCTCCAGGAAAAGAAAATCCGGTTGGAGGCAGCTATTCCGAAGATGAGAGCGAAATTGACTTTGGAGGAGGAGCTGGATGCCAGCAGAAAGAAGCTGGAATTATTTCAAAAAGATGTTGAGGATAAGGAGCAAAGAAAGATTGAGGAAGAAAATTTTTTGAAGGAATCCGAGAATGCTCTGAACCAGGCGCGAAGAAAGCTGGAAGAAATCCAAGTTTTGCCTGCGTACCGCCGGGCGGTTCAGGAAGGGATGGCTTTGGAGAATGAGGCAGATGGGACGGCCGCGGAAAAAGAGAAGGTTGAGAGAGAACTTTCAGAAAGAAAACGCGAAACTGCTGCCGCGAGAATTCTTGTGAAAAAGGCCAGGATGGATCAGGAGAAGGCAAAGGAACTGGAGGAAACGGCTCGCCAGGTGTATCAGGAAGAGCAGGCCGGTGAGCCTGTGACGGAAGAGGATCTCCGTGTGCTGTTTGAAGAACTGCAGATATGGAAACAGAATTGGGAGAAGGGGAGCGATTACCGGCACAGGCGGGAAGAAAACCAGGCCTTATTCCGAAAGCTTACAGAAGAGCTGGAAGCGGCTCAACGGGAAAAAGCCCGTCTGACACAGGAGGGCGCTGTTCTTGACGAAAAAATCAGAGCGGCCAGAAAACTGGAGAAGGCAGAGACGGCGGAGAACTTGAGAAAAACACTGCAGGCCGGGGAACCGTGTCCGGTTTGCGGAAGCATTCATTTTAATTTAGAACTATTTCACCAAGAGAAAACAGGACAGAAAGAAAAAGCGATGGGAACTCTGGAAGATCTGGAGAAACAGAGGGAGGAAAATCGCAGAATGACTGCAGCGGTGGAAGGACAGATCGCGGAAAAGCAGGCAGGATTGAGAACATCCCAGGAGTTGGCAGGACAGATTGAGCTGGTTCTTCAAAGCCTTCCGTCTCTGCATATCAAACAGGAGCCTTCCATGGAACGGTATGAAGCGGCAAAAGAAGCCCGCCAGATTTACCAGGACAGGATTTCCAGACTGAGGCAGAATATGGAAGAAGCGCGGGCTGCGGCGGAAAAGAGCAGCGCTGAGGTTTTAAAAGCAGAGAATTCTCTCAGGCTTTGGGAAGAGCGGGAGAGCGATACTGAGGAGAAATTTAAGAATGCCGAGATTTTATGCCGCAGACAAAAGGCACTTCTTTTGAAAAAAAGAAAAGAGCTGAATATTCTGGATTTTCGTCAAGAAGATGCCCTTATAGAAGAGAAAGATAATCAGACAGAGAGACTGGGACAGCAGATTGCAGAAATCGAGAGAGAACGGGCAGAAGCGGTTAAGAAGCAGGATGAAATGGCGGCAGCTATGGCTCTGTCAGCGGAGAGGCGAATCCGTATGGAAGCCAGATGTGAAGAATTGTATAAAAAGATAGAAAACCTGAGGCAGGAAGTAGTTTCGATAGCCGGCGATACAGAGAATTTGGAAAAGAAAAAGAAAGAGATAGAACAGACAATCTGGGAAATTTTAGAAAATAGTCGCGAGGCAAAAGAACAATTGGCTGAAAAAAGAGACAGACGGAATCGGGCAGAGCGCGCTGAAGAGACTGCAGGGATCCAGGCAAACCATGCCCGCCAGGCTGCAGAGGAATCTGCAGCGCGCTTGGAAGAAGTGATTTCTGGATCACCGAACTTGAGAAGAGAGATGGAAGCGGAAGGCCTGAAGGCAGAGGAAACGGCAAAACTCTTTTTAAAGTCAGAGAAAGAACTGACGGCTCTTCGCGGGAGGCTGGAGGCATACCGGGAAGAGGGAAAGCGGCTGGAAAATCTGATGGCAGAGAAAGAGAGGCAGCTTGAGGGACAGGGAATTACTGAGGAAGAATGGAAGAGAAGCGGGGAAGCGGTGACGGAGATCGGCCGTTTGGCAGATGAAAAAAAGGCGGAGGAAATCCTTCTGGCAAACGAAGTGAAAGAAGGAAAACGGCGTCTGCAAGAGAAAAGAGAACTGTTGAGGGCGCAGGAAAAACTCAGTCACAGGAAAGCTTTGGTAGATCAACTGGAAAAGCTGGTCAAGGGAAAGCGGTTCGTAGAATATGTCGCCAGAGAAAAACTTCAATACGTTTCCAGGGAGGCTTCTGTCCTTCTCAGGCAGTTAACCCATGGAAACTATCAATTAGAGTGCAGCCCGGAAGGAAAATTTGTGGTTATTGATTATAAAAATGGCGGGGTTCGCAGGGCGGTTAACACGCTGTCAGGGGGAGAGGTTTTCCTTGCCTCCTTTTCCCTGGCGCTGGCCCTGTCCAATCAGATTCAGCTTACAAATCGGGCGCCTTTGGAACTCTTTTTCCTGGATGAGGGATTTGGAACGCTGGACGACTCTCTGCTGGATACTGTCATAGACGCTTTGGAGAATCTGAGAAGCCTGAACCGCCGTGCCATCGGGCTGATCACACATGTGGAGAAAATTCAGGACCAGATGCCTGTCAAGTTGCTGGTAAGCCCCGGAGAAACCGGAAAACGGGGGAGCGAAGTGAAGTTGGTATATTCTTAAAGAGAAGAGACAAGGAGGAGACATATGAGGCTGATTTTGATTCGACACGGAGAGCCGGATTACGAGCACGATACCCTTACGGAGAAGGGTTGGAGAGAGGCCGCCTGCCTGGCGCAGAGGGTTAAAAAATGGGACGTCGCCGATTTTTACGTATCTCCACTGGGCCGGGCCAGAGACACCGCCGCCCCCTCACTGAAACTGTTGGGGCGTCAGGCGCAGGTTCTGGACTGGCTCCACGAATACAGAGCCAGAATCTGCAAACCGATAGAAATAGGCGGATCGGGAAAAGCTCTGTCCAACCCATGGGATTTTTTCCCTGCTTATTGGACCAAGCAGGAGGAACTGTTTGACCAGGATAAATGGATGGACGTCCCGATTATGAAAAGCGGAAATGGAGATGTAAGGGCTATCTATGAAGAAGCCTGCCAGGGGCTGGATTCTCTGCTGGAGTCCTACGGCTACAGGAGAAGGGAAAAAATCTATTGTTTAACGGAGGAGCGTCTGAGCAAAGGCATTGTTTCCGGAGGCCCGGAAGATGATACAGTTGTCATGTTCTGCCATCTGGGAATTATCTGTGTTATGCTGTCACATCTTATGAACGTGGCTTTCCCGCCTTTGGTTCACAGCTTGTTTTTGGCTCCGACTTCCGTAACTGTTTTGTGCACAGAAGAACGTGAACCCGGGATGGCATATTTCAGGTGCCAGGCAATCGGGGACACAGCCCATTTGAAAGCAGGCGGAGAACCGGTTTCCAGAGCCGGATATTTTGCAGAGCCATTTCAGGGATAAAACTATTGACAAAAATAGTCTGTATGAGTATAATGGCGGCAGAATCAAGAATGACAGTGAGGTGAAAGGATGTTCTAAATCTCTTGTGAAAAAATCAAAAGGCAGAAAACACCCGGGATGGTTTCCGGTGGGTTTCCCATGCTTTTTGTTTTGTGCAGGAGATTCAGACATTCTTCAGCCGTCCGTTTATGGTATGGACTGTCCTTTTATAGGGAAATGACAGGGCTGCAGGAAGAATCTTCCTGCAGCTATTTTGTTTACTATGAAGGCCACAGGTGTCAGGAGGTGCGGCACATGTCATTGATACAGGTAACAGACTTGACGTTTGCCTATGAAGGCAGCTATGATCCGGTTTTTGAACACGTTTCTTTTCAACTTGATACAGATTGGAAACTTGGCTTTACCGGGCGCAATGGAAGAGGAAAGACGACATTTTTAAAACTTTTGATGGGAAAAGAAGAGTATTCAGGAAAGATTTCAGCAGATGTAGAGTTCGATTATTTTCCCTTTCAGATAACAGATTCCGGGTCCGATGCCCTGGCGGTGGCCTATGAGATTGAGCCGGGATTGGAATACTGGCAGCTTATCCGGGAATTGTCACGATTGGACATAAAGGAGGAAACTCTTTTCAGACCTTTTCATACCTTGTCGGGAGGCGAGCAGACAAAAATTCTTCTTGCGGTACTCTTCTTGAAAGAAAACCATTTTCTGCTGATCGATGAGCCTACGAACCATCTGGACAAGGAAGCCAGAAGACTGGTGGGGGACTATCTGGCCGGGAAAAGAGGGTTTATTTTGGTATCCCACGACAGAGCCTTCCTGGACAGATGCACAGATCACACTCTGGCAATCTCTAAAACCCAAATTACGGTGACCAGAGGAAATTTTTCTACTTGGTATGAAAATAAAGAGCGCCAGGACCACTTTGAGATGGAAGAGAATGCAAGACTCCGCAGGGATATAAAACGGCTGACAGCATCCGCCAGACAGGCCGGAGGCTGGGCAGATGAGATCGAGTCTGCCAAAATTGGCAAAAAGGCAGCCATCAAAAGAGAGACTACGGGGAAACTGGTATCCAGAGACTATGTAGGAGAAAAATCCAGGAGGATGCAGATGCGCCGGAAAAACCTGGAGAGGAGACAGCAGAGGGCGATCGAAGAGAAAGAAGGGTTGCTGAAAGACGTTGAAACGGTAGAAACGCTAAAATTGTTTCCAGGAAAGATCAGGTCTGGCGGTCCTGTTGTCCGGCTAAAAGAATTTGGTCTGTCCTTTTCTGATGAAGGCACGGAGAAGGGAGATGGATACCGGCAAATTTTTGACGATTTTTGCCTGGAAGTGATGCCGGGCGAACAGATCATGTTGGAAGGGAAAAATGGCTGCGGGAAATCCAGTATCCTGAAGAAGATAGCCGGAGAAACGGAGACTATAAAAAATGCTGTATTTAAGGGAGAGTTCTGGGTGGCCCCTCGTCTGAGAATCTCGTACGTTCCTCAAGATACATCCTTTCTCAATGGCAGTTTAAAAGAGTTTGTTCAGCAGGCTGAAAGGGAAGAAGGAATTGACGAAAGTCTGTTTTTTGCACTTTTGAGGAAGTTGGACATGCCCAGGGAGCAGTTTGAAAAACGTCTGGAACATTTGAGCGCAGGTCAGAGGAAGAAGGTTCTTCTGGCGAAAAGTCTCTGCGTGCAGGCAGATCTGTATTTGTGGGACGAACCACTTAATTATATTGACATTTATTCACGGATGCAGATAGAGGAAGTCATTGTGAAGAACCGGCCCACTATGATTTTGGTTGAGCATGATGAAAGATTCGCAAAAAACATTGCGGCAAGGTCGGTTCCGGTGCTATACTGTTCCCATAAAGACTGAGCCGGATGAAAACGGCGGGAAAGAGGACGAGTAATGAGACGCAGAAGAACAATCAGGCCAAGAATCGTGAAGAGCAGGGAAGAAATAGCCGGAATTCGGGAAAGCGGAAAAGTCAACCGAGCAGTGTTGGATGCTGTGGCTTCGAGAATAAAAGAGGGAATGTCTACTGAGGAGATTAATGAGATTGTCTATGAGACCACTATAAAGCTGAGAGGAACGCCGGCACCGCTTCATTATGAGGGTTTTCCCAAGAGTGTCTGCACATCCGTAAACAATCAGGTGTGTCACGGAATTCCTTCAAAAGATGTTATCTTGAAATCTGGAGATATTATAAATGTAGATGTTTCGACTATTTATAAAGGGTATTTTTCCGATTCCTCCCGAATGTTCTGCATCGGGGACGTTAGCGAAGAAAACCTTCGCCTGGTACGGGTGGCCAAGGAATGCGTAGAGGAAGGATTGAAGGAAGTGGCGCCCTGGAAACCGATGGGGACCATGGGAGCGGCAGTAAACGCCCATGCGGTGGCTAACGGGTACAGCGTTGTCCGGGATATCGGTGGCCACGGAGTCGGGCTGAAGTTTCACGAGGAGCCATTTGTCAGCTATGTTACTATGCCGGGGACTGGAATCCATATGCCGCCGGGAATGGTGTTTACCATCGAACCAATGGTAAATGCCGGAACCTGTCAGTTTACCATCGATAAGACTAATGGATGGACCATTTATACAAAAGACGGAAAAATGTCGGCCCAGTGGGAAGTGACAGTAGCGGTAACGGATGAAGGCTATGAAATTTTGGCGGATTGAGCTTAGGGATTAATGAATTACATGGATCGTTCCGTCGTCGTTCATTTTTTTGATAATGGTGGCGATAACAGGAAAGGCAAAAATCCCGATGACCCCGATCAACTGTGCGCCGGCAAAAATGCACAGAAGAGTCACAATAGGATGTAGGCCCACCTGGCTTCCTATGATTTTGGGCTCCAGTGTCTGCCGAACAACCGTGATAATAAGATAGAGAAGAAGAATCCCGATACCCAGGTAAGTATTTCCGAGAATCAGGAGAATCAATCCCCATGGAATGAGGACGGTTCCGGTGCCGAGGACAGGAAGAATGTCCACAATGGCCACCAGAAACGCCAGTAAGGAAGCCATGGGGATTTTTAATACAGAAAAGCCTACGTAGAGTTCCAAAAAAGTAATTGTCATCAGCAGGGCATAGACCCGCAGAATTTTCCAGATAACAGTTTTGGCGCTGGTGACCACCTCTACCAGCATAGCCCTGCTTTCCGGCTTAAATTGCCTGAGGATAAATTGAATTACGGTGTCATAATCCAGGGTGAAGAAAAAGGAAGAAATCACCGTGAAAATAAGCTGAATTAAAAATGCCGGAAAACCTACGATCCATGAGGCACCCAAGCCAATGACTACACCGGAGATCTCCATGATTGCGGCCTGCATACTGTTTTCCAGGCTGGCGAGAAGGCTTTCGACAATCTCTCTAGAATCGGGAAAGCTGGCAAGAATTTTATCTGAAAGCATGACTAGTTCAGGCTCCAAAAAATTATTGTAATATTCCGGAAGCTTGCCGGCCTGATCTTGGATAAAATGAATAAAACGGCTGCCAAAAAACCAGATAAGGGTAAAAACGACCAGGTAACACAGGAGAAGGCTGACCACTGCAACCAGTGAACGTTTCAGCTTCCATTTATCGGATACCAGACGGATCAGAGGGGATAGCAGGGAGGCAAGTAAGAAACCGATCAAAAACGGCGCAAACATGGGGAGAAAATTCCTTAAAAGAAACAGGACGATTCCTGCAAGTAGTGCAAAGTAAATAAAACTGATAACAAACGCTCTTCTTTTTTCTGTTTTATTTGGAGTCATCTACGTATCTGCGGTTAGTATCCGCTTTCCTTTCGTAATTTCTGTCAGGTGCAGATCACACTTTTCCGGCCGTATTGTCCTTGAAAAGTGACGCTATGAACCATTATAGGGATTTTTGGCAAAAGACGTCAAGCCTATTTCAGAACTTTAACAGGACCTTTATACGGTCGCCAATTTTCTGCAGAACTTTCGCGGCAAATAAAAAACCGCTTCATTATCTGTTTCGATAATGAAACGGTCTCCTTCGTGCAGAAGAAGAGACTTGAACTCTCACGGTATTGCTACCACACGGACCTGAACCGTGCGCGTCTGCCAATTCCGCCACTTC
>CAJFOF010000012.1 GCA_904395885.1 uncultured Lachnospiraceae bacterium
GCTCATAGGTACCTCCAATCCGAAGGCAGAACAGGAACTACTATACTGGAAGATGATGCAAAAAGGAACCATGAAGTTACAACCGCAGCCCCATGGTTTCCCTCTCACGCTTTCGTTTCAAACAGCTTTTCTCCCGCCTTTATCTCTGCGGAAGGGGCTGCGATTCCTGTCACTTGATTCCCGCTTGTCACAATGATCATGGTCTCTGTCGGGTATCCTGCTTTCCTGATTACTTCCAGATCCACTTCTGCCAGCTTGTCCCCGGCTTTTACTTTTTCTCCCTGGCGCACTTGGGGCCGAAACCCTTTCCCATTTAAATTTACGGTGTCCAGGCCGATATGGATCAGAACCTCCAGGCCGGAATCCGTTTTAATTCCGTACGCGTGGCCTGTGGGAAAAGCTGACTCTACAGTTCCGCTGACCGGTGCGATAAAATTTCCGTCTGACGGGACGACTGCCATCCCGTCTCCCAGTATCTTTTCTGAAAACATCCCGTCATCCACAGATTCCAGGGTTATTACCTTTCCATTTACAGGGGAGTATACGATTCCCTGTTCTTCCTCAATGGAGACCGTCCCTCCGTCTCCACTGTCTTCTCTTTTCAAAAATTTCCCAAATAGGCTCATATATATCCTCCTTCTAATCCAGATCTTCCCCGTTTGAGGCAATCACTTTCTGATACCAGGCAAAGCTGTCCTTTTTGGTTCGTTTCAGCGTGCCCCCGTTTTCATCATTTTTATCAACATAGACAAATCCGTAGCGTTTTCTCATCTCTCCGGTTCCCGCTGACACCAGATCGACAGGGCCCCAGGAAGTATATCCCATCACATCCACGCCGTCCAGCTCCACCGCATCCCTCATGGCCTTAATATGGGAGCGGAAGAAGTCGATCCGGTAGCCGTCATGCACGATGCCGTCCTCTCCCACTTCATCGGCGGCGCCGATCCCGTTTTCCACGATCATTAAAGGAAGCTGATAGCGGTCATAGAGATTGTGGAGCGTAATGCGGAATCCCAGAGGATCGATGGCAATGCCCCACTCGGTCGCTTTCAGATAGGGGTTGATGGCCCCCAGGAGCAGGGGATCGCTGCCGTCTTTTGGACCGGCGGAGGTAATCATGCTCCGGTAATAGCTCAGCGAGATAAAGTCAACGGTACCCTCCCGCAGGATTTCCTCATCCCCCTCTGCCATCTCAATCCGAATCCCATTTCTCTCCATATATTTCAGCTGATAGGAAGGATAATATCCCCTGCACTGGACATCTGCAAAGAAATATTGCCGTCCCGCCTGCTCCCAGGCCATCTGCACATCCTCCGGGCTGCAGGTGGCCGGGTATACGGTGCAGCGGGATGCAGCCAGCATACAGCCGATCCGGAAATCCGGATTGATCTCATGTCCCAGCTTTACCGCCATGGCGCTGGCTACAAACTGATGATGAGCCGCCTGCATTGTCACATTGATATCATCCGTCGGAACGCCGGAGGAGAGAAATCCGAAATAGATATTGTTGATCTCATTAAAGGTCAGCCAGTACTTTACCTTATCCCGGTACCTCTCAAACACAGTCCGGCAGAACCGGACAAAACAGTCGATGGTTCTCCGATCCGCCCAGGCTCCCCATGTATTGGTCAGCGCCAGGGGAACCTCAAAGTGGTGCAGGGTGACCATGGGTTCAATCTGATACTTTTTCAATTCATCAAACATCTCATCGTAAAATTTAAGGCCTTCCTCGTTGGGCTCCGCCTCCATGCCGGTAGGATAAATTCTCGGCCAGGAGATGGACATGCGGTAGGTTTTAAAGCCCAGCTCTGCAAACAGGGCAATATCTTCTTTATAGTGGTGGTAGAAATCCACCGCCTCATGGCAGGGGTAATCATAGCCGTCCAAAACCTTAAATTCTGCTCCCTCCGGAAGATTTTTCACCGCAACGCCTTTTGTCAGATGCTCCGATCCATCCGGCAGCACATACGTGGCTCCTCTGGCTCTGTCCTTTGACCCCTTCGTCATAACATCCGTATTTGCCGGGCCTCTGCCGCCTTCCTGCCATCCGCCCTCATACTGGTTGGCAGCCGTAGCTCCGCCCCATAAAAAATCACTTCTGAATCCCATAAATAACCTCCTGCTTTCGATCAATCTTCCTTAAATCCAATCAGCCATGTAAACACAAATCCGAGTGCGAACGCCAGTGCGGCGCAGCCACAGGCCATATAGAAGTTCGTCATAGAATCTCCGCCGATGGTAAAGCTCAGGGTAAACAGGTTAAAAGATCCCATGGAATACGCATGGATTCCCAGCAGCCCTACAACCGCACCGGCCACACCTGCAGCGGCGCAGGCCGCGATCAGGGGACGCTTTAACGGGATGAGCACGCCGTACAGAGCCGGCTCCGTCGCCGCCAAAAGCGCTGTGATGGATGCGGAAATTCCTACGGATTTATTCGCTGCCTTTTTCGCTTTGAGTCCCACGCCGAGAGCAGCCCCTGCCATTGCAAAATTGGCTGCAAGGGCGCGGCAGAGAACGAAGGTCTGGCCGCTTGTAGTCAGCTCATTGACGAGGATAGGTGTAAACAGAGAATGCATGCCGAAGATTACCGTAATCGGGTGGAAGGCCGCCAGAACCGCCATAGACAGAGGCCCTACATTCATCAGCGCTACACAGATATTCACCAATACGGTTCCTACAAACGCCCCAATCGGGCCACATACAAACAGCATCAGCAGAAGCATGACAACCGAGCACAGCAGCGGCTTGAACATATAAACCAGATTTTTATGCAAATGCCTGGTCAGAAATTTGTCCAGCACGGCCAGCACCGGAACCATCAGAAGCACCGGCACAATCGCACCAGAATAATTGACCGTCGGTATGGTCAGGCCAAACATCGTCATCCCCTCTGCATTGCTGAAAACCAGAATTGCTGCCGCCGACACAAAAGCCGACACAAAGCTGTCTGTCTTCAGGTACCGCGCTGCCGAGAATGCCAGCCACACCGGCAGATAGCTGAATGCGATCTGGGAAAAGCTGCTCCATGCGGTATAGGTGCTTCCCTGGTTGTCCATTCCAAAAAACTGTACGGCGATTGCCAGAAGGGCATTGATCAATCCTGCCGCTACAATAACCGTGATCGTCGGCGCGATGCTTGCAGATACGTAGCTCATCACCGTCTGCAGCACGTTTTTCTTCTCCTGTGTCTTTTCTTTCCCCTGTCCGGCGTCCTCATCTCCGGCCTCGTCTGCCGGTTTATCCTGTTCCACGTTCGGCAGAAACGGCGGAAGCTCATTAAACACCCTCTCCACGTCCCCGCCGATTACCAATTGGTACTGCCCGCCGCGGTCTACGATTCCCATAATCTCCTTGATTTCCCTTAAACCTGCCTCATCGACCTTGCTCTTATCCTTCAGGACAAAACGAAGTCTGGTAATGCAATGGGTATACAGCGTGACATTTTCGCTGCCCCCGATCTTTTCTACGATGGTCTTTGCCAATTCCTGATATGTCATAGTCCATACCTCTCCTTTTTATATTTATTATTGTGCCGCTGCAGCCAAACCGTACGCTTTCAGCCGGCAGCCGGCAGTATCATCCAAATCATGTTTCGTATGGAATGAAAAAAGGACCTGACAATAACAGGCTTTCGCCTCTCATAGTCAGATCCTGCCCCTCATATAAGGGTAACATTCTGTTTCTCTATGCACTATAATCTGGTTTTAATATAAGCTGTATATGAACCGTCAGATAGGTAATTTCCTCATCGTCGATTTTGCAGTTCAGTTTCTTTTCCACAAACTGCTTCACTTTTTTCGCGATTTCATAGGCCTGGGGATATTCTTTTACTACCATATCATAAAGAGGGCTTTTCATCCCCAATCTCTGCTTTCTGTACAGCCGCTGTACAAAAAATTTGATGTGGGTGACCAGCCGCTGGTAATTCAAATTTTCTTCATCCAGCTTGGTTCTGGTCTGATAGCAGATAATCTGAAGAATATCGTCTACCAGATGAATCATCTCCATGCTATCATGGACAGAACCAGTGTCATTCTCGGCATTCACGATATGGAGCGCGATGGATGCCGCTTCGTCGTCATTCAGCTGAATATCCAATTCATCTTCCAGCAGTTCTACAATCTTCTTGCTCAGCTTGTATTCTTCCTGATAATACCTGCTGATCTCCCACTTCATGGAATTTCTCGGGAGCATTCCCTTTTGGGCCCGTTCCCTGATAAAAGAAATGTGATCCATCAGGGTAATATAAATTGAATTGCTGAGCTCTGTTTCCAGGTTTCCCTCGATATATTCGATAATCTCACATGCCAGATCGAAATATTTTTGCGGAATCTCTTCGATCAGCTGCTGGAGCAGCGTCTTTTCTTTCTGGAAAAAGATCCGTTCTATTTTATCTACCGGTATAATCTCATTCTTTTTGATATCAAAAGATATCCCGTTCCCAAATACTACATATTCCTGTCCCCGGCTGTCCACTGCAAGCACCGCATTGTTATTCAGACGCTTTTCCAGCCGCACAGGCGCCGCTTCCCCCTGCTGTTTCATATAACCCCCATCAAAAAAGCCAGAACAAAAGTAATGCCGTTATCGACACTGCCTTCAATTCTGGTCTTGCCTTTCGTAACACCCATCACTGAATTTTTATTATCCTTTATGTTAAGAATAATACCACAAAATTTCCCGAAAGCATAATACCTGTTTCGTATGGATAACCATACAAAAAACCTATGGATGCACTATTTATTCTATCCCCCCGCGCAGCATGTTGACCTCCTGAATAAACAGGGAAGTCACCGGCGAAAAAAGCTGGTTCTTCTTCCAGATCAGCACGCTCCGGGTCGTATGCTCCGGGCGGATGGGGATAAAACGCAGATTTGGACTGCTGTGGATTGCCAGAGCTCCATCCAGGCAAAAAGCGCATCCCAGTCCCTCTTCCACCAGCAGTACCGCATTGGAAAGAAGGGTATAGCTGAGGGGGATCGACAGTTCCTTTTCCTCCCGGTTCAGCCAATTCATAATCTCCGCCCGCACTCTCTCCCTCAGCGGCAAAATCAAAGGATACTCTGTGATTTCTTCCGGGACAATATATTCCCGCTCTGCCAGAGGATGGTCATCCCGCATGAGGACGCCCCATGTTTCCTTCTGAGAAAGACGGACAAAGTCGTATTTCGCAGTGTCTACAGGCTCCAGCAGAAGGCCCACGTCAATCAGCCCTTTGTCCAGGCGGTCTTTGATGTAATCCGCCATTTCATTATACAGATGAAACTGTACCAAAGGATATTTTTCAGAAAACCTGCGGATCAGCTTCGCAAACAGCCGGCTCCCCACAGCTTCCGTGGCTCCGATGGAAATAATCCCGCTTATCTCTGTATTGCGTTCTGCAAAGGCCTGTTCCAGCCGGTCTGCCAGTTCCACAATTTCCTCCGCACGCTGCCGGAAAAAAATCCCGTCATCCGTCAGAGAAAGACCGTTTTTCCCCCGCGTCGTCAGCGCAGTTCCCAGTTCTTTCTCCAGATCCATAATCTGCCGGCTTAAAGTCGGCTGGGTTATGTGCAGAAGTTCTGCGGCCTTTGTAATATTCTCTTCCTGCGCCGCCGCCAGAAAATATCGAAGTACCCGTAGTTCCATGCCGCCATTCCCCCTCCGTTTATTTTTCGGGCGCACGTCCATACAATCCGTGCAGCATTTCACCTGTTTCTCTTTGCCAGATCCACAAATCGGAACTTATCCGGCCTGTGCCGCGACTCCGTATACTGGAACAGTTCATTGGACGATAAATACGTATAACTTTTCACTACCACCACCATGTCGTAGGGGGCCATGTCCAAAAATTTCCGGTCCTCCTCCGTGGCCATCTGGACGGTGATCTCCTTCGCCGCGTAGCCAATCTTCAGCTGAAGCTCTTTCTCCAGATACTCATATACGGACCTGCGGCAGACCGACAGGGGAAGGTTCGGCACCACGCTTCTCTTGAAATAGTCTTTGTCCAGGATGATTCGCTCCCCGTCCACGCTCCGAACCCGCACCAGCTCAAACACCTCTCCGTCCATATGCCGGCCAAACAGTTCCCGGATCCTCTCTTCATCCGTTACGATCTCCAGATTCTCCACCTCTGTCTCCGCTCCCATTCCCATCATCTGGTTCAGCTCCTGGAAGCTGGTAATCTCGGAAATCGGGAAATTGTACTGGCCGCGCGGAAGCACTACCGCCGCCTTTCCCCGGGCCTTCTGGATATATCCGTTATACTCCAGAAGATTCAGCGCCTTTCTCACCGTGTCCCTGGAAGCGCCGTACACCTCCATAATCTTTCCCTCTGTGGGAAGTTTTTCTCCTTCCTTCAGGACATTCTTTTCAATATCCTCCTGAAGGCTCCGGAATATCTTCATATATTTGCTCTCATTTCCCATGTCTCTGCCTCTTTTTCAATCTTTGCTGTCTCCGCAACTTAGAAGTCCGGATATCTTTCATAGTGTACGCATTTGCTTTACTATATCACACTTCTCCAAAAAAGGCCAGAAAAAGAGGCATATGAGTCTGCCCCATATGCCCCTGTCCGTCTGACGGATTACTCAATGGTGATGTACTTCTTCTGTTCTGCTGCGGGTCTTGCTTCCTTCTTCGGGATAAAGAGTTTCAGAATTCCGTGCTTGAACTCACCCTTGATGTCCTCTCTCTTCACTTCGTCTCCTACATAAAAGGTTCTCTCGCAGGACCCTGCATAGCGCTCGCGCCGGATATAACGGCCTGTCCCGCGCTCTCTGTCTTCCTCATCCAGACCCTTCTCCGCGCTGACAGTCAGATAACCGTCCTCCAGAGATACCTGAATCTCCTCTTTCTTAAAGCCCGGCAGATCCATCTCCAGCTCAAAGCCGTTATCAAATTCCTTGATATCCGTCTTCATCAGATTTTTCCCTCTCTTGCCGTACAGCTTCTTCTCTGCCTTTCTCTCATCTCTATCATCATAAAATGGAAACTCTCTCATAAACTCATCAAACAGATCGTCTGCAAACATACTGGGCATTAACATAAATATCTCTCCTCCTGTGCTGTTTTATTTGTTCTAGGTGTAATATAGCACTTATTGTTAGCACTGTCAAGAGGTGAGTGCTAATTCTTTTGTAAAAAAATTTTTCCTTAATTGAAAAAATAACTACAACTTTTCGTTTAAATAATCTCTCTCTATTGCATCTGCTACAGATTGGAGGTTCCTTATGAAACACTTGACTCGCTATTTATGAGCAGAATAGAGAAAGTGAAGCATATCGCCATTATAGTATTGTGTGATAAATTCATCTTCTTTGCTCATACCAATGCTTTCAGCCACCTTGATAGAAGCAAAGTTATCCGCTTTTATAACCGAACATACTTTATCCCGATTTAAATTCTCAAAAGCATATTTCTTACAGCCTATAGCGGCTTCCCTTGCATATCCACAATGCCAAAATTTTTCTTTCAGCAAATAGCCAATTTCAAGCACTTCCGTATTTTTATAGGGCTGCATTGTAAGCCCGGCTTGTCCTATCATTCCATTTGTATTTTTTAATACGATTGCCCACAAACCAAATCCATATTTTTTATAACGGTCGATTTGCCGATCAAGCCATACTTGAACATCATTGTCCGAGAAATCATGCTCATAGGCATACATAACTTTGGGATTTTGTAAAATTTCAGCCAAATCTTGAAAATCGGTTTGCTTCATTTCTCTCAAATATAAACGCTCTGTTTCTAATATCAAAGGCTTGTCTTTCTCCTTAACCATAATATGCATCCTTTTCAGATCGTGCTGTCGTTTTTAAGCGTTGCTACTAAGTTATTTCATCCGGCTCACGAATCAAAAACGGTGTTTCGCCCGCCGTAATTTTCAGATAATCGATTAGATTTTCAGCATCACTTTCCTCGGCGGTTCTAAGAATGATCTCCCTGTCTTTTTTATCTTTTATCATCATGCTGTGAATATACATAGTAGCTGCTTCCTCCATAAAATCTAGTTAGATTTCCTCTTCCAGGAGAACCTCATCTACACTGAAATACTCTGCTCCGTTTGTTTGCAGGAAGACAAATTCCAAAGCCTTAACCGGAGATTCCGGGAAAACGATTTTGTTCTGTCTTTTATAGTTTCCCCTTACCTGAGCAATGCAGCGTCTTTCCCCCTCTGTTTCTGCAAACACATCGTAGTCTCGGATAATTTCTGGCAGAATGCGGCAGTCATTCCGATCCAGATGGCTGTAAATTCTCCTGTTAAATTCAGCGGAAAAGCGGATTTCTCCTTTTTTGATTCTCTTTTCTTCTTCCCACTCAAACCGCAATTTCTGTGGAATCTCTGCCGTCCTGCTGCGCCAACAGTTGGCCAGACCTTCCGGGCGTCCCCAGCCATTTACTGTCTGCTCTGGCCCGTAAAGTTCTTCCTTCTGTCCTGCCTGATAGCCCAGACAGAAAGGCGACAGGTTCCACACAAATTCTTTAGGCATTCCCGTGCAGGCATCCCAGATATTGGCTTCCCGATTGGGCTCCCGGCAGAGGGTCAGCGCCACAGTAGGATTCTTTTGGCTCCACCCCAGTTGGACCGCCTGGTTGGCCTTCAGCCAGATCCAGACAAAACGTTCTTGTGTTTCAAATGCTAGATTTAATTCTTTCCATTCCGGCTGTGTAGAAGGCTCCAGAATCACCTGACTCCTCCCCAGCTCCTGCTCCGGGTCATAGCCCTCTCTGTGCCGGGAACAGCAGATGCGAATTTCCAGAGAAGTTTTTTCTGCTGCCTGTACATACAGGCGAAGGTACTCCAACCGGTCGGCCACTGGAAGCAGCAGCGCTGTGTCCTTTTCCAAAGGATGCATACTCAGATTTCGATCATTTTTATCTTCCAGGACAGAGCTGGCTGTAATTCGTGCAGAAGCTGCCAGATCTCCATCACGTCTGGCGCCTGGAATCCAGGCTCCTTCCCTCAGCAAAAGCTGGCGCAGCTCTGCGCTGCTGATCTGATCCGGAAATTTTTTTCTCTCCTGACAAAGAAACGCCGCCGCTCCTGCCGCCTGTCCCATGGTACACAGTGTTCCCATGACCCTGGCAGAGCCGTGCGCCACATGAGTAAAAGATGCACATCTTCCTCCGATAAACAGATTTTTCACATTAGCGGAGTAGCAGCACCGGTAGGGGATCTGGTAAATTCCAGGCAGGTAAAAATGCCGGTTCGGCAGATCCTGGTCAAAAAAGCCATGGACCGCATGAAGGTCGATGGACCAGCCTCCAAACCCAATACAGTCCTTAAAGGAATGTCTCTCTGTCAAATCTTGTTCGTTCAACACATATCCGCCATAAAATCTTCTGTTTTCTCTTTTTCCCACAGTGCAGGACACATATTCCAAATCATAATTTTCAGCCGGATAATTCCCGCTGTTTTTCACATAATCCCAAATCCCGTAAACCAGCTCCCTGTGTTTCTGAAGCAGACGGGAATCTTCTGACGGATCAATCCCCCCGCCGGTTTCATAAAACCACCGGCTGGTGGCAAAAGAATCCTTTGGAATCTGGCGGTAGCTGAGAGCGCCTGTCTCTTTCAGATTGCAGGCAAAATCCGGCGGAATGTACTGTACCGGCCTGCCGGTATCCACCGCCCGGTAAATCAATGTGCCCAAAAGCACAAAATCATCCGCCTGTTCCGGCGCCAGTTTTTCTTCAAACGTTTTCGCTGCTTCCCTGCCCTGCATGAAGCGGGCGCCGGCCATTGCCCCCAGACTCCCATTTCCAGTATTGTCCACAAAAAGGAAGCCCCGGAAACTGTATTTCTTTTCCTCTTTCCACTGAGACGCCTTCACAGCCAGAATCCGAATGCTTCCATCTTTTTCTTCTGTCTCCACACCGTCTGCTGCCGTGTTCAGGAACAGCTCTATATTAGGTTCTCTTGCAATAACATCCTCCAGCAACGCTTCAAAATGAAACGCGTTTCCCTGAGGATTCCGGTACAGATTTTCTAAAACAATTTCATCCAGAATTCCTCCGGTGCGGGCGTAGAGATTAAATTCACTGGTGCCGTCGGCCCCATTGATATTCACTCTGACCTCCGCCCCCGCATTGCCCCCTAAATATCCAGACGCCTCTATCAGTCCCACCGACAATCCCAGCCGGGCTGCCTGCAGCGCAGTGCAGATTCCAGACATTCCTGCGCCTACCACAATCAGATCTTTCCTGATCTCTATTCGGTCTTTCATGTTCCGCCTCCTTGCTGTTTTTGAAAATTGCCCCGGTTCTCTCCTTCTCTCCATGGAAACAGGCAAGATAGTATCTGAATATAAATCCACTTATCTGATACCGGGATCGCCAAGGTACAGATATCGCTTATATTATCATACCTGGTCAGCATTTTACAGTCAATCAATTCATTTCCAACGGATAGCATTCTAAAAATATCTTTGCCATCTTTCAATTTCTCCATTATAAATTCATAAATCTATGCTATACTGCAACCGGTGATTGTATATGAAAAAAATTCTAATTGCAGAAGATGAACCCGATATCCAGGAACTGCTCTGCGCTTACCTTCAGGAGGCCGGATATGAGTCCTGTGCCGCAGGCGACGGCGCAGCGGCTCTGGATGTATTTCAGACCCAGCCTTTTGACCTCGTCCTGCTCGACATCATGCTCCCCAAAATCGACGGTTTTGCCGTGTGCCAACTGATCCGCAGACAGTCCCAGGTTCCCATTCTGATGCTCACGGCCCTGGATGGGGAGGAGCAGCAGCTCCGCGGATACGGTCTGGACATTGACGACTATATAACCAAACCGTTTTCTATGGCCGTCCTTTTAGAAAAAATCCGCGTAATCCTTCGCCGGAGCTCCGGGGCGAGCGAAAAAGCTCTCCTGCGTTACCGTGATCTGACGGTCGATCTGGACACAAGGGAAGCCCTTTTAGATGGAACTCCCCTGGATTTGACTGCCAGAGAGTTTGATCTGCTGCACACTTTTCTGGCTGCGCCCGGGCGCGTGTTTACCAGGGAAATGCTGCTTGCCAGGCTATGGGGTTACGATTTCTATGGGGATGAGCGCATTGTAGACAGCCATGTCAAAAACCTCCGCCACAAGCTGAAGAGAGACTATATTGAAACCGTAAGGGGGGTGGGGTACCGTGCTGCGAAAGAAATTCAATGAAAGCCTGACGGCGCGGATCTTTTTCATCACAGCACTCATGCTGTTCTGTGCCGCGGCCATCACCTTTTGCCTGATCGCCTGGGCCACCCCTGTGACCTATACGGCTGTAGTCAACGATGATCTGTCGCGACAGACAGACGCCCTTGTGGGCAAACTGGCAGAGACCAATCTGGATGACTGCGCCCCCTTGCTTGACGAGTTTATCCACTCTTCGGGGGCAGATGTGATACTGACGGGAAACGATGGGCAGATTATAAATACCGGTTCGCAGTTTGCAGTCCAGCCACTGTACAGAGATTCAGCGCCGCCCGCAGGCAATGCTTTTAAGAGCGGGGAAGCCGTCACCTGGGCGGCAGACACGGCCAGCTCCGGCGATGAAGTGACGGTCACCATGTCCGAGCAGGACGCCATAACAGCGGATGTTCGGTTTGCCGATGAGGATGAACTCTATTTTCTCTGCGTCACGCCTCGCATACAGGCGGAAAACCTGGCGGTGAGGGCACTGCTGCAGATGGTCCCCTGGCTGTTTCTGGTTCTGCTGGCCTTCTCTCTGCTCTGTGCATTCGTCTACTCCCGCTATATCACCCGCCCTGTCGTCCGGCTCAGCGGCATAGCGGAAAGAATGGCGGAGCTGGATTTCAGCTGGGAATGCGGCGGGAAGCGAAAAGATGAGATCGGCAGGCTAGGGCAAAGCCTGGACCGGCTGTCGGGGCGTCTTTCTTCTGCTCTGAAAGAGCTGGAAACCGCCAACCGCGCTCTGCAGAAAGAGGTGGCACAGGAGCGGGAACTGGACCGCCAACGCATGGCGTTTTTCTCCGCTGCCTCCCACGAGCTGAAGACGCCGGTCACGATCCTGAAAGGGCAGTTATCCGGCATGCTGGAGGGAATCGGCGTATACCGGAACCGGGACAAATATCTGCTCCGCTCCCTTCAGACCGCAGGGCGGATGGAAAAGCTCATACAGGAAATGCTGTCCATCTCCAGGATGGAAAGCGGCCAGACGGCCGTCCATCAGAAACCGCTGGATCTGTCTCTTTTACTCAGGCAGCAGATTGAGCTGGACAGGGAGCTTCCAGAGCAGCGCGGGCAGCGGCTGATACTCCGTCTGACACCAGATACCGTTGTAACCGGAGACGCCCGCCTGCTCGGCAAAGCGGCAGGAAACCTGCTTTCCAACGCAGCCCTCTACTCTCCGAACGGCGCCGAAATCCGCGTATGGTGCGGCACAAAGCAGGGCGTCCCCTGTTTTTCCATTGAAAACACCGGTGTCCACATACGGTCCGAGGCCCTTGAACACCTCTTCGAGCCCTTTTACCGGGAAGAAATTTCCAGAAGCCGAAAGACCGGAGGAAGCGGCCTTGGCCTCTATCTGGTACAGATGATCCTGGAACGGCACGGCGCCTTCTGCACCATTGAAAATACGGCTGACGGCGTTCAGGCAGCGGTGCGCTTCCCGAATCAAACCTGAATCCGGATTTTTTCTCCATATAAAACACACATAAAATCCAAATTTACTCCACACTGTCCTGGTATTCTTCCTGTGACGTCAGCATACAGAAAGCAATTCGCCGACGCCAGAAAGGATCATGACAGTATGGAAATCAGCATTCAAAATGTCAGCGTCACCTATTCAAATGGAAAACAGGCGCTGAAAGACCTCAGCCTCGACCTGCATGCGCCAGGTATGGTCGGGCTGCTTGGACCTAACGGCGCGGGCAAGTCTACTCTCATCAGGCTTCTGGCGGCCGCCCTGGTTCCAACCTCCGGCCTGATTCGGGTAAACGGCTCTCCCCTCGCCAAAGCGGAGCGCTCATTAAAAGCACAGCTCGGTTATCTTCCGCAGGATTTCGGGCTGTTCGATGAATTGACAGTAGCCCAATTTCTGGACTACATGGCCGCCCTCAAAGGCGTGAAAGAGGCAAAGGCGGTCATCAGCAGGGCGATTCACGCCGTCAATCTGGAAGAAAAAGCAAAGTCCCGGATCCGTACTCTGTCAGGCGGGCAGCGCCAGCGCGTGGGAATCGCCCAGGCTTTATTGGGAAATCCCTCTTTTTTGATTTTCGATGAGCCCACTGTGGGTCTCGACCCCGAAGAGCGCATCCACATCCGCAATCTGTTCTCCCGAATGGCGCAGGACCGGTTAGTGCTGCTGTCTACTCACATCATTGAAGACGTCCAGTCTGTGTGCAGCCGGCTGGCGGTCATCCATCACGGCAGCATCGTATTCGCCGGCAGTCCGGCTGAATTGATTCAGTCAGCCGCTGGCCATGTGGGAATCGTCCGGGAGCAGGACGCTGCCGGAGAACAGGGGCTGCACATCACCGCCAGAGTCAATACCGGTCATGGCGTCCAGTGCCGGGCAGTGGCAGACAGGCTCCCTCCCTGCGCCCGGCAGACAGAACCCTCGCTGGAAGACGCCTACCTCTATCTCATTTCCATGGGGGCGATTCTATGATCACAGCACGGCTTTTTCCCCTGGAACTTCACCGGCTGCTGCAGAGCCGTCTGACCTGGCTGGTGATTGCTCTCTCCGTCCTCTCGCCCCTTGCAGGGCTTGTCCTGTATAAGCCTGCTTCCGCCGGCACCATGCTCTCTGTGTATCTTGCCAATCCTGCCATCGCCGGCGGAGCCGTCAGCGGCATCCTCTTCGGCGCCCTCACAATCTATGAAAGAAGCCGGTCGCTCCAGCGCCGCACAGCGGTCCTGGTCAGCGCAGTCCTGTCCCCCTTGGATCTGGCCCTGGCACAGATGCTGGCGCTGACGGCCGCGGCTTTTCTCGCCCTGGGTCTTACCATGGCGGCCTGGCTCCCCGTCAGCATAAAGCTGATTGGATCCGTCTTTGACTCCTTCGATTACGTCCTCGCTTACCTGATTTTCATGGGCCTCGCCCTGCCTCTGGCCATTCTTGCCGCCGGGGCCGTCTGCCAGTTTACCGGGCGGGCAGACCTCTCTCTGGTATGTTTTTCCGCCTTTGCAGGTCTCAGCCTGACAGTCTGGGCGGATAACTGGCAGCTGTGCTGGCTGAATCCTTGCGTCTGGGCTTTATCCGACGACTTCTCCAACCTCCGCATTTTCCGCTCAGCCGCCTACATGCGCTTTACCTGGCTGACAGCTCTCACCGGCATCTGGGCCTTTTCCCGGCTCTGCATCCGACAATACGGAAAAGGAATCCTGGGCTCCCTGGCCCGCAATATGCGGCGGGTATACCGTCCGGCGGCTGCCGCACTCCTCCTTGCCCTGTCTGTGACGGTCGGCATCGCACAGCCGCTGGTTGACCACAGCAACCCCGATGAAACCATTGCGTCCTTTCTGGAGCTGCCTTATCTGGAAAATGTTCTCTGCTCCGGCCGCTCTGCCCAGGTATTCCCCAACACCGCTTTGGGTACAGTGTCCGGCAGAGCCTCCTTCCAGTTCGAGAACACCTCCGGTCAGCAGCAGACCGCCGCTTTCGGCATCAACCCCGGATACACCGTGTCCTCCGTCCAGGCCAACGGGGTCGGCGTGCCCTTCTCCGTAAGCAGCTATCAGGAATTTAATGAAGCCATGCTGAAAGTCTTCCTTCCCGCAGAAAACGAGATCGAACTGACTGTGGAATACAGCGGTTTCCCCCAGGAAGACCGCAACAGCTCTTCCATGCAGGGCCGAACAGAAATCAGCTCGGAATATCTCTGCCTGGAAAATGCTGCCCTGTCTCCGCGCCTGATGAATGTGCTGCCTGACGGTGGCATGCTCCCCGCCGCAATCGAAATCACCCTCCCCGCCTCCATGACGGTCATTCCCTTCGGGACAGGCGAGGCAACAGCTGCGGCGCACAATAATGACGGGACCACAACCTGGCGCTATCAGGACAACGGCGCCGGCGGCATCCTCTATGCCGGAGACTACATCCGGCAGGACATAGAGGCCGGCGGCATTTCCGTTGAATTTTACTACGGCCGCAGGCACCAGGCCGTCATGGAGGCAGCCGACGCCGCCGGAGCCGTAAAGGCGGTGGCTGATTACTGCACCGAACACTACGGCGCTCTGACATTCGCAGCCGGCGGCAGCCTCAAGCTGATCCAGAGCCGGGTCTCAGGCGGCGGCTACGCTACCGGCGGCGCCAGCCTGCTGGACGAGGCTGACTTCACTGCCACCAATCTGAACAATCAGAGCAAAGGCGCTGTTCCCGGAGAAGTTATGATCCACGAGCTTGTCCACCAGTGGTGGGGCCTCGGCAATATGTTTGATTCTTCCGATGAAACGGATGCCTGGTCTGCCGAGGGGCTGACTGTCTACACAACCTACCGCATTGTCAAAGAATTGTATGGGGAAGATTACGCCCGCCAATACTATGTGGATCAATGGCAGCAGGCAGTAGACGACTACTATTTGAATTTTTATATCCGCAACCCGGAAGATCTGGAAATGCTTCCGGCAGATAAAAGACTTGAAATTACAGAGAGCCTGACTTATGTGCGCCAGTACTGCGAAATGCCGCTGAAAATCTTAAAAGCGGAGGGCCTTGTGGGCGGTGAAACTGCCATGGACCGGATCCTCCGGGAACTTTTCAACCGTGAGTTGGATCCCGCGGCCCCTTATCTGACCTATCAAAACTTTTTAGATGCCTGCGGGCTCAGAGAGGAGGATTTAAACCTTGCGTAAAATATTTCACTATGAATGCTGCAGACTGCTGCGAAACAAATTCTTTATCGGTCTCCTGCTGGTGCTTCTCTTCTTCGGTTGGCAGGTGTTAAGCCGAAGAACGATCTTGGGCGTGTCCCATACCGCTCCTTTCTCGCCTTGGAGTTTCGGAGACTATCTGAGCCGGATGATACCCCTCCTGTGGATCGGTGCCATGCTTTTTCTGACCTTTTTCACCTCAGCAGCAGCCCGGCGGGCAGCCGTGCTCACAGACGCTGCGCCAGCGCATCCCCGATGCTATGCCATGGCCCGGTGCGCCGCAGCTCTCACCGGCACTACGCTGCTGGCCCTCTGCTGCCTCGCAGAAGCCGCAGCATTTTACTGGAGCTACTTCAGGTGGCTCGACTGGGGAGAATTACTTCTCCCCGCCCTGGTGACGCTGGCCCCTCCCCTGGTCTTTGCCTTGGGAAGCGGATGGCTGGCCGGACAAATCAGGCCATGGCTGGTATATCTCTGGATGGCCCTCCCTCTTGCGTGGACGGCGCTTCCGCTGCCAAAACCTTTTGGAATCTGGAATGGACATTTCTTCACCGAATACCCGCTGACCCTGCAAATCCTGGATCCGGCCTTCACCATGCCCATACCCGTTCTGCTCACTCAATGCACTTTCCTGTCAGCCGGCCTTACTCTGTTGACCTGCCGCCCTGAGAAGCGCGAACACGGAAAGAAAAGAAAATAGGGGCAGTGTCACCTGCCAATAAGAACCTGAACTTCATAATTTCAGTGCAAAATACCCGATACAGCGGCGAGACTGTGAAGAAACTGTTTACATTTATGGAAAGAGCACATACCTATCCCTATGTTCCCTTTCCTGTATCACTTCATACTCAAAATTTGATATCGGGAATCTACCTCTTCGTTGACTGTTTGTCAACCAGACACTGATTCTACTCAAATACAAAATAGAACATAGAAACTTCAAATTCATCCGGCCGTTCAAAAGCCACTGCTACCATCAGACTTCTCTGTTTACAGTAGTCAGCCAATTCCTGCCCTCTTAGACTTGGGTTTTGAGGTATTTGCAGTTCATAGGTGGAATTATAATCAAACGGGTTTGAAATGCTGGTTCCGTCCTGCGAGAATGGGTAAATTTCCATGGTATCTGGATTGTATGATATCGTTGAGAATGACACATTTACGCGCTGAGGATCCAGGTTCGTGGTATCGCCTATGGTAAACGCCGTCGTGTCATCGGATATCAAATAATAGATAGACCCGTCAGGGCTTGTTTTTTCTTCGCATTTGGTTCCGTTTAAATCAATGGATTTCGTTGCTTCCCAAATACTGTATACCAGTTGCGAATTGTCTGAAGCGGGTTCTTTTCCATCCCACGCACCGCTTGCATCTACCTGATACCCGTCCGGTGTGGTAGTGTTCGCCAGCATATACCCATCTGTCCCGAAGTAGTAATAGTTTCCATATATTTCTTTCCACTGATTAACAGGATAGGTGCCGTCTGCATTTCTCCACCACCAGCCATTGGAATCCTGTTCCCATCCCTCATCGGCTGGTGCACCTGTGGGACTGATTGGATTCTGACCCGATTTTGAACCAATTGCCGGAAACTGTTCCGCGTCGTAAGGGTACGGGTGCTCCGTGGAATGATAGATCCAGTCAAAACCTGAGGAATCATTCGCCTCGACATCTACAAAGTAATATCCGTCATTAAATTCTACCATATTCCACTGATGATCGTTCCCTGTAGAATGAATGTAATAGCAGGAAACGCCCATGGCGTCACAGATGGCTTTGAATGCCCGGGCATAACCGGAGCAGGCGGCCTGGCCTCGCACCAAGGCTCCAAATGCGGCATTTGCTCCCTCTCCCTGATCCCAGTCAATATAGCTTACATGGTTTACCAGATAGTCATAGGCAGTCTTAATCTTTGTATCATTGTCCATGCTGTCAAGAATATAGTTTGTCTTAAAATCAGCTACCACCTGGGCTACCTGATTTAACTGGTCCTGCGTCAGTGACGGACCATATACGGAAGATGTGCCCGCCGTATAGCCGGCAGGATTCAGGTTTATAATGTCCTGAGCCGTAGCGGCAAACGCTGTCATTCCGCTTCCCACTGTCATCACAACGGCCAACATAAGAGAGGCTATACTTTTCTTTTTCATACTTCTCCTTCTTTCTTCATAGTCATTATTTTAACTATACGTCCGAAGAATATCATAGTCAATGATTACTTCCGGTTCGGTTTTCTTTTAATGGCCAACAATTTCATATAATCATCAAATTCAGCAATATCCGTCGGTTCAAACATGACCCATTTTCCGTCATGATAGATTTTCGCTTCATCGTATTGTCTGCTCGTCAATGGCCGTGCACAGCCTTTGCCAAACTTCAAACAAAGATTGTCCAAGCAATTGAGTCATAATCGATTGAGACGGTGTATTCTCAAGCATTGTATCCCTCCATAAATTTCGACTATTCTAAAAAACTATATTGCGCCTATTATACCTGCTTCAAACAGAGTTTCAAATGTATTTTCCATATCTATTCTATCAGAAGCCGCCATTACTTACCACAGATATCCAAAGAAATATCAGGTTCCTACCAGGCAGCAAGCTTCCGATTATATTTTTCCCTGCAGCCCGTTTCTGATCGGATTCTAGATTTTTTTGAGCGGTACAATAGCCTGCTATTGACATACCACCGGTCAGATAGTATATATAAACAAAAAGGGAAAACCTCATTATCAATCTTGCCCCCTTCTTATCATGGAAGAATCTTATTTACAGTCTTTTCTTCACAATTTCGTGTTCCTGGCATGGCCATCAAAGTATGTCCAGAGAAAAACCGTGGGAGGTCGATAGCTTGAATACCATCTTTCAACGAATAAATATCTCAGAACCAGCTTTATTCAGCCCGTCCAATACGACGAAAAAAATTGATAATTTCCCAGAGATATGTGTTTCCACCTTTTCAGAAAACATCATTCAGAAGTTTTCTTCATTAAGCAACACCAAAAAGATAGCCGAACTATATACTGCAAATGGCACAATACCGGTTTACAAAATTCGCTATAAAGACACAGATATCGCCTTCTATCTGTCCAGAGTAGGAGCGCCTGCATGTGTCGTCGGATTTGAAGAAATTGTCGCTATGGGAGCAAAAAAGTTTGTTTTGTTCGGCTCCTGCGGTGTATTGGACGATGACAGCGTAAAAGACAGACTCATCATTCCTGTTTCTGCTGTCCGGGATGAGGGTACAAGCTATCATTATATTGCGCCTTCACCAGAAATCGAGGCAGACCCGCGCTCCGTCCAGATCTTGGAAAACGTTCTGTCATCCCGCGGTTACCCGTATATAAAAGGAAAAACATGGACTTCGGACGCGATTTACAGAGAAACGCTCCCCCTTATCCGCGAGCGCAGACAAGAGGGCTGTATCGTCGTAGAAATGGAATGCGCTTCTATGCTGGCGGTTGCAAAATACCGGCATATTCCTTTTATTCAGTTTTTGTATGGCGCAGATAACCTCAGCTCCGATATATGGGATATGAGAGACTTAGCATTGTATGGACTTACCAATGCAGAAAAGTACATGGTTCTTGCTTTTGAATGCGGCATTGCCCTATAAATTTTTCAGATTTACCTGGACACAATCCATGAATCCAGACAGAAAAAGCCGGCGTGTTCATGCGCCGGCTCCCATTGATGTTTTTATCGTTTTTGGTGTCAGTATTGTCCCCTTGTACACTGACGCTACCTTAAAATTATAGTATTCCCATTATTTTCCGTATCAACTGTTCCGAATGTAGTCCTGGTATTAAAAAGATCATTTATCGCCTCACCTGCTTCTTTCGTCATTGGCTGTTTGATTCTCATATCAAAACTGCCATCACTCATTTCATCAAAAGCAATCTCAAAACGATCCAATTCTATATAACATACCTTATTGCTTGAATCTATCGCACTATGACCATTGATAACTTCATAACCCAGATTTTGTAAATAGTCTGCAATCTCTTCCAGGCTTGAATGCTGGTCTACGTTAGGAGCATCCTCAAAAAGCTGGTTAAACGAAATATCTTCTGAATTTGCATAAATAATATATGGATAGTATGAATCTGCCTCATTTCCATTAAATGGTATGTCTCCATACATAACCTTCAAGTAAGGGCAATCTGGATAAACATAATCTCCATATCTTGTTGGCTCTCCGTATTTTTGGCGATTCTCTGCTCCGGTATGATCCATTAAATCCCATATGATATTGCTAATTTTATTTGTGAAGCCATTCCCGGAAACGCCGGCTTGCACTTGTGTCTGAACCGTTCCATCTACCGTCCAGGCTCCGTCTGCATTTACCGTATAACCATCCGGTGTCGTGGTATTAGAAAGTATATATCCGTTCCCATCAAAATAATAACTTTCTGCCACACCATCATTATTCCCATCTAACCACTGCCAGGAATTCGTCGGATAGGAACCATCCTCATTCTGCCACCACCAACCATTCGTATCTGACTGCCACCCAGCCATTGCTGTAAAACTGCTTCCCATCGTCATCACTGCCGCCATAAGGGCCGCGATGTATCGCTTTTTCATTAAAATCCTCTCCTTTTTGTAGTTTATAAGTAAACTATACTCTCATCATACACAGACCGTCAATAGGAAAGTTCTATTTGTTATCGTTATATCCTGATACCGATTTACCATCCGATATATTTCCACATACTCTTCCATTCTTTGTAAGAAATACTGGTTCATCTACCCGACAATTTTTAAAACTTCATTGTAATTTCTCAAATCTGATACTGGTAAAATCTTAGGCAATATACATTCTCCATTCTCTGACTTTCTATCAATTACGATTATACGCCAATAGCTGTAAAATTTAACGTGAAATTTTACAGCTTTATTCAATAACAAAAGACACCAGCTTACCGATTTCTTTTGCAAAGAATGCCGCTGCTTTTTTAAGAAGAGATTCTCTTTGCGGAGTTCTTCATTCTCTTTCCGGAGTTTGAACATTTCTTTCATATAGACGTATTCTTCTTTTGTTTGCGGGCTTCTCTAGCATTCTTCACGTAACTGGCTGCACCACTTTGGAGATACTGGCTTTTGAGACGCCGTATTCAGCTGTGATACTTTTGTA
>CAJFOF010000013.1 GCA_904395885.1 uncultured Lachnospiraceae bacterium
ATTTATCAAACTGGGCTAGCTGGATTCGAACCAGCGAGTGCAGGAGTCAAAGTCCTGTGCCTTACCGCTTGGCGATAGCCCATTAAATTTCTTTTACCCGTTTTCTGCCTAACGAAAGGTAAAAAAAAATTCCCGAAGGAATTAAAGGGTGGATACAGGGACTCGAACCCTGGGCCTCCAGAGCCACAATCTGGCGCGCTAACCAACTGCGCTATACCCACCATATGCTCTGTATTTCTTATACAGAGAGCGAGCCTGAAGGGATTCGAACCCCCGACCCACGGCTTAGAAGGCCGTTGCTCTATCCAGCTGAGCTACAGACTCATATTGGCAAAACAAGCGGGTGATGGGAATCGAACCCACGTATCCAGCTTGGAAGGCTGGTGTTCTACCATTGAACTACACCCGCAAATGAAATATGAAATTATCGAGGTTTTATACTCGGGGTGACAGGATTCGAACCTGCGGCCTCCTGGTCCCAAACCAGGCGCTCTAGCCAAACTGAGCCACACCCCGTCAAACCCGGTATCTCTTTGCGTTACATCTCAGCAACGCAAGAGCTATTATATACTATGATTTCCAGATTGTCAACAGGTTATTTTCATTTTTTTTGAAATTTTTCAAATTTTTCCAATCATCTTATTTCTGCTGCCGCCATTAGCCCTATCTTCAATAAACACAGCCTTTCCGCCATCGGATAAAGCGGCGCAGAATCTTCCTTCACCATCCCCGCTCTATATAATTCAAATCAAAATGGGCGCGGCCTTTCTGGTCCAGCTCCATCACCATGTAAGAAGGGTTGCGGCCTTCCTGCCGGGGATATGACAAGCTGCCCGGATTAACGGCAATAATATCATCCTGGACTTCATAGCAGGGCCGATGTGTATGGCCAAACATGACAATGTCCATGTTCCTTGCCGCTGCTTCTTTTTTGATCGTTTCCGTTCCCAAAGATACATTATAATAATGGCCGTGTGTCAGAAGCACCCGGTATTGACCAATTTTAATTTCACGCTCCCGATCCAGGGCAGAAAAGAAATCATTGTTTCCTCTTACCATCTGAATCTCACACTCCTGATTCAGCCACTCTGGGATGTAGACTTCGCTTCCCTCCGCATCCCCCAAATGAATAAACATATCCAGCGGCTTTAATTCTTCAATGACCTTTTTCAGATTATCATCTTTCCGGTGAGTGTCGCTGACAATTAAAATCTTCATTTTTCTTCTCCTTCGAATAACCTCTTTAACTGCTTTTTCATCGCTTCCAATGCTTTTCCCCTGTGGCTGATCCTGTTTTTCTCTTCCAGCGTCAGCTCTGCGCTGGTCTTTCCAAATTCCGGGAGATACAGGATGGGATCATAGCCAAAGCCTTCACTTCCTGCCGGCTTCTCCGCAATCAGACCTTCCATCGTTTCCTCCGAGTGAAAAACCCGTCCGTCCGGAAGGACCGCCGCGATATTACACACAAAACGCGCAGACCGTTCCTGTCCCTTGGCATCTCTGACCCGGTCGATCAGATTCTGATTCTTTATCTCATACGAAGTGTCTTCCCCCATATAGCGGGCCGAGTAGATTCCCGGCTCACCGTTTAAGTAGTCTATAACCAGGCCGGAATCATCTGCCAGCACGATCCCTCCGGTACATTCCCAGACAGCTCTGGCCTTGATCTCCGCATTTTCCCCAAACGTTCTGCCATTTTCCTTGATCTCCGGGTTAGCGCCCGCCTCCTTCATAGACAGAATCTCCATTCCCAGATCATCCAGTATCATGCGTACTTCCCGCATTTTCCCTTCATTTCCTGTTGCAAATACAATCTTCTGTTTCATGATATACTCCTTGTGTAGGCTTTCAGACAGATATTACATTCCATAGTTGTCTCTGCCCTCTGCCAGTGAACTCCATCATTGCTCAGGTATCCCCAGCCGTCCTGAATATCCACAGTTCCTTTTGTCCCATCTGCCTGGTACTCAATCGCTGCCGGCTGAGTCGTTCCTGGGGTAGTAATCTTTATCATAACAGCAAAATCCTGCCCTTCCTCCAATGTTACAGGGGAAGAAAAATCAATGGTATAATAGCCGGCATTCTCCAGTTTCCCGGAAGCCAGCAAAATCGGATCCTGAAAAACTTCCGTCTCCGAGGACAGGTTCACCTCTGTGACCCCATAGATCTCATAGCTGGTGTCGGGACCTGTAGCATAGAAACCGGCTGCCGCCAGACTTTCATGGCCCTGAGCCTGATAGACATTGGCTGCCCAAACGGTCTCTCCTCCATATCCAGCCTGGCCTGACCAACCGCAGAGATCCGTCTGATAGATTCTGCTGTAGTTATCGGGTTCCTCAATCCGGGTATAGGACAGGTTGGTTCGTCCGATGTTGGAATCATAATAGGACACGTAAAAATATCCTCCGTCCCCGAAAGCTTCTCCCCAACTGTTCATACACAGAAAGGCGCCGTCCCCCGGCGGTTGGATCGTAAAAGCCTCCTTGGGAAAGTTGTCGTCCCATCCCACAATGACAGAATCGTGGTTGGGCGGCTCATCTCCATTATAATAATAAGCTGCTTTCTCTTTCCGGTAATAGGCAGACTCGCTGGAAGCATCTTGCAGAGAAGTATACAGAGAGCTTTGAACTCCGCCCACCAGGAATACTGCCCTCTTGATGGCCTCTATGTCTCCCTCCGGAAGAAACTGAACCTCCTGCAGATGTTTCTCCGCATCCAGGCCATCCGGCGATTTTCCATCGCCATACGGATCGTCCTCCTCTGCTACCGGCCCCTGCCAGGCCAAAAGGTATGCCAGAGACATGGTATAATCACCCCCGGCATTCTGGCCCATATGGAAACTGTTTTGGATTGACATATGATCCTCTGAAAAATCCCAGGACTCTTCCGGCAAAAGAGAAGTTTCCAGTGCTGAGAGGGCTGCAAAGGCCCAGCAAGTCCCCAGATTTTCTTGATTCTCCACTTTGGGGGCGCGCCCCGCCTGCCGGTAATCGTATGCCGCCGGCAGGGTGATTGCCGGCTCCTGATTCATTTCTTCCGATTGGGGATAGGCGGCCCCCAACAGATAACCGGTATTGGGAGCAGGCTCTTTCTGAAGAGTGCCCGAATAATCAGCACGCCCCAGCCACCAGATCCCTCCACAAAAGAGGGCAAGAAGCAGAGCGGCCTTCCATCCCCGGCTTCTCGCTCTCCAAAACCGTCTGCGGCTTTTCATTTTTCTTTGATTCATTTCATGCCTCATCTCGGATGTCTGACCGGCTTCGGTCCCATAAACTGATAAAAATACGTTTTCATCATACCGTTATATATTTTACGGTTTTTATCTGCCTTCCGCCCGATCGCCTTCTCCGCGTCGGCGTAAGCTGTAATCAGGTACATGGACCAGGAATCCAGAGCAGCAAACCGCTCTCCGATCTCCCGGTACAGCGCCGGAAGGTTCTTTTTCTCCTCCAGCCTTTCCCCATAGGGAGGATTGGAGATAATGAACCCGTATTTTTTGGGATGACTCAGAGCGCTGACAGGTCTCTGCTGAAAATGGATCATATGGTCCACCCCGGCAGCCTGTGCATTGGCTCTGGCTGACTTTATGATGTCTCCGTCAATGTCGTACCCCTGGATATCCGTCTCTGCAGATTTATCCACCAACTCCAGCGCTTCCTCCGATGCCTCGTACCAGAGCTTTCTGGGAATCAAATCCTTCCAGCTCTCTGCCAGGAAAGTGCGCTCCATTCCCGGAGCTATATTGGCTGCTATCATAGCGGCTTCTATAGGGAAAGTTCCGCTCCCGCAGAAAGGATCCACTAATATGCGGTCTTTCTTCCAAGGCGTCAGAAGCAGGAGGGCCGCCGCCAGGGTCTCCGTGATAGGCGCTTTGCTGGTCAGTGTCCGGTATCCCCGCTTATGCAGGGACTCCCCGCTGGTATCAATTCCAACTGTAACAACATCTTTAAATAAAAACACTCTCAAAGGAAAGCTTGCCCCTGTCTCCGGGAACCAGGAAATCCCCCAGTGTTCCCTCATCCGTTCTACCATAGCCTTTTTCATAATTGATTGAATGTCCGACGGGCTGAACAGCTTGCTTTTAATGGAGGACGCCTTGGCAACCCAGAATTTTCCATCCTTTGGAAGATATTCTTCCCAGGGAATCGCCTTTGTCCCCTGAAACAGTTCTTCAAACGTTTCCGCCGGAAAGCTTCCAACTTTCAGCAAAATTCGTTCCGCTGTTCTCAGGAAGATGTTTGCCCGGCAGATGGCCTCCTCGTCCCCCAGAAAAGTTACGCGGCCGTCCTCCACCTGGGAGATCTCATACCCAAGGTCATATATCTCTTTTTTCAGCACTGCCTCCAGACCGAAATGGCAGGGGGCGATCAGTTCTAATTTTCTCAATTCATCGTCCTCTCAAGTTCCAGCTCTTTCACCACATCCCCGTCTAAGGAGCGAATGGAAAAGGTATTCCCATCCAGAAGAGCGTAGGTGTTGGGATTTCCCCCCTTGGGAATCGACACAGAACCAGGGTTGAGCACCGTAATATCTCCAATTTTATCTGCTCTCAGCAGATGCGTGTGCCCATGGATCAGGATGTCCCCCGGCTGCATAGGCGGAAGGTGATCCTCATTGTACACATGGCCGTGAGTGGCATAAAATATAAGACCGTCAAAACACAATAGGCCGTAATCAGCCATAATCGGAAATTCCAGAACCATCTGATCCACTTCTGTGTCACAGTTGCCCCGAATCGCATAGATTTCATTTTTATACTGGTTGAGCATTGCAATGACCTGTTTCGGAGCATACTCCTTTGGCAGGTCGTTTCTGGGGCCGTGATACAGGATGTCGCCCAACAGAATCAGCCGCTCTGCTCCGGATGCTTCGTAAATCTCCAGAAGCCTTTTGCAATAGTATGCAGAACCATGGATGTCCGATGCAAATAGTATTTTCATATATGTTCTCCTCGCGTCAGTGCCTTGCGGCGTAAATAAATTTAGGTTTTTAGCTGGTTTTATTTTATAGCCAAGGCCATATCTTGTCAATTAATTCCGCACCATATGGCGGCCCCTGTAATAAATAATCCCATTGGCGACAGAATATGCAGGGATCCCGCGCCCTGCCGCCATCCGGGCGGCCAAAAGGCTGTTTCCGCCGCGGCTGCAGTAAAAGACCGTCGCGGTATCTCCCTCAAGCTCTGCAATCCTTTCGCGTATTTGGTCAAAGGGAATATTGGCCGCCCCCTCCAGATGGCCGGCATCGTATTCTTCCGGTTTCCTCAAATCAATCAGACGCATAGGAGCCCCGCTGTCCAATCTGTATTCCAATTCCTTTAGCGATATGATGCCAACTTTCATCCAGCCCATCTCCTTTCTCCCTGTTATTGTCATTATATTCGCAGAGATCAGATATTGTCCCACTGTACACCGGCAAAAAAGGAGCTGCCGCACTCTGCAACAGCCCCTTCTTCGTTTCCCTATGCGTACCGAACAGATCTCTTCTCTATTATTCGGCCTTGTTTTTATTATTGTTTTTACTGCTGTTTCTGTTGTTGTTTTCAGCCTTGTCTTTATAACTGTTCTGGCTGGAATTGTCTGCACGGTCACGGCAGTCTTTAGACGTGTTGTCTTCCATGTCCCGGTAATTGTAATTGTTTTTCATTGTCATACCTCCTAACTTGTTTTGGTTACAAAGTCAGTATGGCTGATTTCTCTTTTTTTATTCACATGGATTATTTTAACTCTGGCCAGTATTCTTTATTTGCTTCGATCATTTCGTCCAGAATCTTTTTGGCGGTAAACGCATCCGGAACCGTTTTGTTCATAGTAAATGCCATCAGCGCTTTTTCATAAGAGCCTTCGATGGCAGCCTCGACAATCAATTTTTCGCAGGCTTCCTGCTGCTCAATCATTCCTTTATAGAACGTCGGAATCTCGCCCACACGCACTGCCTCCGGGCCTTCGCTGGTAATATAGGCAGGCACTTCCACCATTGCGTCCTCCGGCAGGTTGCTGATGCTGCCGCAGTTAGGAACCATCACCAAGTGGCGTTTGCGAAGGTTATAAGCCAGACTCATCGCTACCTCTACAATGAATTCTCCATGCACGCCCGTAAAAAATGGGGTCATGTCGATCTCGCCTGTTGCCAGATACTTGTCCACTGTGTCAAAAATACGTTTTTCTCTTCCGTCCATAACCTCATTTGCACGAGTGTAATCTTTGTTGGCATCTTTTACAATCTGGTCAGACAGCAGATAATACTGCATGTAGGTGTTCGGCAGATAGTCAGGGAACATTCTCATCAGGTATTTAGCATTGTCGAAAGTATGCTTCCAGGAAGCGTCGTTGTGACGCACCTCACTCCGCTCATCCGGCGGCATATAGCCATGTTCTTTCACATAAGCCTTTAGTTCCTCTGTGCGGTCTTCCTCCCCTACCCGGATCTTTGTAAACCATCCAAAATGGTTGAGGCCGAAGTAATCGGCTACAATGTCGTGACGATCACAGTCCAGAATATTTGCCATATTCCGCATGATAGCGACTGGCATATCACAGATATTCAGAATCCTTGCGTCAGGACGAAGACGATGCATCGCCTTTGCTACGATGGCAGCCGGATTAGAATAATTGACAATCCAATACTCACGGCTTGCATATTTTTCACAGAAATCTATTATTTCTACCATAGGAGCAATTGTCCTCAATCCGTAAGCCAGCCCGCCCGGGCCACAGGTTTCCTGTCCGACTACGCCATATTTTAGCGGAATCTTCTCATCGAGTTCTCTCATTTTATAAAGGCCGACTCGCATCTGAGCAAAAATAAAATCTGCATCTGAGAACGCTTCCTCTGGCTCTGTAGTCACAACCACCTCCAGCTCAGGGTCAAACATCTCTACCACCTTTTTTACCAAAACAGCCACCTTATCCTGCCGTTCCTTATTATTATCGTACAGTCTCAACTGCTCCAATTTGAACTGATCTTTTTTGTCCAGCAGACTCTTTACGATTCCGGGCGTATATGTGCTTCCGCCTCCAACGATTACCAGGTTGAAATTTGTCTTCTTTTTCATAATTTTTCCTCCTATTGATGATTATAATCTCTCGGAATCTTAATCCCTTGATTTATAAGGGCTTTGGATTCCTTTTTTATTAAAATCCCCCACTTTTTTTGCCAAA
>CAJFOF010000014.1 GCA_904395885.1 uncultured Lachnospiraceae bacterium
AGGGGTTTTTGCGCCCTAAAATAAAGAGTTAAGAAAAGGATGAGACGATTCCGCAAGGAATTCGGGCTTAAAAAAGCCCGAATTCTGTGGGAACGTCTCATCCCTGTTTCTCAGAGGTTAAAAATCGGTATTAACCGACACCCCCTCTTTCGCGGTACCCCGCGGTTTTCTTCTCTTTTTTTCTGCCTGGCGCTTCACCAGATCGTAGCTGTCCCCGATCAACTGCCGGATTGTCTCATCCGGAATCGAGCCGTCCAGAATCAGGGAGTTCCAGTGTTCTTTGTTCAGGTGGTAGGCCGGCAGGATAGCCTCAAAAGCCTCCCGCCAGAAGTCCCTCCACTCTGGATCTGCCTTCACGTTTACCCAGACATAGCCATTCCGCTCAAAAATCCAGGCGAACACCTTTTTACTGTCCTTTAAACGGATGACCGCCCACTGATCGTCCCGGAAAGGGTAGTCTTCATAGGCATCAGGAAACGTCAGGCAAAATCCAATTACTTCTTCTTTTGTTGTCATTTTGATTGTTCTCCATCCTTACAGCCATTCTCTGTATCTGTGAATATAACTCTTTTTCACAGCCGTGACAAGCACCATATATACAGCCACGATACCGGCAAGCCAGCCGAAATAAACATGGGGAAGAGATGCCAGCCCGATCAGCGAACCGATTCCGGTAAAGGGGATCAGTGTCACAGCCGCGATACCTGCCAAAGTCAGAATAGTCACGGAAACCGATGCCCTGCTCTGGACGAAAGGAAGCTTTGGCGTCCGTATCATGTGGATTACCAGTGTCTGGCTCCACATGGATTCAATAAACCATCCTGTCTGGAATAGAGCGATATAAAAAAGCTGGTCCTGAGGATCTGTAAGCTGTGTAAAGCGAAGCCCGCCTGTTGCCATAGGGCAAATCACAAAGTACAGCAGCAGATAAGTCACAATGTCGAACAGGGAGCTGACCGGTCCGATCCTTACCATAAACCGTCCTATGGACGAAGCATCCCAGGAGCGGGGCTTTTTCAAATACTCCGGATCCACATTGTCCCACGGTATCGCTGTGCAGGACACGTCGTAGATCAGATTCAGCAGGATCAGGTGGAGCGCCGCCATGGGCAGAAACGGCAGGAATACGCTGGCGGCCAGGACAGAAAACATATTTCCGAAATTGGATGACGCCGTCATTTTGATATATTTTACCATGTTGGCGTAGGTCTTTCTGCCCTCAATGATGCCCTCTTCCAAGACCATCAGATCTTTCTCCAGAAGCACCACCCCGGCAGACTCTTTGGCAATGTCCACCGCCGTGTCCACAGAAATACCGGCGTCGGCGGCTTTCATGGCTGCTGCGTCATTAATCCCGTCTCCCATATAGCCGACGGTATGACCATTTTCCCGCAAAAGCCTGACGATCCGCGCCTTCTGGGTGGGAGACAGCTTGGCAAACACCTGTATATCCTCGGCCTGAACTTTCAGCTCCTCATCCGTCATGGTGTCAATATCTGTCCCCAGCAAAATCCTGTCCCCACGCAGTCCTACCTGTCGGCAAACAGCCACCGTCACTTTTTCATTGTCGCCGGTGAGAATCTTTACGGAAACCCCGTATTCCTTCAGCGCCCGGATCGCCGCCGCAGTCGTCTCTTTCGGCGGATCTAAAAATGCCAGAAAACCGATCAGTACCATACCGGTCTCATCCTTTGCTGAAAACTCTCCCACCGGGGAAGGATTGGTCTTCTGCGCCACTGCAATCACCCTCATCCCACTGGAATTCAGCTCATCGGATTTCTTCAGAACTCTCTCTTTTACCTCCACTGTCAAAGCCACAGGCATCCCATTGAGTTCTGCAAAGGAACAGCAGGCCAGCATCTCTTCCACTGCTCCCTTCGTCACCATCTGTGTTTTTCCCGCATCGTCCCTGACCACCACACTCATTCTCCTGCGGTTGAAATCAAAGGGGATCTCATCTATTTTTTGGTATCTCTCTGTCAGTTCCTGTGCTCCGATCTCCTGCTGCTTTTCAATGACAGCCACATCGATCAGATTTTTCAGTCCAGTCTGGAAGTAACTGTTTAAAAAAGCATGGCGCAGGACTCTCGGGTCTTCCTCACCGTCTATGTTAAGGTGGTATTCCAGCACTACTTTGTCCTGGGTCAGCGTCCCCGTCTTGTCTGTGCACAGAATATCCATAGAGCCCAGATTCTGGATGGCGTTGAGGTTTTTAATGATGACCTTTTTGCGGCTCATGGCCACCGCCCCTTTTGCCAGAGCGGCTGTGACGATCATCGGAAGCATCTCCGGCGTCAGTCCGACGGCCACCGATACGGAAAACAGCGCTGCCTGCAGCCAGTCTCCCTTGGTCAATCCATTCATGACAAACACAACAGGGGCCATGACTGCCATGAAGCGGATCAACAGCCAGGAGACGGAATTGACTCCTTTCTCAAATTGTGTTTTAGGTGGCTTTTCCGTCAGTTCCCTGGCCATGGCACCCAGAACAGTGTCGTCTCCAATGCCGATCACCAGCGCCTCAGCGCTCCCGCTGACGACGTTGCTCCCCATAAAAGCCAGATTTGCCATCTCAGTCAGGGCGGCATCCCGGTCCGTACAGATTCCCTGTTTTTCCACCGGCTCACTCTCCCCGGTCAGGGAAGACTGGCTGACAAACAGGTCCTTGGCCGTCAATATCCTGACATCTGCAGGCACCATGTCTCCGGCCGACAAGCAGACAATATCGCCGACAACAATCTCGTCCATTGGAATTTCCTGTCTCCCGTCCTCCAGTCTCCGGACGCTGGCCGGGGTCCGGATCATCCCTGCCAGTTTTGCAGCCGCATTCTGGCTTTTTGACTCCTGGACAAAACGCAGGATTCCGGAAATCGCCACCATCGCAGTAATCATAACAACAGCGGCATAGCTTCTCTCTCCCGGATTTGCCAGCAGGATATCCGTAAACGCAGAAATCACTGCCAATACCAGCAGAACCACAGTAAACGGGTTGACAAACGCGTCCATCAGGCGTTTTGTCCAGGCTGGCCCTTTTCTGGCCTTCATCACATTCCGGCCGTAATATTCTCTGGAGAGTTCAGCCGCCTTCCGGCTCATCCCTTCCTCCCCGGTCATATACAGCTCAAACAGTTCCCTCTCCGGGCAGACTGCCGCAGAGAGCAGTCTCTCTCTCAAATTTTTCATAGGCCTGTACCTCCATAAATTTTTCCGGTCTCTCACAATCATCAGGTTTCCTTTTCAGAAGGTACGGCGCAGCCATTCAAAGCAAAGTCAATTTTCTTTGAGCATATATGTTTGAGGAGAAAAATGGCGCAGAAAGGCCGCAGCTCCCCTTCCTCTGCTCAGATATTCATTCCAACTTCGTCCTGTACAGCCTGCGCCGCAGCTACTCCCAGCATCCATTTTTCTCACCTCCTTTTCGTTTGCAGGACTCTCGCGCCAGCGCGCATCCCGCGGAGCGTTTTTGCTCCATAAGGAACGCAGTTTCCTATGGAACAAAAAAATCCCGTATGTCCGGCAGACATACGGGAAAATACTTCCTGTCTCTGTTTCGTTTGAGCTTTAACTCTGCAGGGCGGTGAAACTGTATTATGATACACCTTGCGCTCGATGTACCCTGTTCAAACCATCTCATAGTGTCTCCACTACTTCGCGGCAACAGTCCATATCCCTGTAGGAGCCTTACCTACCGAACACATACAGTATATTCTTTTTTGTAAAGGTTGTCAAGAATGTCTGAAACCATATTTTCACTCTTCCTAAGTTTCATCTGCGAACCCATCTGCCGCCGAAGAAAGTCTTCTTATAATGGCTCAGTTCCTCCTTTGCCTGAGAATGGTTGCCGGCTTTCTGAAGGTAAGCCACACCTTTCGCAATGTCCTCCAGCCCGCCCAACCCCTGGGCGTAAAGACAGCCCAGCAGATAATAGGCGTTTGGGCAGTCCCAGTCCACCATCTCCAGGAATTTCCGTGCCGTACCATAATCCTGCTGGGTACCTTGTCCATAGTAATAGCAGGCGCCCAGGTAATAAGCCCCCCAATTATTGGTATTGTTTAAGTCATAGGCCCGTTTGAGCAGTTGAAACGCTTTAGCATAATCCTGCTCCACACCATTTCCCTTATAGTAGAGAGCGCCCAGCCGATTGCTGCAGCCGATTCTGAAACCGTGTTCTTCCAGCCCTTTCGTATAGCAGGCAGCAGCCTTGGCCGAGTCTGCCTCAACACCCTGGCCAAGCTCGTATTGGTATCCCAGATAGAAGTTTGCCTGGAGCTCTCCGCGATCCGCCGCCTGCTTCAACCAGTAAAAGGACTCTTCGTATCGCTGTGCATCCTTAAGCTCCGAGCCATAGTAAAACTGGTAGTTGGGGTAACCGTACTCAGCGCCAATGCGGCTAATCTCCCAGGCCTTCTCCGGCTGAGGACTGACAATATCCTCGTCCCCATTTTTGTAATAATTCTCTAAATTATAGCCGCCCAAGAACACACCGCCCCGGAAGGCTCTCCAAAGCCAGTCCTCACATCGGGTAATATTCTCCCTCAGATAAGAGCGGAAAGCATCCTTGCTGGGAAAATCTTCCGGCCGTTTGCCCTGGATACTCAGAAAATCCCACCAGAAATAGGAATTTCCAACTGTGTACTGGCAAAATGGTTCCCCGGCCTCGGCCTTGGAGAGAACCTCATGAAATGCCTCCTCAAGGCTGGAAAAGGGCATTTTCTTCTGCAAATCCGGCGGCAACTCTCTGGAACGGAGTGCCACCATTACTCCAAGGGCACTGCCCTGTTCCACCGATTTGTGCAGCAATTGGATGGCTTTCCGGTCATCCTCGGGAAAATGGTGTCCTTCCCATACATACTGGCCGCCGCAGTAACATCGGGCCAGCAGGCAACTGGCATCCCCGTCTCCTGCAGCTGAAGCCTGCTCCAGACGTTGGAAAGCCTCCTGTCCTCTTCCGGTCCACATCTGATAGTAAATATCCCGAAGTGCCGTTTCTACTGTGTCACTGAAAAATCGTCCCATTTGTAATACCTCCTTGCCCACTTATTCTTCCCTATTGATGTTCCAAGGCTCTCTGCCAGCCATGATCCGTGCGCTCCATGAGCATCCAGCCGTTGACCGAGGGAACTTTCCCCCGAACCCAGTTCCTCAGCACGGATTCCGCCTCACCTAGCGAGACCTCAGCTGTCCGTCCGTACCTGCCCGGATCTCTGGGAGATCCGGAGTATTCCTCCACAAAGAACTGGACTGGCCCTTGACTCTCCCCTGGAAAACATACCAGACGGCTGAACGTGAATTCCTTCCCCCGAAACAGGACGCCTGGAACCAGTTGAAAAGGACGGGTCTCCCCCTCTTGCCGGCACTGGCGCAAAAGCTCCCACAGACTGTCTCCGCTGATGCGGGAAGTCACCGAACCGTCCGGCAGTGTAAGTACCTGGTTCGGAACCTGTTCTTTTTCGTCCTGCAGGGTCTGTTGCTCCAGAAGATCCCTCCTTTTGCGGTATTCCAAGTCTATATACTGCCATTTTTCCTCATCCGCATTGGCCAGATCCTTATATTCTTTTGAGTCATAAGTACCGTAAACAGCGGCAGGTGCCCGCCGGTGCAGACAGTCCAGGGCGCCCTCCAGCTCCTTCTGGGACTTCAGTGAAGTGACCTGCCACTGTTGGCGATTGTCCACGATCCAGATTTCCCAGGTATAAATAACTCGGGTTCGATTGCCGCTTCTGGAAGTGCGCCGCTCCTTTCGCCCAAAAATCCCCCGAATGTGTGGAATGGAGGATACCTTCTCCCCCAGCACCCACTCTTTTCCGATGCCCATTTTGCCAAACCACTGGCCGTTCTGCCTGAGATCCTGATCCACCATGGCAAACAGCTCCCGGACTGGCGGTGCCTCATCCGGGTAGGGAAGCTGATCCCGGATCGACCGGGCAAGGCTGCTCTTCTCCGGGTTGAGAGCGTCCCGCAGACTCCGGTAAGCCATAATGACTCCTGCAATAACCGCCAATGCTCCCAAAAAGGGACATAGGCGGTAGAAGATCCGCATCTCATCATCCAGCCGTTCAATCTCACCGGGCAGTGTTTGGCCCATATAAAAGATCCACAGGCAGCCGATTCCTCCCGCCAGGATCAAGCCAGCCCAAATCAAACCACTGAGTCGGCCCCGGGTTCGCTGGAGACAGTAGCCTTCCTCCGGACCTTCCGGTTGCTGTTTCTTGTCAGTTTTCTTTGATTCCATTATATCCCCCCTACTATTATATAAAGTCATAGTCTTTCTTTACCTTTTCTACAGGTTCGACTATGCTATTTTAAGATACTGTGGATTGGTTTATC
>CAJFOF010000015.1 GCA_904395885.1 uncultured Lachnospiraceae bacterium
AGGGGTTTTTGCGCCCTAAAATAAAGAGTTAAGAAAAGGATGAGACGATTCCGCAAGGAATTCGGGCTTAAAAAAGCCCGAATTCTGCGGGAACGTCTCATCCCTGTTTCTCAGAGGTTAAAAATCGGTATTAACCGACACCCCCTATCGGATGAACATCCGAGCTTCTTGCCCGAGAAAGTCGGGCAAGAAGAAAGCCGCCCGAAAAAAATTACTAAAAAAGGAGACTATATAAGCCGAAAAATTGCGGGAATGTTAATTTTTTATGAACTCGTTGAATAAAAGGAAGGTTGGTGATACAATAAATAAGATTGTACCTATATTCTGTATAGATATTTGGAGAGAAGATTTAGGAGATTAGGATATGAACTTATTTGAAAAGGTTTTCGGAACTCACAGCGAGAGGGAACTGAAGATGATCTACCCGATCGTGGATAAGATCGAAAAGATGAGGCCGGAGATGGTGAAGCTGTCTGATGAGGAGCTGAGGGATAAGACCCGGATCTTTAAGGAACGCCTGGCAGGAGGAGAAACGCTGGATGATATTCTCCCGGAAGCATTCGCGGTGGTTCGGGAAGCAGCTCGGAGAACTCTGAACATGGAGCATTTTCCTGTACAGCTTATCGGCGGTATTGTTCTTCATCAGGGGCGTATCGCTGAGATGCGTACCGGTGAAGGTAAGACCCTGGTATCAACCTGTCCGGCATATTTAAATGCTCTTACCGGAAAGGGCGTTCAGATTGTTACAGTTAACGATTATCTGGCGAAGCGTGATGCTGAATGGATGGGACAGGTTCACAGATTTTTAGGTCTCACGGTAGGCGTGGTGCTGAATTCCATGACAACAGAAGAGAGGAAAGAGGCTTATGCCTGTGATATCACCTATGTGACCAACAATGAGCTGGGATTCGATTATCTGAGAGACAATATGGCTATCTATAAAGAGAAGATGGTTCTGCGGGATCTGGATTACTGCATTATCGACGAGGTGGACTCTGTTCTTATCGACGAAGCGAGAACACCGCTGATTATTTCCGGTCAGAGCGGCAAATCGACCAAGCTGTATGAAGTCTGCGATGTTTTAGCTCACCAGTTAGTACGCGGCGAGGCATCCGGGGAATTTTCCAAGATGAATGCACTTATGGGTGAGGAGATTGAGGAGACCGGAGACTTTATTGTCAATGAGAAAGATAAAGTGGTGAATCTTACGGAAGAGGGTGTCAAGAAGGTAGAGAACTTCTTCCACATTGAAAACCTGGCAGATCCGGAAAATCTGGAGATTCAGCACAACATCATCTTGGCGCTGAGAGCCAATAACCTGATGCATCGGGATAAAGATTATGTAGTGAAAGACGACGAGGTGCTGATCGTTGATGAGTTTACCGGCCGTATCATGCCGGGGCGTCGCTACTCCGATGGCCTTCACCAGGCGATTGAGGCCAAAGAGCATGTTAATGTGCGCCGGGAGAGCCGGACGCTGGCTACGATCACCTTCCAGAACTTTTTCAATAAGTATAAAAAGAAGGCCGGCATGACCGGTACGGCTTTGACAGAAGAAAAAGAATTTCGGAATATTTACTCAATGGACGTTATCGCGATCCCGACCAATAAGCCGGTACAGCGTATCGACAGAGAGGACGCCGTATATAAGACGAAGAAAGAGAAATTCCACGCTGTTGTTGAAGAGATTGCCCAGGCCCATGAGAAAGGCCAGCCGGTTCTGGTGGGTACCATTACCATCGAGACTTCTGAGATGCTTTCAGGCATGCTGAGACGCCGGGGAATTCCTCACAAGGTATTGAATGCAAAATTCCATGAGCTGGAGGCAGAGATCGTTGCGGATGCAGGTATCCACGGAGCCGTTACCATTGCAACCAATATGGCTGGCCGTGGTACGGATATCAAGCTGGATGATGCTGCCAGAGAAGTAGGCGGATTAAAGGTAATCGGTACGGAACGCCATGAATCCCGCCGTATTGATAATCAGCTCAGAGGTCGTTCCGGTCGCCAGGGAGATCCGGGTGAGTCCAGATTTTATCTGTCCCTGGAGGACGATCTGATGAGACTGTTCGGCTCTGAGCGTCTGATGAAGATGTTCGAGGCAATGGGAGTACCGGAAAATGAGCAGATTGAGCACAAAATGCTTTCCAGTGCCATCGAAAAGGCACAGATGAAGATCGAGACCAATAACTTTGGTATCCGTGAGAACCTGCTCAAATACGACGAAGTCAACAATGAGCAGAGAGAGATCATATATGCAGAGCGCCGTAAAGTTCTGGACGGCGATAACATGCGGGATGTGATTCTCAGGATGGTTACTGACATTGTAGAGAATGCCGTCGATATGGCGATTTCCGATGAGATGTCTCCCCAGACATGGGATTTGAAAGAGCTGAACAGCCTCCTTCTTCCCGTGGTTCCCATCTCTCCTATCACTCTCAGCGATGAACAGAGAAAGGGCATGAAGAAGAATGAGCTGAAGCATATGCTGAAGGAAGCGGCAATCAAGCTCTATGAAGAGAAGGAAGCCCAGTTCCCCCAGGCAGAGCAGATGCGTGAGATCGAGAGAGTCGTTCTTTTAAAAGTGATTGACAATAAGTGGATGGCACACATTGACGATATGGATCAGCTTCGCGAAGGAATCGGCCTGCAGGCTTATGGCCAGAGAGATCCGGTAGTAGAGTACAAGGTCAATGCTTACGAGATGTTTGACGCTATGACAGCAGCGATCCGGGAGGATACAGTAAGAATCCTGATGCATATCCGGGTAGAGCAGAAGATTGAGAGAGAGCCGGCAGCCAAAGTTACCGGAACCAACCGTGACGACACCACAGCAAATGCTCCAAAGCGCAGGGCAACCCAGAAGATTTATCCCAATGATCCCTGTCCCTGCGGTTCCGGTAAGAAGTACAAACAGTGCTGTGGAAGGAAGCCAGTCTGATAAAAGATAAAAAGATAGAAAGCGGGTGAAGCTTGTGGTAGAGTTGGATCAGTTTAAGTATACACTGTCCACATTTAAGAAACCATTAGTGGAAGTGAGGGATTCACTTTAACTTAGATGCAAAGCTAAGGAAAATTGATGAATTGGATAAAAGTATGGAGGAACCAAGCTTTTGGGAAGATGCTGAACGTTCCACCAAAATTGTAAAAGAAGCAAAAAACCTGAAGGACACTGTGGAAGGATACAAACATCTGGAAGATCTTTATGAAGAGATCGAGCTGATGATTGAGATGGGGTATGAGGAGAATGATCCGGAGGTTATACCGGAAATTCAGACGATGCTGGATGAACTTTCACAGAAACTGGAAGCTATGAGGCTGTCCACCCTCCTTACAGGGGAATACGACAAATGCAATGCCATTCTCCGTCTCAATGCAGGGGCGGGAGGAACCGAATCCTGCGATTGGTGCAGTATGCTGTATCGGATGTACTGCCGTTGGGCAGAAGCAAAAGGATATTCCGTCGAGGTTCTGGATTTTCTGGATGGCGATGAAGCTGGAATTAAGTCAGTAACGATTCAGATCAATGGAGAAAATGCTTTCGGGTATCTGAAATCAGAGCGCGGCGTTCACCGTCTGGTGCGGATTTCTCCTTTTAATGCTGCAGGCAAGCGCCAGACCTCATTCGTGTCCTGCGATGTAATGCCGGATATAGAAGAAGACCTGGATGTGGAGATCAATCCGGACGATCTGAGAATCGATACCTACCGGTCCAGCGGCGCCGGCGGCCAGCACATTAACAAGACTTCGTCGGCGATCCGCATTACCCACATCCCCACAGGAATTGTGGTTCAGTGCCAGAATGAGCGTTCTCAGTTCCAGAATAAGGATAAGGCCATGCAAATGTTAAAGGCCAAGTTGTATATGTTGAAACAGCAGGAGAATGCAGAAAAACTTTCCGATATCCGGGGCGAGGTCAAAGAAATTGGATGGGGAAACCAGATTCGTTCCTATGTACTTCAGCCTTACACGATGGTAAAAGATCACAGGACAGGGGAGGAAAGCGGCAATGCCGACAGCGTCCTCAATGGAAATCTGGATCCCTTTATCAGCGCATATCTGAAATGGTTGAGCCTGGGCTGTCCGGATAAACATGCACAGATGGCGGATTAGTAAACGATGCAGAGAGTGCTGCCTGAGACTTATCGATGAGTCTCCAGGCGGCACTTTTGGTAATTGCAGGGCTCTAGTTTGGATAAAAATCGGTTGCACACTTTAGACAAATATGATAATATCTTTTTCGTGAGCACAAATGTATTTTTTGGACGGACACAAGAGGGCGGAAAAGAGGCAACAATGGAGAAAGAAAACAAATATTTCGTGTTAAAACAGAGGGCAGTTCCGGAAGTACTTCTCCGGGTAGTAGATGCTAAGAAACTATTGGAGTCTGAGAGAGCTATGACGGTGCAGGAAGCTACAGAGAAAGTGGGGATCAGCAGAAGCTCTTTCTATAAGTACAAAGATGATATATTTCCTTTTCATGACAATGCCAAGGGAAAGACGATTACGCTGACGATTCAGATGGATGACGAACAGGGGCTTCTGTCAGATTTGCTCCACGTGGTAGCAGTGTATAAGGCGAACATTCTCACAATTCACCAGAGTATTCCGGTAAACGGCGTTGCAATGCTGACATTAAGCGTTGAGATCAGGAACCAGACAGGCGATGTTTCTGCCATGATTGAAGAGATGGAGACAATGAACGGCATTCGCTATGTGAAAATACTGGCCAGAGAGTAATGCGCTGGATAAGGGACGGTTGGCAGGTATGCTGCCGAACGGCATTCAGAGAATGGTATAAAACAGTTCGAGGAAGGGGCAGACAGATGGAAACAGCAGTAAGAAAAGCGGAAGTGATTGATACGGCGGTGATGGGATATGGAACCATTGGTTCCGGCGTCGTCGAGATCTTAGAAAGAAACAGAGATGAAATCATCAATAAGACCGGGAAGGAGCTGCGTTTAAAGTATGTCTTAGACCTGAGGGATTTTCCTGGATCTCCTGTAGAAGATAAGGTAGTTCACGATCTGGCAGTGATTGTTGATGATCCGGAGGTAAAGATTGTCGTAGAAACTATGGGAGGCGTTCATCCGGCCTATGAATTTGTCAGGGCCTGTCTGCTTGCCGGGAAACATGTGGCGACTTCCAACAAGGCGTTGGTAGCTGCCTGCGGTTCGGAGCTGTTAAAGATTGCCAGGGAAAAGCGGGTAAACTTTATGTTTGAGGCCAGCACCGGAGGGGGAATTCCGGTGATCCGGACCATGTACCGCTGCATGAATGGAGAGAAAATTCAGGAGATTACCGGCATTTTGAACGGGACTACCAATTATATCCTGACGAAGATGGACCGATTTGGAGAAACGTTTGAGACGGCTTTGAAGGAAGCTCAGGCTCTGGGCTATGCCGAGAGAAACCCGGAGGCAGATGTGGAGGGCCATGATACCTGCAGAAAGCTGGCGATTTTGACAGCTATGGCTACGGGGAAAGAAGTGGATTATCAGGATATTCCGACAGAGGGAATCACAGCCGTCACAGATGTGGATTTTAAATATGCGGAGCGACTGGGAAAATCAGTAAAATTGCTGGGGTCCAGCCGCATTGCTGACGGACAGGTAACTGCCTTTGTAGCCCCTGTGATGATTGGACCGGAAAATCCGCTGTTTTCTGTAAATGATGTTTATAATGGAATTGTAATAAAGGGAAACATGCTGGGTGTGACCATGCTTTATGGAAGCGGAGCCGGAAAACTTCCGACGGCCAGCGCTGTAGTTGCCGACATGATCGAGGCGGCTCAATTTATAAATGAAAATATCCCTCTGGGATGGATAGAGAAAAAACAGCCTGTTGAACCATTGGATCATGGCGTTTTTCGGTATTTTGTCCGGATTAGAAAGGACGGGGAGGACGCTGTCCGGGCGGCAGAAACCGAGATGGGGCCTGCAGAAGTGGTAACACTTGAGGAAATGCCCGAATTTGCGCTTTTGACTGAGCCTATGACAGAGGCTGAATTTAACCGAAAAAAGGCGGCTCTGGTAAAACGGCTTGAAGATAGAAGTGCCGTTCTCCAGGTGATTCGGGCGGAATAGTCATGCCGTTTTGCAGGAAATGCTCCCGCTCCGGGAGATACACAGGAGGAAAACATGTTAATCGTTAAGAAGTTCGGCGGCAGTTCCGTTGCTGACAAGGAAAAAATATTTAATGTGGCAAGACGCTGTATTGAGGACTATGAAAAAGGCCACGATGTGATTGTGGTGCTGTCTGCTATGGGAAAGACTACAGATCAGCTTTTGACAAAAGCTCATGAGATTGATTACAATCCGCCTAAGAGAGAATTGGACATGTTGCTGGTCACAGGGGAACAGGTCTCAGTGGCGCTGATGGCAATGGCAATGCATTCCCTGGGCGTTCCGGCTATTTCTCTCAATGCGGCTCAGGTCGCTATGAGGACAACCAGCGCCTACACGAAGGCAAAACTGAAAAAAATTGAGGCAGAGAGGATCCGCCATGAGCTGGATGCCCGAAAAATTGTTATTGTCACTGGTTTTCAGGGAATTAACCGATATGATGATATGACGACTTTGGGCAGAGGCGGCTCAGATACGACGGCGGTAGCGATAGCGGCTGCTCTTCATGCAGACCGGTGTGAGATATATACAGACGTGGAAGGCGTCTATACGGCGGATCCCAGGATTGTGCCGAACGCCAGGAAGTTGTCCGAGGTTTCGTACGATGAAATGTTGGAGTTTGCGTCTCTGGGGGCCAAAGTCCTTCATAATCGTTCGGTAGAAATGGCAAAAAAGTACGGTGTGGAGCTGGTGGTCCTGTCCAGCCTCACCAACGCACCGGGAACCATCGTAAAGGAGGAAACGAAAGTGGAACGTATGTTAGTGAGCGGCGTGGCTGTGGACCGAAATACAGCCAGGATCTCCCTGTTGGGCGTTCAAGATAAGCCGGGAATCGCTTTCAGGATATTTAATATGCTGGCAAAGAATCAGATTAATGTAGATATTATCATTCAGTCAGTGGGACGGGAAGGAACGAAAGATATTTCCTTTACTGTGGCAAGAACGGATTTGGCGGAAGCGCTGGATGTTCTGAATGACAATATGGAGATGATGACTGCCAGCCGCATAACCTGTGATGAGACAGTGGCTAAGGTTTCCATTATCGGCGCTGGAATGGTCAGCAATCCGGGGGTTGCTGCAAAAATGTTCGAGGCCCTTGCCAATGGGAATGTCAATATTAAGATGATCGCCACTTCGGAGATCAGGATTACAGTTTTGATTGATGAAAACGATGCCAACAGGGCGATGCGTCTGGTTCACGATGCATTTGATCTGGCGGAATAAAGCCTTGATCTGGAATATGATAAAAGAGGCGGTAGAGGCTTTGCTGTCCCTGCCCTGTCCATTCCATTTTGTTACCGGTCTGTATTGCCCTGGCTGTGGAGGGACCAGAGCCTTGTTGGCACTGCTGTCAGGAAATGTGAAAGAAAGTCTGTATTACCATCCATTTGTTTTATATATGGTTGTGGCAGTGGGAATCGAGACCGGCTTATGGGTATGGGGAAGAATACGGCACAGGCCGGTAAAAGGATTTGAAAAACGGTATCGCTTTTGGACGATCGGAGCTTTGGCGATCGTCGGGATAAACTGGATTTTTAAAAATTATATGCTGATTGTAAAAGGGACAGCGCTCCTGTGACTGAGCGTTGTCCCTTTTGGCTATTATTGAAACGACTGATACTGTTCCAGCAAATCATTGAACAGCGTTGCATATTGAGGATCCTTCATAAGAGAAAGAACCAGCATATAATAGGCAAAAAACAGCAGACTAAGCAGAATGCCGACGGCAGAGAGCACAATGCCTGCAATGGCAAAACCGGACATTGGCTGTCCTTTCTTTGAAAGAATTGCCAGAACGATGCTGACAATCCCCAGGATGATTCCAAGAGGAGAAGCGCAGCAGGTCACAAGGGAGAAGATTCCCAGAAGCATGGATGTGATCGCCATAGAGTTGGTTTCCTTTTTTGGCGGCCGGTTTTGCTGTCCCGGATCATTCTGCTGATATCCGTAATAGCCCTGATTTGAGCGGTTGTAGTCCGGCATATTATAATAGGAACTCTGATCGGTTCCCTGCTGCCATCCGTCTCTGTTTTCAAGGGGTGTCTGTCGTCCATAATTTTCCTGGTCCGGCGGGGCGGAATTGCCCTGTTCGTTCTGAGATTCATTATAGTAATTGTCATTGTTATAGTCTGACATAATATTCCTCCCTTCAAAAACGAAATCTATTCTGGTCGTGTAAACCGAAAGTGAAAATCAAAATGTATTGTAACACGAAAACTCTGCAATGTCCACCGCTTCTAGTGGCGCCAATTGGCACCGGTAAAATTGTGAAAAAACGGTGAAATCGTCTGGCACTGATATTGACGGGAGAAAATGGCAATGATAGAATTTAAGAATGTTAAAAAAGCGTTAAGAGTTTGGCGGTAGAGAAAATGACGGATATGAAACGTACATGGGAAAAGATAAAAGAACTGGGATGGAGGGAGAAGGCAGGAATCGCTGTACTGACGGCGCCCCCATTTTTGATGTACATTCTCTTTGAATGGACAACAGGGAATTTGCTGTCAGTGAGAGGGGTCTACCTGTTTTTAAACCTGGCCCTATTCGCTCTTATCTATTTTACTGCTTTTGCACTTACAAATTCTATGAGAACTGCCTATCTGACGCTGAATCTTGTCTTTTTTGTATGGAGCGCTGCTGAATACTTTGTAGTGGAATTCCGGGGCCGCCCAATTATGCTGTGGGATATTATGGCTGTCCGGACGGCCGCCACTGTGGCTGGAAATTATCAGTATGTTCCTTCGTTTGCTATGGTAGCATCCGGACTGATTTTGATTGGCTGGGGAGTTTTGATTTGGAAATTTCCAGTAAAAATTCATTCCAGGAAAAGACATTTGGCTGCCGCGGCCGCTATGGTGAGCATAACAGCCGTTGGAACGGCTGCTTTTTTCAGTGATAGCATCAGCCGTTTTCAGATTGAGATTGGCATGTGGGATCCGGCAGGTTCCTATGCAGAGTACGGTTACATGATATCAACTCTTCGAATGGCCGGTTATCTGTCGGTAAAGGCGCTGGAAGGCTATTCGGTTTCGGCCGTCCACACGATTCAGGATGAAATCGAAGAGGCAAGGACAGACATGGAGCTGGAATGGGCGGCAGACACGGATGTTGTTCCTGAAAATATAATTTGTATTATGAATGAGAGTTTTTCAGATCTTAGGGTAATAGGGGAATTTTCGACTGATCTTCCTTTTCTTTCTTATTATGACTCTCTCTCAGAAAATTGCATAAAGGGCGAAGCTTATGTTCCCGTCTTTGGTTCCATGACATGCAATACAGAATACGAATTTTTGACAGGAAATTCTATGGCATTTGCGCCGGAGAATTCAGTGCCCTTTCAGATTTACACTAGAAATCCTGAATATTCTCTTCCACTGATCTTAAAAAACTACGGGTATCGGACGGTTGCTCTTCACCCCTACCCCAAGAGTAACTGGAACCGGGAGAACGTATATAGGAATATGGGTTTTGACGAGTTTTACGGGTTAGAGTATTTCCAGGATTCTCCCCTGATTAGAAATTATGTCAGTGATCTGGGAGACTACCAGAAGATCATTGAACTGACAGAGGAGAAGGAGGAGGGGACTCCACTGTTCGTCTTTAACGTTACCATGCAGAATCACGGCGGATATGAAGATGAATATGAAGCAACAGTTCATTTGACGGACATGACGGATATGCCTATGGCGGAGCAGTACCTGTCTCTGATACGGGAATCCGACCAGGCGCTTCAGTACCTTCTCGAATATTACAGTCAGATTGACGAGCCTACAATGATTGTTCTGTTTGGGGATCACCAGCCCAGTATAGAACCGGAGTTCTATGAGACTCTGTACGGATCGCCAATCAGTGAGCTTTCCCCGGAAAAGCTGGTTGAACGGTATATTACACCCTTCATAATCTGGACCAATTATGAAACAGACTGCAGAATGGACGAGAAAATGAGCGTTCAGTATTTTCCGTGTGCGATTTTGGAACGGGCAAATCTGGAACTTACAGATTATATGTGCCTTTTAGACACTATGTATCAGTCTGCTCCCGTAGTTCATATATTTGGATATTACAACAGCGATTATGAGTGGGAGAGCTGGACAGGCTGGAAAGAAAAGAAGGAATATCCGGTCTTCCATCAGTTTGAGCTGCTGCAGTACTATAATATGTTTGGAAAGAACCGGGATTCTTCCCTGTTTTTGCAATAGCGCCGGCGTAAGCTGGCGCTATTGCTTGCATAAGTTTTTGCTATGAACTATAATAGGCTGGTCAGCAATAGTGATTGGGACAGAAATCAGCGAAAAGGAACAGAATATGGATATTATTAAAGCATTGCAGGAAGAATTAAAAATTGGCCGTCATCAGGCCGAAGCAGCAGTTAAGCTGATCGATGAGGGAAACACGATCCCCTTTATTGCCAGATATCGCAAGGAGGCCACCGGTTCATTGAACGATGAGGTACTCCGGGCGCTGGATGAGCGGCTGCGGTATTTGAGAAATCTGGAGGAAAAAAAGGAACAGGTACTCGCCTCTATTCGGGAACAGGAAAAGTTGACTCCGGAGCTGGAAAAACAGATTTTAGACGCCGCTACTCTGGTGGCCGTGGAAGATTTATACAGGCCATACCGTCCCAAACGGAGAACCAGGGCAACTGTGGCAAGGGAGAAGGGATTAGAGCCGCTGGCAAATTTGATCCTGCTCCAGCAGATAAAAGAGCCGCTGGAGCATGTGGCTGAGAATTACATTTCAGAAGAGAAGGGAGTGTCCACAGTCCAGGAAGCCATTCAGGGAGCGAAGGATATTCTGGCAGAAATGATTTCTGACCGGGCAGAATACCGGACCTATATCCGGAAGGCTACCATGGATCAGGGGACAATCGTATCTGCGGCAAAGGATAATACGGTTCAGTCTGTCTATGAAATGTATTATGATCATGAGGAACCGTTAAGGAAGACGGCTGGACACAGGATTCTGGCTCTGAACCGGGGGGAGAAGGAAAAAATTTTGACAGTAAAGATCACAGCCCCCAGAGAGCAGATCCTCCGCTACTTGGAGAAACAGACGATTATCAAAGAGAATCCTTACACCTCCCCTGCTTTAAAAGAAACAGTGGAGGACAGTTATGACCGGCTGATCGCTCCGGCTATTGAGCGGGATATCCGGGGAAGTCTGACGGAAAAGGCAGAGGCCGGGGCGATCAAAGTGTTTGCAAAGAATCTGGAACAGCTTTTGATGCAGCCTCCAATCGAAGGCCGGGTTGTCCTGGGGTGGGATCCGGCATTTAGGACCGGATGCAAGCTGGCTGTGGTAGACGAGACCGGTAAGGTGTTGGATACGGTAGTGATCTATCCGACGGCGCCCCAGAATAAAGTGGAGGAATCCAAGAAAATATTAAAGAATCTGATCAAAAAGTACCATGTTACCCTTATTTCCGTGGGAAATGGAACTGCATCCAGAGAATCAGAGCAGATTATCGTAGAGCTTTTAAAAGAAATACCGGAGCCGGTTCAATATGTGATTGTAAATGAAGCCGGGGCATCTGTTTATTCTGCCAGCAAGCTGGCCACCGAAGAATTTCCAAAATTCGACGTAGGACAGAGAAGCGCTGTGTCGATTGCCAGACGTCTTCAGGATCCTCTGTCTGAACTGGTCAAGATCGATCCCAAATCGATTGGAGTGGGCCAGTATCAGCACGATATGAACCAGAAGCATTTAAGCGAGACGCTTAATGGCGTGGTGGAAGACTGCGTGAATAAAGTGGGAGTGGATCTGAATACCGCCAGCGCCTCCCTTTTGGAATATATTTCGGGTATCAGCAAAGCTCTGGCAAAGAATATTGTGGCCTATAGGGAAGAAAACGGGGCCTTTACGAACCGCCGTCAGCTCTTGAAGGTGGCAAAGCTCGGACCAAAGGCCTTTGAGCAGTGTGCCGGATTTATGCGGATTAAAGGCGGCGATAATCCTCTGGACGGAACTTCTGTCCATCCTGAGACCTATGAGGCGGCAGAAAAGCTTCTGGCAAAACTGGGGTATTCGCCAGAAGAAATTCAGGCCGGCGGCCTGAAGGGAATCAGCCGGAAGCTGACCGATCCGCGTAAAATGTCTCAGGAGCTGGGAATCGGGGAGATTACTCTGACAGATATTGTAAAAGAATTGGAAAAACCGGCCAGAGATCCCAGAGAAGAAATGCCCAAGCCCATCTTGAGAACAGATGTGCTGGATATCAAAGATCTGACGCCAGGCATGGTGCTGAAAGGAACTGTACGCAATGTCATTGACTTCGGGGCTTTCGTGGATATCGGGGTTCATCAGGACGGACTGGTACATATATCCCAGATGACAGATCGCTACATCAAACATCCGCTGGAAGTCGTCAGCGTCGGGGACATTGTGGAAGTGAAAGTTTTGTCTGTGGACCCGGCAAAGAAAAGAATTGCTCTGACAATGAAACTGTAATGGATTTGGGGAGGAAAGTATGATTAGAGAAACTAACAGCCCGGAAGAGACTTACCGGTTGGGAGAAGAGCTTGGAAGTAAAGCTCGGCCGGGAGAGGTCTATTGTCTCAACGGAGATCTGGGCGTGGGAAAAACCGTCTTCACCCAGGGGTTTGCGGCAGGCCTGGGAATTGCGGAGCCGGTGAACAGCCCTACATTCACAATTCTGCAGGAATATAACGACGGGAACATGCCGTTTTACCATTTTGATGTATACCGGATCGGTGATGTCAGTGAAATGGACGAGATCGGCTACGAAGACTGTTTCTACGGGGAGGGTGTCTGCCTGATCGAGTGGTCGAACCTGATCAGGGAGATCCTTCCGGAACACACCGTGGAGGTAACGATAGAAAAGAATTTGGAAAAAGGGTTCGATTACCGGAAAATTACGGTAGAGAGCCGGTAAGAACGGAGACAGATATGAAACTATTAGGAATTGAAAGCTCATCCCTGGTTGCCAGTGTAGCGGTGGTGACAGACGGTATTCTTACCGGGGAATATACAATGAACCACAAAAAGACTCATTCTCAGACGTTGCTTCCTATGCTGGATGAGCTGGGAAAGCTGTTGGATCTGGATTTGAGTACGATTGATGCGATCGCCGTATCCGGCGGTCCCGGGTCTTTTACGGGCTTGAGGATCGGGGCGGCCACGGCAAAAGGATTGGGTCTGGCTCTAAAAAAACCGTTGATTCATGTGCCTACAGTAGACGCTCTCGCTTATAATCTGTGGGGGACCAGCGCTTTGGTCTGCCCGATAATGGACGCCAGGAGAAACCAGGTCTATACAGGCATCTACCGGATGAAGGAAACGCTGGAGGCGGTTATGCCGCAATGCGCTATGGATATGGGAGACTTATTAAAAGAGTTGAACGCCCTGGGGGAACAGGTGATCTTTTTGGGAGACGGCGTTCCGGTATATGAACAGGCGATTTGCAGTCAGGCTGAGATTCCGGTTCTGTTTGCGCCGCCCCATATGAACCGCCAGCGGGCTGCCTCTGTCGCTGCTCTGGGCGCTCTATACTATAAGGAAGGAAAAATCGAGGATGCGGCCAGCCACGCGCCGGATTACTTGAGAAAGTCCCAAGCTGAGCGTGAGCGGGAGGGCAAAGAACTTCTGGCAGGAGATCACCCCCTATGATTCGCCGGATGGAAATAGATGATATTTTGGCTGCTGTGACAATTGAAAACGCTTGCTTTTCCGATCCTTGGACAGGAAAAATTCTGGAAGAGAGTTTAAAGACGCCGTGGAATTATTTCTGGATTGCTCTGGACCAGGGAAAAGCAGTGGGATACGGAGCGCTCTGCCTTATAGCAGGGGAAGGGGAGATTCAGAGGATCGCGGTTCTTCCGGAAGCCCGCAAGCGGGGAATAGGAAAGAAACTGCTGGAGACAATGGTGGATTTTGCCAAAAAAGCAGGGACATCTGCCATAACCCTGGAGGTTCGGGCAGGCAATGAAGCTGCCGTAAACCTCTATAAATCCTTGGGTTTTTCAGAGGAAGCAGTGAGGAAGGGGTACTACCAGCACCCTGAGGAGGATGCTTTGATCATGTGGAAGCGGGACGTTTGAAACATTTTCCACTCAAAATCGACAAAATTCCGTATATAATGGAGACGAATCCAAGCGGAGACGATTTTGGAGGAAAGGTGATTATGTTATGAGAAAGTACACAAAGAACGGACAGTTGGAATCTGTTGTATGCAACTGTTGCGGAAAGAAGCTGGTGGTAGAAAACGGAATCGTCAGGGAAGGCGTCATGATGGTAGATCACGCATGGGACTACTTTTCGGAAAAAGATGGGGAGATTCACCATTTTGATCTGTGCGAGTCTTGCTACGATGATTTACTCAGCCAGTTTCGCATTGAAGCAGACATAGAGGAACAGACAGAACTATTTCTCTAAGATCTGAAAAACGGGAGAGCCATTGGGAAGAGATGATTCGTCATCTGCGGAACAATGGCTCTATTGTTTTTGGTTGTTCCTTGTCAACCCATCTTTCGTGTGTTATAGTAGTACCATCGGTCCAAAAACCGGAGATTTTCTACAAAAAGGTGGTATACCATGCTATTTAGCTCCCAAGTATTTTTATGGTTTTTTCTTCCGCTGGTACTGCTGCTGTACTATGCTGTGCCGTGGCTGAAGGCAAAGAACACGATCCTTTTGATTTTCAGCCTGTTTTTCTATGCCTGGGGAGAACCCAGCTATATTATCCTGATGATCTGCTCGATCTGCATTAACTATGCCTTTGGGCTGGCAATCGACAGGGCGGAGGCAAATAAAAAAATGCGGGTCCTTTTGCTGACCCTCTGCTCAGCAGTAAATCTTGGCCTTTTAGGATATTTCAAATACTTTAACTTTTTCCTTCAGATCGCCAATCGCCTTTTGGGAGGGGAAGTCCTGGCATACAGGGATATCGCTCTCCCAATCGGCATTTCTTTCTATACATTTCAAGCGATGTCCTATGTGATTGATGTGTATAGAGGGGAGAATAAGGTTCAGAAAAATTTGTGGGACCTGATGCTCTACATTTCATTTTTTCCTCAGCTTATAGCCGGACCGATTGTGAAATACCACGACATTGAACTTCAGCTTACAGAACGCCATACGGATTTGGACGGTTTTTGTTTTGGAATCAAGAGGTTTTGTTACGGCCTGGGAAAGAAAGTAATTTTATCTAATTCGATGGCGTTGGCGGTGGATCAGATATACGGCCTTCCATTTCAGCATGTCGGAACGATTCTGGCCTGGTGCGGTGTGGGCCTGTATGCCCTCCAGATTTATTTTGATTTTTCGGGCTACTCAGATATGGCGATCGGTCTGGGAAGGATGTTCGGATTCCGGTTTATGGAAAATTTCGATTATCCCTATCTGTCCAAATCTATAACAGAATTCTGGCGCCGGTGGCATATTTCCCTGTCTACCTGGTTTAAAGAGTATGTTTATATTCCGCTGGGAGGAAACCGCAAAGGAATGACACGCACCTGCATCAATCTCTTTATTGTGTTCTGTCTGACCGGATTGTGGCATGGTGCTTCTCTGAATTTTGTCCTGTGGGGAATGTATTACGGAGTTTTGATCGTTCTGGAAAGGATCACAAAGAAAAAGCCTGGCTGGCTGGGAACTATGTTTTTGGTATTGATTGGCTGGCTTCTGTTTAGAGTGACTAGCTGCAGAGGAATTTTAATTCTGCTGAAAAATATGTTTATTCCCTGTGCCGGATTATATCCGGTTCAGCAATACATTACAGCCAAAACGGTGGCGTTGGCTGCTGCTGGAATCCTTTTATGCGGGCCGCTGCAGAAATGGTTCCCAAAACTGAAGGGGTGGCTTTACGATGAAAATCGTATCGGCGTGGCTGATGTTGTGATCATGGCGGCGATTTTCCTGTATTCCATGATGCTTTTGGTCAGCAGTACCTATAACCCCTTTATTTATTTCCGGTTCTGATAAGGAGGAAACCTATGAAACGACTGATGCTGATTTTGTTTATCCTCTTTATGGCCGTCCCGGGAGTCTGGATCACAGTCCAGGGCATTACCGGGCAGGCTGAAACTTACAGCGAAGCAGAGCAGAGAATGCTGGAGACGTTTCCGGAGTTTTCGGCGTCCAATTTGAAAGAGTACGGCCAGCAGGTCGAAAGCTATATTAATGACCATTCCCCCATGCGGGATGAGCAGGTGGCTTTGAATGCCAGAATTGATTATACCTTGTTCCATGCTACCGATACGCCTACGGTGACCTTGGGAAAAGACGGCTGGCTTTTTTATGCCGGCCAGAACAGCACGGAAGATTACCGCGGGCTGGGAGGAAGAAGCGATGAGTGGCATCAGCAGGTGGCCGATTTGATGAATACGGTAGATGCCAAGCTGGAGGCCAGAGGAATCGAATTTGTAGTCCTGTTTGCGCCGAACAAAGAGCGTATTTACGGAGAATATATGCCGGATTATCTGACGGTAGTAAACGAGAGAAACCGGTTGGATATTCTGGCGGATTACCTGAAAGCGGCAACAGACATTACGATCGTATATCCGAAGGAGTGTTTTGCAGATAAGACGTACCAGTGGTATTACAAAACGGATACGCACTGGAACAATGCGGGGGGCTTTCTGGCAGGTCAGGAATTGATCGAAGCTCTGGGCGGGACGGCCACAGACGTAAGCGAGGTAAAACTTAACTATACGGCCAGAGGAACGGGAGACCTGGTAAGGCTGGCCCATCTGCCGTCGGAGGAATTTGATGAGACGGAAGTTGTGGTAGATGATTATCTGCCGGGAACGGTTTTAAATATGACGGAAGACACCAGCTATTATCCTTCCCTGAAGTACTATACCAGTGAGAATGCACCGGATCCGCGGCATATCGTTTTCTACCGCGATTCTTTTGCCGATGCCATTGCCGCGACCATGAGCCGTTACTTTGAAAGGGTGGACCTGTATTGGTGGAATTCCGGAGCTGAGGCGAAAATGGGAGAAGAAGAGCCGGATGTAGTTGTCTATGAAATCCTGGAGAGGTACATTGATGAGAGAATCATAGATGATCTGACAAAATTGGCGTCAGTGTGGGAATAGGTTAAACGACGGAGGAAAAACATGCTGGATATTTGTTTGCTGGGAACAGGGGGAATGATGCCCCTGCCTTACAGATGGCTGACTGCAATGATGGCAAGATGCGATGGCAGCAGCCTTTTAATAGACTGCGGAGAGGGGACCCAGGTAGCACTAAAGGAAAAAGGCTGGAGTCCTAAACCGATTGATGTGATCTGCTTTACTCATTACCACGCAGACCATATCAGCGGTCTTCCAGGGCTGCTCCTGACTATGGGAAATGCAGAGAGAACAGAACCTGTGACCATGGTTGGGCCGAGAGGATTAGAGCGGGTGGTCGGCGCGCTGCGGGTGATTGCGCCGGAGCTGCCTTTTGAAATTCGTTATATAGAACTGACCGAAAACAGACAGCAGTTGAAGCTGGGGCCTTATACGGTGGACGCCTACCGGGTCAATCACAATGTGGTCTGCTATGGCTACCGCATTGCTATTCCCAGAAAGGGCCGGTTCGATGTGGTCAGAGCAAAGGAGCAGAACATACCGCAGAGATACTGGAAGCGGCTGCAAATGGGGGAGACGGTTGAAGATGGGCCGCGAATTCTGACGCCTGATATGGTGCTGGGAGAGGAAAGGCGTGGGCTGAAGGTGGTATACTGCACGGATACCCGTCCGGTGCCGGTCATTGCCGAGTATGCTAAGGATGCCGATCTTTTTATCTGTGAAGGAATGTATGGAGAGAAGGACAAGAGCGCAAAAGCCAGAGAACATAAACATATGACCTTTTATGAGGCAGCCGCTTTGGCCCGGGAAGCATCTCCCAGGCAGATGTGGCTGACCCATTACAGCCCTTCTTTGACGCGCCCGGAAGAGTATATGGACGAGGTGAGAAAAATCTTTCCAAATTCGAAAGCCGCAAAGGATGGTTATACAATAGAATTGGATTTTGATGAGGAATAGCGTCTGTGCAGACCATCCCAGGATGCAGACTTTGCATACGGACGCTGGCCAGGAGGAAAAATGGAAGAAAAGATAAAATTTCATGACTGCAGGTCTGACGGGGAATGCTGCCGGATTCTTGCAATTGAAAGCTCTTGTGATGAGACTGCTGCAGCGGTGGTAGAGAATGGCAGGCGGGTACTGTCCAACGTAATATCATCCCAGATTGCTCTTCACACTCTATACGGAGGGGTTGTGCCGGAACTGGCATCCAGAAAACACATAGAAAAAATCAACCAGGTTATTGAGGCGGCTCTCAAAGAAGCGGGAGTGACACTGGAAGACATTGATGCTATAGGCGTTACCTACGGTCCGGGACTGGTAGGGGCATTGCTGGTAGGGGTGGCTGAGGCAAAGGCCATCGCTTACGCAGCGAAAAAGCCGCTTATCGGTGTCCACCATATAGAGGGACATGTGTCGGCCAACTTTATCGAACATCCAGACTTAGAGCCGCCCTTTATCTGTCTGATCGTATCCGGCGGCCACACTCATCTGGTGATTGTGAGAGACTACGGAGAATTTGAGATTCTCGGAAGGACCAGGGACGACGCTGCAGGGGAAGCCTTTGACAAAGTAGCCCGCGCAGTAGGACTGGGCTATCCGGGTGGCCCTAAGGTGGACAAGGCTGCAAAAGAGGGAAATCCTCATGCTGTGGAGTTTCCAAGAGCAAAAATCGAGGGGAGTCCTTACGATTTTAGCTTTAGCGGCCTAAAGTCAGCAGTTCTCAACTATATAAACCATGCAAAAATGACAGGGGAGGAAATCTCTGTGCCGGACCTGACCGCTTCTTTCCAGAATGCGGTAGTAGAGTCATTAGTAAGCAGAGCCATTATGGCGGCAAAGGAGTATGGATATCGCAAGCTGGCCATGGCAGGCGGAGTGGCTTCTAATTCGGCTTTAAGGGAAGGGATGAAAGCGGCATGTGAGAAAGAGGGAATCTCATTGTACTATCCATCGCCTGTTCTCTGTACAGACAATGCCGCTATGATCGGAGCAGCCGCTTATTATGAATATAAGAAAGGAACCCGGCATGGATGGGATCTCAATGCGGTGCCGAACCTGAAACTGGGAGAGCGATAAAAGGAGCATGTCTTGGGCGAGGAACAGCTAAGAGAAGATAGAAAAGAGGGAGAAGAAAATGAATGCGGCCATTGTGTTAGCTGCCGGACAGGGAAAGAGGATGAACAGTGCGGTACAGAAACAGTTTCTTTTATTGAATGGAAGACCCCTTCTCCTCTATTCGCTGGAAGCGTTCCAGAAAAGTAAAATTGACCGAATTATATTGGTGACAGGGAAGGAAGAGATTGAATACTGCCGGGAGGAGATCACTGTTCCATACGGGATCACGAAGGCAGATACTATTGTGGCGGGAGGCAGAGAGCGCTACCACTCGGTCTACGAAGGGCTGAAAGCAGCAGAAGGCTGTGAGGAAATCCTGATTCATGACGGGGCAAGACCTCTGGTTACAGAAAAAATGATTCATGATGCGCTGGATGGCGCCCGAAAGTACGGGGCGTGTATCGTTGGAATGCCGGTAAAAGATACGATCAAAGTTTCCGACCAGGAGGGATTTGTGGCGTCAACACCTGACAGAAGCCATTTGTGGCAAATTCAGACTCCACAGGCATTCCACTACTCCTGGATCCGCGGAGCCTATGACAGACTGTTTAGCAGAGAAGAATACCAGCAGGGTGTGACAGATGATGCGATGGTGCTGGAGACTATGACGGATCACAGAGTTCGGCTGATTGAAGGCAGTTATGGAAATATTAAAGTAACGACACCGGAGGACATGGCGGTGGCATCAGCGCTGTTAAATAGGAATGGATGAGGACGGCTGAAAAGGGCGAAAAACTGTGATTTTCAAAAGTCGGATGGCTGGCAGACGCAGTGTAAAAACAAAGTTGAAAAAATTGGAAAAATGTCATTGACAAACGAAAACAAGAGTGGTAGAATACACAAGTCGCTTGACGAGAGGCCTGCTAAGAAAGAGCCGCTCAAGAAAAGAACTTCGAAAAAAATAAAAAAAGACTTGACAAACAAACTTAAGTCTGATAAAATAGACAAGCACGTTTGGAGAGGTATCGAAGTGGTCATAACGAGGCGGTCTTGAAAACCGTTTGTCCGAAAGGGCGCGTGGGTTCGAATCCCACTCTCTCCGCTGGACGAAAGTTTTGGCAGTCCGACTCTGAAGTGAATAAAATGAGTTTTTCAACCAAGCAGAAGTACCCAAGTGGTTGAAGGGGCTCCCCTGGAAAGGGAGTAGGTCGTTAGTAGCGGCGCGAGGGTTCAAATCC
>CAJFOF010000016.1 GCA_904395885.1 uncultured Lachnospiraceae bacterium
TCGATCAGAACCTACACGTGAAATCTTGCCTTCTTCTTTTAACGTTTTTATGACGCGAGCTACTTTACGCGTACTGATTTCCAAAATCGAACTCAGCTCCTTTGCTGTAGCATTTGGTTTTTGCGACAAAACTCTGATCATATTCTTTTCTATGCCATTTTCATTGCCACTATCACTGCCATTTTCATTGCCAATGGCAATGATCGGCATTTTCTGTGCATTTTCAAGTGGAAATACCACCTTTATAAAATGTTCCGATATCTCAAATATGTCTTTATGGTATGCTTTCAATATCCTGCTCATTCCGGATCCAAGCTGTTCTACCAGTCCTACATCCTTGAATACACGCATCAGTTCTCTGTTCCTGGGCATACTGCTACAGCTAAAAAAATCATCAACACTTTGTCCGGGAATAAGGCCGCCATACGATGTCATCGTGATCCTGTCACTGAAAATCTCAAATACCGGAGGGATCTCCCTTGTGAAATCATTATGGACGATAGCATTGATGACGGCTTCTCTAAGCGCCACAGGATCAACCAGGTTCTTCTCTATCCTCGTTGTGCTTGTCACTTTGGTAAAGGTAATATTCTCAATCTTCAGCTTATCCAAAACATTCTTTGTTGCCTTAATCAGAGAACAGTATCCATATTCCTCATTTTCTATCAGATCGACTTTATCCGCTCCGGCATATTTGGCAACTTTGATGGAGACACCATTCTCATCTGCTAACAGATACGCAATATAATTATATTTTCCATCCGGTGTATACAGTTCCAGACTGTTCGCAAAGTTCTGATTAAGCTCAAGGCCTCGTTCCTGGTAATATATCTTTAGTTGGGAGAAGCTCAGATCCTGCCGTGGAGAGAGTATATTTCGCAATGTTGTATGGATCCTTTTCGCATATAGGTCATCAATCATTGCTGTTGTCATCGGTTGGGTAGATGTTCCGACCCTGGCAAAACATCCCGACGGAGACATCCCCTGACTTCTGATATAATATGGCTTTTCCAGGCCGCTGGAAACTATAATCTTTATGACCGGAACATTCTCAATAATTTCCGTTACAATATCAAACAGCCCCATAGTAGATGGAAGAATATTATTTTTGATACGATCCGCGATTTTTAACTGCGTCGCATCCAAATCCTTATTCATGAGAGGATGTCCATCATCGTCTAATCCAATATAAAGTACGCCGCCTTCCCGGTTATTCAGAAAAGCTACGATCTCTTTCTCCATTTTGTCATTTAAAATAGATTTAAATTCTGCCCGATTGCTTTCTTGCAACACCCAAACTCCTCCATTTAATCCCTACAATAGTTGGTTAATATCTTCTCTCCAGCTTCACCACACACTCACAATGCACCCCGCCCGGAAACATATCGCACCCTCTGACCCGCTTAACCTCATACCCCCGCTCCCCCAGGTACTTCACGTCCCGGGCCAGGGTGGCGGAGTTGCAGCTCACATAGACTACTTTCTGGGGCTGCATCTTCACAATCGTGTCCAGGCAGACGGGGTCGCAGCCCTTTCTGGGCGGGTCCACTACGATCACGTCTGCGGGCATATGGTTGGCCTCGTACCAGGCGGGAAGCACTTCCTCGGCCCTGCCTGTGAAAAACTCCACGTTCTCGATGGCGTTGAGCCTGGCATTGGCGCGGGCGTCCTCGATGGCCTGGGGGATGATCTCGACGCCCCAGACCTTCCTGGCCTTCTGCGCCAGGAAGAGAGAGATGGTGCCGATGCCGCAGTAGAGGTCCCAGACATTCTCATTCCCGGTAAGTCCGGCAAATTCCAGGGCAGTCTGGTACAGCCGCTGGGTCTGGACGGGATTGACCTGATAAAATGACAGGGGCGATATCTGGTAGCGGATGGGGCCTATCAGGTCTGTGATATAGCCGGGGCCGTAAAGGTTGACTACCTCCCGGCCCATGATCACGTTCGTCTTTTCGGTGTTGATATTGTAGGAAATACTGGTCATTCCAGGGATCTCCAGGAGGCGCTGCGCCAGCTCCTGGCTGTGGGGCAGCCTGCGGCCGTTAATGACCAGGCAGACCATCAGCTCCCCGGTGGCGAAGCCCTTGCGGATAAGAGCGTGGCGAACCAGTCCCCGATGGGCGGCCTCGTCGTAGGGCTCGATCCGGAATTCTTCCATAAATGCCTTTATGATCCGCAGGATCTCCCGGTTTTCTTCTATTCCAAGAAGGCAGTCCTTCTGCTCGATGATGGCATGGGTCCGGCCTGCGTAGAAGCCGGTGATGATCCGGCCGTTCTTGTCTTTTCCAAAGGGGAACTGGGCCTTGTTCCGGTAGCGCCAGGGATCTTCCATCCCGATGATGGGTTCCATATCCTCCGGCTTAAAGTCCTTCAGGCCGCCGATCCGGCACAGATCATTGTAGATCTTCTTTTCCTTGAAAGCCAACTGGGCCTGATAATCCATGGCCTGGAGCTGACAGCCGCCGCACTGTCTGGCCACCGGGCATCTGGGCTCAACTCTGGCGGGGGAAGGGGTGAGCACTTCCACCAGCCGGGCGAAGCCGTAATGTTTCTTCATCTTCATGGCTCCGGCCCGGACCACATCGCCGATCACCGTATCTTTGATGAACCAGGTGTAGCCGTCGGTTTTTCCGATCCCGGCGCCCTCCTCGCTCATGTCCTCTATCTCAACGATAAATTCCTGATTTTTTTTCATAATCTCCATATATTCAGAATCCTGCCGTTTATTGCGTTATTTGTTGCCGGAGGTCTTGCGGATGTTGCTCTCCAGGAATTTGTTGTAACCCAGCCATCCTGTATTGTCGCCTCCAGCGTTCAATGCCTCCAACATAGTTTCCATTTTTGCGTCTGTATTGTCTGCAAAATTCAGCGCCAGTGCCTCGATCAGAGCCGGTTTTTTGGGTGAGCCAAATTCCAGTTCCCCATGATGGGCCAGAATGCAGTGCTTCAGCTCTGCCGCCAGGCGAGCCGGAAAGCCGGGCATGGTGCGGATCCTGGCTCCCACCATTTCCGTGCCGATGACAATGTGCCCCAGGAGCTGTCCGTCGTCTGTATAGTCATTTTCCGGGAATACGGAAAGCTCTTTCGTCTTGCCGATATCGTGAAAAATAGCTGCAGTTATCAGCAGATCCCGGTTGATGCCCGGATAGTAGGAAGCGTAGTATTCACACAGTTTGGTAACGCTCAGGGTGTGCTCCAGAAGGCCGCCTACAAAACCGTGGTGAACGCTCTTGGCCGCGGAGTGGAACTGGAAGGCCTTGGCAAATTCCTGGTCGTCAATGAAGAAGCTGCTGGCCAGCTTGTTCAGGTAAGGATTTTTGATCGATTTGATAATCGCTGTCAGTTCCTCATACATTTTTCCAATGTTCTTTTTGGACACCGGCAGGTAATCGGCAGGAATGTACTCTTCCTCTCTTGCCTTGCGGATCCGGCGGATATTGAGCTGGTTGCTCCCCTGAAACACGTTGACGTCTGCATCTATGTAGACGTAGTCCATGGCCTCAAAGTTTCCCACTCCTGGAGAGCTGAGATCCCATATTTTCCCGTCTATGGTTCCGGTCTTGTCCTGAAGCACCAGATTCCCATACTCTTTTCCGGTTTTGGTTAACTGGATCTGTTTATTTTTGCATAAATATACTTCCGATACGTGCATTCCTTCCCGAAACATGTTGATATACTTCATTTTCTTATTTCTCCTTTCCACCTATCCAGGACTAGCATTTTCGCCGCAAAATCCCCGGCGCTAAGAGAGCCAGGTGCGTATTACCTGGCTCCTATGATTACTGGATATTCTAATTCCGTATATTCCTCTCTCCCGTAACGCTCTACTCTTACATTAATAGTCTGTCCTACCTCCAGCGCGTCTAGCTGCTCATTCCATTCAGCCATGGATGACACCGGATTTCCGCCTAATTCTGTGATGATATCGCCTGCCTGAATGCCGGCCTGGTAAGCGGGGCTGTCGTCGATTGAGCGGGTCACATAGATGCCTGCAGGGAGCCCTTGCTCTATCTGCTGTTCTGTGACCTCCTGTCCCATAATCCCAAAGTAGGGAGCCTGGATTCCATTGGACAGTTTTTCCAAAATAGGCTTATAGTCTGAGATTGCCCTCACCGCCGTCACCCGGCTGTCTCCCTCTGGCTGGTAGTCATTGGTAGTCCAGCCTACGATACGGCCGTCCATATCAATCAGAAATGTACCCTTTTCTGCATTCCCTGGTGCGTCAACGTAGAAGAGACGGCTGATTCCGTCTGTCACCTGGACATTTCTGCGGATATAAGAAACCATTCCGTACCCAATGGATCGGGGATATCCTGCGGGACTGCCGATTGCTGTCAACAGATCTCCCTGACGGACTGTATGAGAATTCCCCAGCTCCAGAACTGTCATATCTGCCAGCGCCTCCTGGCTCAGGTCTGCCATCTGAATGCCGATAACAGCCAGTCCTGCTACGCTGTCCGAGCCGATGAGCTGGCCCGATACCATCTCATTTCCCTCTGTTGTGACCATGATAGAATCTGCCCCTGATACGGCCTCAATGGGCGTGAGGATCAGATATTCCAAGGGTGTCGTCGCTATCACGACGCCGGAATACTGTCCTGCCGTTTCGACCGGATTGTTAAACCAGTCGGTCTGGTGCTTCACTGCATTTACAGTGACGATTCCATGTCCTGCCTCTTCGGCATTGGTTCTCAGATTATTAAACAATGCTTTTAAATCGTTTTCATTAAACTGATAGGATTCGATCTCACTCCGGATCAGTTCCTCCAGGTCTTCCTCTGCGGGCAGCCCCTCCTCTGACTGAGGGACTGTGGTCTCCGGCTCAGGAGGAAGAGTCTCGGAATCCGTCGGTATGGTGACTGTAACCGTAGGCGACTCTGTGGTCTCATCTGTCAGGTACCTTCTGGCAAAGGGCGCTGTAATGGCAAATGTCACCGCCGCTATAATACCAAAAAAAGCCGCAGAAAACAAAAGGGCTATGGCTCTTGCCGCCATCTGCCTTCGGGTTCTTGGTGGCTTTACAATCGTTTCTTTTATAAACTGACGTTTTTCCTTCGTCTCATTGTTCTTGGGTTCTTCGTGGCTGTTTCTGTCCGGCACAAGATTACCTCCTTCAGACGGCCTATCCCTATTATAAGGTTTTCACGGTTTTTATGCAAGAAAAAGATAGTAAATTATTGATTTTATGGTATACTTTATACAGGCTAATTGGAGGTATTTATGAATCAAAAATCTTTGCAGACACTTGAATACAATAAAATTATCAGCCAACTGACCGAGTATGCCGTCTCCCCTCTGGGGAAGGCGCTCTGCGCCGGTCTGCTTCCTTCCTCCAATCTGGAGGAAATCGTACAGCGCCAGACAGAGACCAGTGATGCTCTTACCAGGGTTCGCCAGAAAGGCAGCGTCTCTTTTTCCGGTATTCGCGACATCAACGATTCTTTAAAACGGCTGGAGATCGGAAGTTCTCTCAGCATCACCGAGCTGCTGGCAGTCAGCTCCCAGCTGACTGCAGCCGCCCGCGCCAAGGCTTACGGGCGCCATGAAGAGTCGGAGCTCCCTGATGATTCCCTGGAAGGTCTGTTTGCTTCTCTGGAGCCTCTGACCCCCTTAAACAACGAGATTAAGCGATGCATCCTTTCAGAAGATGAGGTCAGCGATGACGCCAGTCCGGGGCTGCGCCACGTGCGCCGTCAGATGAAGGGGATCGGCGACAGGATCCACAGTCAGCTAAATTCGATCTTAAATTCCAGCCGCAGTTATCTGCAGGACGCCGTCATCACCATGAGGGACGGAAGGTACTGCCTGCCGGTAAAGGCGGAATATAAAAATCAAGTGGCCGGGATGGTACACGATCAGTCCTCCACCGGTTCTACCCTTTTTATCGAGCCGATGGCCATTATCCGGCTGAACAATGAACTCCGGGAACTGGAAATTCAGGAAAAGAAAGAAATCGAGGCAGTCTTGGCGGAACTCAGTAACCAGACAGCTCCCTATATCAATGAACTCGAGACAAATCAAAAGGTTCTTGCACAATTAGACTTTATCTTTGCCAGAGCCGCCCTCTCCCGCCACTACAATGGGAGTGAACCAAAATTTAACACCCGCGGCTATATCCACATCAAAGACGGCCGACATCCCTTGCTGGATCCCCAGAAGGTGGTGCCGATCACAATCCGCCTGGGCGATGAGTTCGACCTGCTGATTGTCACCGGCCCCAACACCGGCGGCAAGACGGTCTCCCTGAAAACAGTAGGATTGTTTACCCTGATGGGACAGGCAGGACTTCACATTCCGGCCTTTGACGGTTCGGAGCTGGCCGTTTTCGACGATGTGTTTGCCGATATTGGAGACGAGCAAAGTATTGAACAGAGTCTGAGTACCTTTTCGGCTCATATGACCAATATCGTCCGGATCCTGGCGGAAGCGGATTCCCGCTCCCTGTGCCTGTTCGACGAACTGGGAGCCGGGACAGACCCCACAGAGGGGGCAGCCCTGGCCATAGCGATTCTTACCTTCCTCCACAATATGAAATGCAGGACCATGGCGACCACCCACTACAGTGAGCTGAAAGTCTTTGCTTTGAGCACTCCCGGCGTGGAAAATGCCTGCTGTGAGTTTAACGTAGAGACCCTTCGGCCCACCTACCGGCTGCTGATCGGAATTCCCGGCAAGAGCAACGCCTTTGCCATCTCCAAAAAGCTGGGCCTCCCTGACTATATCATCGAGGATGCAAAAACTCACATTGAGAGCAATCAGGAGGACTTTGAGGATCTTCTGGCTCATCTGGAGGAGAGCCGCCTGACCATCGAAAAAGAGCAGGCGGAGCTGGCCGCCTACAAAAATGAAGTGGCCCAGTTAAAAGCCCGGCTGACTCAGAAGGAAGAGCGCCTGGAAGAGCGCCGCGAAAAGCTCCTTAGGAATGCTTCTGAAGAAGCTCAGCGCATCCTGCAGGAAGCCAAAGATACAGCCGACCAGACCATCAAAAACATCAATAAACTGGCCGCAAGCTCCGGCATCGACCACAAGGCCCTGGAAGCGGAGCGCTCCAAACTGCGGGATCAGCTGAAATCTACCAGCGAAAAGCTGGCGCCCAAACAAAAGGGACCAAAACAGACCATCTCGCCCAAAAAACTGAAGATCGGCGACGGAGTCAAAGTCCTCAGCATGAATCTCAAAGGCACTGTCAGCACCCTTCCCAATGCCAAGGGTGATCTGTACGTCCAGATGGGCATCCTCCGCTCCCTGGTAAATATCAAGGATCTGGAGCTGCTCCATGAGCCGGACATCTCCGGCCCGGACTTTGAGTCCGGAAAGGGCGGCATGAAGGCCGCGGGAGGCCGGAACAATACCGGCAGCGGCAAGATCAAGATGAGCAAATCCGCTACCATCTCTCCAGAGGTCAATCTCATCGGCATGACTGTCGACGAGGCGATCCCCGTGCTGGACAAATATTTAGACGACGCCTACCTGGCTCACCTTCCTCAGGTGAGGGTCGTCCACGGCCGCGGCACAGGCGCCTTGCGCGCCGGCGTCCATAAGCACCTGAAACGGCTGAAATATGTAAAAGACTTCCGTTTAGGTGAATTTGGTGAAGGTGATTCCGGTGTTACAATCGTTACATTTAAGTAGATAGGAGGTTTCCATGGCAGAAAAACAAAAAATACTAATCGTAGACGACGATGCCAATATCGCTGAGCTGATTTCCCTTTATCTGGAAAAAGAGTGTTACGAGACCCAGATCGTAGGGGACGGCGAGGAAGCGCTCCGCGTATTCCCCATCTTTAAACCCAACCTGGTTCTTCTGGATCTGATGCTTCCTGGTATCGACGGTTATCAGGTATGCCGGGAGCTTCGCGCCACATCATCTGTCCCGATCATCATGCTCTCTGCAAAAGGGGAAATCTTTGACAAGGTTCTGGGACTGGAATTGGGCGCTGACGACTACATGATCAAGCCCTTTGACTCGAAAGAGCTGGTGGCACGAGTGAAAGCAGTCCTCCGGCGATATCAGGCCCCTGCGGCGCCCGCCGCTCCCTCCCTGGAGCAGCAGGGCAATTATGTGGAGTATCCGGATCTGATCGTAAACCTGACCAACTACTCGGTTACCTATATGGGGCATTCCATAGAAATGCCCCCAAAAGAGCTGGAACTTTTATATTTTCTGGCTTCTTCACCCAATCAGGTTTTTACCAGAGAACAGTTACTGGATAATATCTGGGGATACGAGTATATCGGAGATACCAGGACGGTGGACGTACATATCAAACGTCTCCGCGAGAAGATCAAAGACCACAAAAACTGGGCCTTAACCACGGTCTGGGGAATCGGCTATAAATTCGAGGTGAAGCGATGAATCATTCCCTTTATTCCAAGTTTCTTCTGGGATATCTGGTCTTCGGACTTTTGGGATTTGTCACCATTGCCACTCTGTCCTCCAGAATGGTTCACCGGTATCTGGTAGAACAGCAGGCCAATCTGCTTTATGATGAGGCAAATACTCTGGCCAATCACTGCAGCAGTCTCTACAGCGGGATGTCTCTGGATCTGGAATCCGCCTCTTCCCAATTAGAGATCATGTCTGATTTTATTGAAGCGGATATATGGGTGGTAGACCAAAATGGCTCTATTATCGCAGACAGCCGGATCAATGGTCTGACCGGCCATACCATCGAAAATTTTAATCCAACAGCCATCGGAAACCAGTCTTACGGGATCGGCAACTATTACGGTCTTTTCCCCTATGACGTTATCAGTGTATCTGCACCGATCACCGGCAATTATACGACGTACGGATATATCCTGATCCACAAGCCGCTCTCAACACTGGAGACAGAGTTAAATCAGATTTTGAATATTGTTTATATTTCCGGCCTGATCCTGTTTGCTCTGTCGCTTATTATCCTTCTGGTTTTCACCAAAACTGTGTATTTTCCTCTGCGCCGGATCACAGAGGGCGCCAATGAGTATGCCAGCGGCCACCTGGAGCACAGGATCAAGGTGGAGACTCAGGACGAAATGGGATATCTGGCTGCCACCCTGAACTATATGTCCAGTGAATTAAATAAGCTGGAGGAATATCAGAGAACTTTCATCGCCAATGTATCTCACGATTTTCGTTCTCCTCTTACCTCCATCAAGGGATATCTGGAAGCGATTCTGGACGGTACTATTCCGCCGGAAATGCAGGAAAAATATCTCAGCCGGGTTATCTCTGAGACAGAGCGGCTCAACAAACTGACTCAGGGGATGCTGACCCTGGACTCTTTGGACAGCAAGGGTTATCTCTCCAGAACAAACTTTGATATCAACCGCACCATTAAAGATACTGCCGCTTCCTTTGAGGGCACCTGCGATGCAAAAGATATTTCCTTTGAGCTGACCTTTTCGAACTCTATCCAGATGGTCTATGCCGATCTGGGAAAAATCCAGCAGGTGCTGTACAATCTCATTGACAACGCCATCAAATTCAGCCATCCGGGGGGCACTATCTACATTCAGACTTCCCTTCGACGGGAAAAGGTATTTATCTCCGTGAAGGATAATGGAATCGGCATACCGAAAGAGAGCCAGAAGAAAATCTGGGATCGATTTTACAAATCAGATACCTCCCGGGGAAAGGATAAAAAAGGTACCGGATTGGGCCTTGCTATCGTAAAAGAAATTATTCAGTCCCACGGAGAAAATATTGATGTCATCAGCACGGAGGGAGTGGGAACCGAATTTATCTTCAGCCTGCCCCGCTCCACAAACCTATAGCGACTCAGCTTGAGCAGACTAGAAAGGATGGATTTTTATGAAATGTGTAAAAAAAACCTGTACCCTATTGGCAACTGCGGGAATGCTTTCTCTGCTTGCCGTATCTCCGGCTTTCGCCAGAACTCGCCTTGACGGAGTCATGCTGGATTTTTCTGTGGGAGCGCTAAGAGAAGATACGTATCCCGAACTCACAGTAACCCCCGGCGAGCAGAGCTTATATGAAGTAGTCAGCGCAGTCTATGTAGACTATGTAAATCCCTATACAAACCAGCCGAACCGCTATCCAACGGCCGAGATCGTTATAAAATCCAAGGGAGATTACTATTTCCGGGTTTCTGCTGAAAGTTATTTTGAGCTGTACGGAATGGATGTGGAATACGTAGATTCCCGAAAATCCGGCGACAGCACGACTATGACACTGACAGTAGAATTTCCGGAAATGGGGAGCTCTTCCATCGCAGCTCCCGCCTATGTGAACCTGACAGATGACGGGCTTGCCTCCTGGGCTCCGGTAGGTGATGCCTCTGAGTACGAAGTGACCCTGGTTCGCGACGGAAAGGCTGATCTTTCTACCCGGACCATCGTCTCCGGCACCAGTTTCAATATCGCACCCCTGATCAGCCGGGCCAGCACCTACAGCGTGCGCGTTGTAGCCATCAGCCGTTATGACAACCGGGTCGAAAGCTCTTACGTCCAGTCAGGAACTATCACGGTAGATGATGCCAAATTGGAGGACTTTGCCAGGGCAGCCGAATCATACGCTTCCGCTGACGGTCAATGGATCGAGACCGATTCCGGCACTTGGTACCAGAATCCCGACGGTACCTGGCCTGCCTCCTGCTGGCAGCAGATCGATGGGAACTGGTATTTCTTTAATTCCCACGGCTATCGCCAGACTGGATGGATCCTTTGGAATAATCAGTATTATTGCTGTGATTCAGAGGGAAAGATGCTCGCTGATACGATCACACCTGACGGATACCCGGTGGACGCCAGCGGTGTATGGCAGAAAAATAGCTCTGCCTCTTAATCGCACAGACATATGACAGAAAGGATTTGACAGCTATGAGAGTATTTAAATGGAAAATGGCCCTGGTTATTTCAGCCGCTTTTACGCTGATGCTTCCGACGACCGCATTTGCCCGGGATCGGATCGAGGAAATCTCACTAAACTTTTCGGCTGACCTGGATTCTGGAGATACATGGCCGGAGATGGAAATTACCCCCGATGACGACGGCTATATGGTCGAGGACTTCCAATTCGACACTGACAGTACCGCCAAGTATCCGGAAGGCACTGTAACCCTGGTGGCTGACGACGACTATTATTTTGGAACCATTAAACGCTCCGACTGCACCCTCTCAGGAGAAGGCGCCTATTTTTCCAATGTGATCAAGGATTCCAGCCGCAAAATCAGACTCGTAGTCTCCTTCCGTGAAATGGGCGACGGGGAAGTCGATATGCCGGAGAGCCTGGTCTGGGGCGAGACCGGAGAGATTTCCTGGGAGCCAGTCTCTGGAGCGCGCTCCTATCAGCTCCGACTGATGCGAGGCGGAAAAACTATTGATAATACCACAGTTGAAACTGCAGAGACCGCCTATGACTTTTCTTCCAAGATCACAGAGACAGGCACCTACAGTGTCCGTATTCGCGCGGTCAGTCTGTACAACTCTTCTGTTTACAGCGAATGGGTAACTTCTCCCGGTTTCTCGGTAGACAGTGCACGTCTGGAACTGATTCAGTCATCTTCTTCAAACAGTTCTTCAGACGGCAGTACGACAGTTTCCACACAGACCGATAATTCAGCTATTACCCCCGGTCAGTGGCAGTGGTTCTCTTCTCAAAACGCCTGGTACTGGCAAAATCCTGATGGCACCTATGCATATGAACAGTGGATTCAAACAGCATCAGGCTGGTACTATACCGGAAGCGACGGCCACCTGGTAACCGGCTGGAGGTGGATTAAGGGAAGCGACGGTCTATCCCGCTGCTACTATTTCAGTACCACTTCAGACGAAACTCAGGGCCGGATGTATACCAATGCAACGACCCCTGACGGCTACACGGTAAATAGTAATGGGGCCTGGACAGTAAACGGAACCGTACAGATAAAATAATATGGCAGTCAGGAGGGCCGTGCATTTTTCCTGACTACTAAAAATCCCTGTTGAAATCAGGAAATAAATACTGACTTCAACAGGGATTTTTTATCTCTATTGTATTCTCACGCTTAGTCTAAGACCATTCTGGCAGCTCCGTAGATACCGGCATCGTTTCCAAGTTTTGCCAGAGCAATGATTCCCTTATTCTCAGAGATTACTGCATATTTCTGATAATATTTATTAACCTTGTCCACCAGGAACTGCCCTGCCTTTGATACGCCGCCGCCGATAACGAAAACCTCAGGATCCACGATCATAGAAACCTGTGAGAGTACCAGACCCAGATAACGGCTGGCTGTCTCGACCACTTCATCCGCCAGGGCGTCACCGGCCTTCGCTGCGTCTAAAACATCCTTGGCCGTAACGTCATCTCCTTTTTCTCTCAAGACAGACGGCGTTCCGGAAGCAGCCATTTTTCTCCGTGCTTCTCTCGCGATCCCTGTGGCCGAAGCGATCTGCTCCAGACAGCCTACGCCGCCACAGTTGCAGTGTTCTGTTTCCTCATCTCTCACATGGATATGTCCGATTTCTCCTCCCAGACCATGTTTCCCCGGAATAATCTTCTCATCAATAATAACGCCGCCGCCTACACCGGTTCCCAGTGTGACCATAAGAATATCGGTATAGCCTTTGCCGCCTCCCTGCCACATTTCACCCAGAGCTGCCACATTGGCATCATTTCCGCTTTTTACTGGAAGCCCGCCCAGCAGAGCGCTCAGCTCGCGCTGCGGATTCATATCTTTCCAGCCCAGATTCACGCAGACTTCAACATGACCGTCTGGCAGAACAGGACCTGGGATCCCCATACCGGCTCCGACTACATTTTCCATTTCAATTTCCTGCTCCTGCAGCTTGCTGTTAATAGAAGCGGCGATATCCGGAAGAATATTTTTTGCCCCATCCTCTGTTCGAGTGGGAATCTCCCATTTATCAATCAGCCTTCCAGTGACTTCAAAAAGCCCCATCTTTACGGTAGTTCCTCCCACATCAATTCCAATGCATACTCTCTCCATTTTCTTTTGCTCCTTTTCTTTCATAATATACACCGTTTGGACGGCTTAAATTTTCTTTCGAATCACGAACCTTAGCTTAATGTAATTCCTCTCATCTTCTGGGGACCCGTCAAAATAAACTGGTTGGGCAGACTGCCGCAGGTGATCTTACTGATCTGGAAATCAAACTGCCCCTCGAATTTTTTAATCCCAGACATATTATAAATACAGCAGGAATTATCATCATATAGGATCACATATTCTCCGTCAATATCGGCATGGTCATAGGAAAAATCAAAACCCGTTTCAAAAACTTTATCTCCGTTTTCCCGGTACACCACCAGTTTCTGAGGTTCTGGTCCCTCCTGATTTGCCGTTACCAGCCCTACGTACTTGTCAGAATAAAACAGGCTTTCAATCCGTTCTTCCTCCGTCTGAACCGTCAGGATTGGGCTTGCCCTGTTTTCCGACGAAAAGAACGCCAGGCCTGTGTCTGAACAGGCAAAGGAATACGTCTCCGACATAAAATGAACTCTCGGCACCAGTTTGTCTGCAAATGCATCGTCATTGGCGCTGACAATCCTGTCCGGTATATTCTGTCCCACTTCTTCAGAATAGTCATAGATGACCACACGGCTTTTCAATGCGTTGTTCTCTATGTAGGCGTAAGAGCAAATAAGCTGAGTCCCGTCAGGTGAAAAGCTGAGATCCATCAGATAGCCATTCTTAGATACTGTGGACTTCATTGTAACGTTCAATTCACTGCCGTCCCGCTTGAACATAGATACGTAGCTGGACCTGGAATCCTCCAGAACGGCTGCGACCACGCCTTCTCCCGAGACAGCCACCCTGGTTATAGGCAGCAAAGTCTTGGCTGTCCCCTGATATCCTTCTTCATTGCAGATATACAGCTCATTTCCCTGCTGATCGGCAATCACGGCAAAAGAACCGTTGACCACAGCGATCGGCGACTTCATCTCATAGGTCTGCACCCACAGTGCCTGTCCCTTGTCATCAATATAGGAAGCGCCGTCTCTGGTATACTTTAAAAGGTTCTTCCCGAAACGAATATAATTTGGTGAACTTCCCTCTGTGCCTTCCTGGCCTGCCGTCAGATCCGTTTCCCAGCTCACTTTATATTCCTGGTACTGATAATATTCGATCCAATAATATACGCCGCCGGCCGCCGCCGCTAAAAGCAGCAGAATGACCACAGCGATTACGGCCCGTTTCCTCAGAACCCTCCGATGAGCTTTTTTTACCGCCTTTACCTCTTCCTCCCCATTTGGCCTTTGGTTGTCTATTCCCAGTGTCCGGGAACCTGCCGCCGTCTGATTTGACACAATCTGTTGGCGGAGCTGCTGCTTTTTCAGTTCCCGATTCATGGAGTTTAAATCACTCATTCCCATTTCTCCTCGGTGTGCTGTTCGGTATGCTGAAGTTTATCGCCAGTATCAATCTGATCCCTTGCACACTGACGTTATGTACAGTATACAACATTTCCTCAGGAAACGCATTACCTTTTTATCTTAATTTTCCGCTGCTTCCTGGGGTACAGAGCTTTCCGGCACCACCAGTTTTTGGCCGGACATAATGTGGTTCTGGTCCGTCAGGCCGTTGAGCTGGCAGATTTCATCCAGATGGTTGACGCTCTGATACAGTTTAAAACAGATCCCGTACAAGGTTTCTCCATCCTGAACGGTGTAGTACATTTGTCCCGGCCCCGGCTCCGTCACTTTCTGGAGAACCGGGCCGCCGGCTGCCACAGCGCTGTCTGTTTCAGTCTCGGCACCTGCATCTGCCCCTGTAAGATCCGGGGTTGTGCCGGTCTCCTGCCTATCTGCCGCCGCCCCTCCTGTTTCCTGTATCCCTGATTCCTGATCTCCTCCCGGCTCAGTTCCTGGGTTTCCGTCCTCCACCAGCGTACTCCCCACCGGTGATGCTTCCTCCGCATCTGCTTCTGTAGGGAATACCTCACCAGGAACCTCTTCCACCTGGATTTTCGATTGGTTTTGCCGGCCATCTTCCCATCCTTCTGCTCCTGCCGGCAGGACCGAAGCAATTACCCCCTCCATATCTCTCATCTTCTCATAATTGTTGAACATGACAACGCCTCCTGCCAATACCACGATTGCCAGGGCGCTGCACAGGCCTCCCAAAAGGCTTACCGAATTTTTCTGCACTGAAATCTGGGCCTTTTTTGATTCCATCTTCTGGCGGAAATCCCTTATGACAGGGTCGCTTCCGCCGGCTTCCACTTTCCGGTTCTCTTTCTGATTCACCATGTAATCCTGCATCATCTGATTTCTTTCATAATAGATACAGTGGCCTCTTAATTTATAAAATCCGTCGCTGGAAGTTATGTAGATTGCTTCCTCCCCCTCCAGTCCCCCATTCAGATACATGATCTGGTTCTTTCCTGAAAAGTACTGGAGATGTTGTTTCCAATAATTCAATGGGCTGAGGGAACAGCCTGGCGCACCGCATAAGAACCACCCCTGCACGGTCCTCTTTGGAAACTGCTCCTCTATATTCTGGTAAGCCTTCTTCCACGCCTCCTCAGAAAAAGAGACCTGTTCACCCTCTGCGGTGACCCCTTCCATTTCCATGGCGCCATCTACGAACACATAAGGTGTTCCCTCCTGTTCCTCCGCGCTTCCCAGAAGGAGTCCTACCCGCAGATCTTGTCCACCCGTTGGATATAAACGTTTTAGATACGTATTAACATAGTCCTCTACATACAGCCGGACAGTTTCATCCCGCTCTCCAATCTGTCGGATGTTTTTCGGCAGCTTTGGAAACGGATTATACAATTCTCCCATAATGAATCACCCTGCTTTCCTATTCTATCTAAGAAAGAATAGCACAGCACGGATAAAAATCCTGTCAAATCATAGCTGCGTTTGACCATAATTTTTCGACAAGCCGGATACTGTCGCTGATGCAGTCAGCAAGACGCATCACTACAGACAGACGAACGCTCTGAAGCATCAGAGGGTCATAGTTTCCGCACCCTCCAACAATTCCGGTGATAAAAATGTCCCCCACTTCTCTCAGCTCTTTGCTGACGCCCAATCCGGGCTTTAGCGCCCCCTTTCCCAGCGTCACATAGCCAATGTGGTCTGTCTTTCCCACAGAAGCGTCTATGGCCACCACTACATGGTCAGGATATCCCTCCTTTAAAAAGCGCATATAATCGTCCAGATTCATAGCATGTACAGGCCGCTCCAATGTTCCGAATACCGGAATATCCGCCTCCTCTTTTCCTTTTAATTTATAACCGATCAGCGGGCCCAGGCTGTCTCCTGTAGAGCGATCCGTACCGATGCAGAGAAAGACAACCCCCTTTTTCCCTCTCTCCAGCTCTTCCAGTATCATCTCATAAAGCCGGGCCGCCAAATGTCTGGCGTCAAACCCTCTGCGTGTATCGTAATAAAAAATTTCCTGCTGTGTATGCACAGCAATCCGTTCCCAAAATTTCATTCTTTACCGCCTTTAAATTTCTTCTGACTTTCATGCCTCAGCGGCGCCGCGGGCGGGGCATGTTTGTTTACTTTCATTATAGACGGCTCAGAATGGTTTTATGCATAGAATGGTTTTTGTGCCAATAGGTAGAAAAAGGGGCCGCCTCCCGGCAGCCCCTTTCTGTTTCACGTTTTCATTTTTTAAGCAACTCCGTCCTGCTCCGGATTTTCCAGCAATGTTGTTGTGTACTTGTCCAGAATAACCCGCTGAATCGTATCACGAGTGCCCGAATTGATCGGATGTGCAATGTCGCGGTACTCACCGTCTGCTGCTTTGCGGCTGGGCATTGCAATAAATAATCCCTTTTCTCCCTCAATTACCTTAATGTCATGGATGACGAACTCATTATCCAGCGTGATTGATACAATCGCCTTCATCTTTCCTTCCTTCTCGATTCGTCTTACTCTTACATCTGTAATCTGCATACTTGAAACCCCTCCGTCACTCAACTCTCGCACCTGCGATGTATTTTTCTCCCGAAGTTTGAAATCTTCGGCAGTTTATCTTTTTCATATCTCTGCCCCTTTATAATGTATATCTCTCGTTTTTCTCCACGACAATCTTAATATTGTCCGGGGTACCAATATGGGTCGTATTGGCCCGGATCGTGTCCCGGCTCTCCACAATACAGTTTTCAATGACTGTATTATCTCCGATATATACATCATTCAAAATAATAGAATTCTTGATCACACAATTGTTGCCAATATAGGCTTTTTTGAAAAGCACAGAATTTTCAACGGTTCCGTTCAAAATGCACCCGCTGGAAATCAGGCTGTTCTTAACGACTGCGCCCGGATTGTATTTTGCCGGAGGCAGATCATCAACTTTAGAATAAATATCCGGATACTGCTTAAAGAAATAATCCCGCACCTCCGGCTTTAAGAAGTCCATATTGGTCTTATAGTAAGACTCTACAGAAGCAATGTTGCTCCAGTATGTTTCCAGCTTGTACGCGTAAATTCTCTTTAAGTTCTTATAGCGAACCAGAATATCCTTTACGAAATCGTATCTGTCTTCTGCCGCACAGCGTTCGATCAGCTCAATCAACTGGCGCCGGCGAATGACATAGATACCGCAGGAAATCGTATTGGCATCTGACACCATAGGCTTCTCTTCAAAATCTACGATGCGCCCGTCATCATTGATTTTAACGCATCCGAAGCGGGTTACATCCTCTCCCTCTGCCATCTTCTTGCAGACAACCGTGATATCTGCCTTCTTCTCAATGTGATATTCCAAAACCTTGTTGTAATCCATTTTGTAGATGCCGTCTCCGGCTGCGATCACCACATAAGGTTCATGGCTGCTCTTTAAGAAAGACAGGTTCTGATACAGCGCATCTGCAGTGCCGCGATACCAGTCATTGCTCTGGGCCGTTATCGTAGGTGTAAAAACGAACAGGCCGCCCTGTTTTCTTCCGAAATCCCACCATTTCGAAGAACTCAAATGCAGATTCAGGGAGCGAGAATTGTACTGAGTAAACACTGCTACATTCTGAATGTGGGAATTGCTCATATTACTCAATGCAAAGTCAATGCTGCGGTAGCTTCCTGCGACCGGCATAGCGGCGATTGCCCTCTTGTTGGAAAGCTCCCGCATTCTCTTACTGTTACCACCTGCTAAAACAATACCGATTGCTCTCATCGTACGCCACCTGCCTTTATAATGTAGTCTCCGCTTGCTAATAATCCGTCAGGATAATCTTCCGCAACTGTCTCCCCGGAAATGGCAGTATTCTTTCCTATTTTTATGCCCTCCGGAATTACAGAATGTTCACCAATCGTAACCAGATCAAACTGATATACCTTAGGATCGTAAGTACTGGGAGCATACTCTCCTATCCCGATTTGGGCGTTCTTCCCAATCCGCACGTCTTCTGCCACGATAGCCTTGGTAATCACTGCGCCCTCTTCGATTGTAGTTCCTTTCATAATAATGGAATCGCGGATCACTGCGCCTTTTCCGATAGTAACACCGGCGCCGATAACAGAATTATAGATCTCGCCGTAGACCTCCGTTCCTTCACCGATAATACTCTTTTCGATTACAGAATCTGAGGAAATGTACTGCGGAGGAATGATATCGCTCTTGGTATAGACTCTCCAGTATTCTTCGTAAAGATTGAACTCTGGTATAATATCGATCAGCTCCATATTCGCTTCCCAATAGGAGCCAAGAGTCCCCACGTCTTTCCAATATCCGTTGTATTCATAAGCAAAGATTCTGTCGCCCTTGCCATGGCAATACGGAATGATATGCTTTCCAAAGTCGCATCCCGGCTCGTCCTTCATTTTGATAAGAGCATCTCTCAAAACAGGCCAGGTAAAAATATAGATACCCATAGATGCCAGGTTGCTTCTGGGAACAGGAGGCTTCTCTTCAAATTCAGTGATCCGGTTGTTTTCGTCTGTAATCACAACGCCAAATCGACTGGCCTCCTCAATAGGAACCGGCATGGCAGCAATGGTGATATCTGCATTGTTCGCCTTGTGGTAATCTAACATGACCTCGTAATCCATCTTATAAATATGGTCACCTGACAAGATCAGAACGTAGTCTGGATTGTAGCTTTCCATATATTCAAGATTTTGATAGATCGCGTTGGCCGTGCCGGTATACCAGTCGCTGCCCTTACTCCTTTCATAAGGCGGCAGCACTGTAACCCCTCCAACATTGCGGTCTAGATCCCACGGAATTCCGATCCCGATATGGGAGTTCAAACGTAATGGCTGATACTGAGTGAGAACACCCACTGTATCAACACCGGAATTAATACAATTGCTCAATGGGAAATCAATAATGCGGTACTTGCCCCCAAATGATACCGCCGGCTTCGCCACTTTCTGGGTAAGGACCCCCAGACGGCTTCCCTGTCCGCCAGCTAAAAGCATGGCAATCATTTCCTTCTTAATCACGTTATCACCTCTTGCTGTTAAATTTAGTTATGGAATCATTATATCATACTTTTCATAAATAGTGAACAAATTCATTTGATTTCTATTGTATTTTTTGTGCATTTTCCGACATTTTTTTCCAAAATTTGCATTCTTTTACACTTTTTACCATATATTGTGTATTTCCTGAGAAAGACATACAACATATCTTTTCTTTCATCCCAAAAAATCCGTTGAAAAAATCCCAAATATCCGCCAAACCCTTGAATCGCCAGGAAAAATACAGTATAATCATCCTTAATTGTATCAATCCGAATACTGAGTGCAAAAAGGAGATATTGAAATGGATTTAGTTACTGTAAGAGAATTATATAAAAACCGGGATGCCTATCTTAACCGGGAAGTTTCTGTAGGCGGCTGGGTTCGCAGCGTCAGAGATTCCAAGGCATTCGGCTTTATTGTCGTCAGCGACGGAACCTTCTTTGAGACCCTTCAGGTGGTATACCATGATACCATGGAAAACTTTTCTGAGATCTCCAAGTTAAATGTCGGTTCTGCTATTATCGTAAAAGGCACCCTGGTTGCGACTCCAAATGCCAAACAGCCCTTTGAAATTCAGGCTGCGGAAATTCAGATTGAAGGTCCTTCTGCCCCGGATTACCCTCTGCAGAAGAAGCGCCACTCTTTTGAGTTTCTCCGTACGATCTCCCATCTGCGGCCTAGAACCAATACTTTCCAGGCAGTATTTCGGGTGCGCTCCCTGATCGCCTATGCGATCCACCAGTATTTCCAGGAGCGGGATTTTGTCTATGTCCACACGCCTCTCATTACCGGAAGCGACTGTGAGGGCGCTGGCGAAATGTTCCAGGTTACTACCCTGGATCTGACCAATGTACCGAAAAATCCTGACGGAACCGTGGATTTCTCAAAGGACTTCTTTAATAAGCCCACTAACCTGACGGTTTCGGGGCAGTTGAACGGTGAAACGTACGCAATGGCTTTCCGCAACATCTACACCTTCGGTCCCACCTTCCGTGCAGAAAATTCTAATACGACCCGACACGCGGCCGAATTCTGGATGATCGAGCCGGAAATCGCTTTTGCCGATCTGGAGGACGATATGGATTTGGCAGAAGGAATGTTAAAATACATCATCCGTTTCGTTCTGGAGCATGCTCCGGAGGAGATGAATTTCTTTAATCAGTTTGTGGATAAGGGACTTCTGGAGCGCCTGAACGGAATCTTAAATTCCGAGTTTGCCCGCATCACCTACACAGAGGCCATTGAAATTCTGGAAAAGAATAATGACAACTTTGACTATAAAGTCTTCTGGGGCTGCGACCTGCAGACAGAGCACGAGCGTTATCTGACCGAGCAGATCTACAAAAAGCCCGTATTTGTAACCGACTATCCCAAGGAGATCAAGGCCTTCTATATGAAACTGAATCCCGACGGAAAGACTGTCGCTGCCGTGGACTGTCTGGTTCCCGGCATTGGTGAGATCATTGGCGGCAGCCAGAGGGAAGATGATTACGATAAACTTTTGACCCGCATGAGAGAGCTGGGGCTGAAAGAGGAAGACTACGGATTCTACCTGGATCTGAGAAAGTACGGTTCCGCCCGCCATGCCGGATTTGGATTGGGATTTGAGCGCTGTGTCATGTATCTGACCGGCATGTCCAACATCCGAGACGTGATCCCCTTCCCCAGAACCGTCAATAACTGCGAACTGTAACCGATCAGTCTGTCCAAAGCTGCTGCGAATCTGCAGCAGCTTTTTTGGGAGGTTCCATCTATGAAATTTATCCATACCGCCGATATTCACTGGGGCATGACTCCGGACAGCGAAAAACCGTGGAGCCAGGAACGCGCCCAGGCCATCAAAGAGACGTTTCAGGAAATCATCCGTCAGGCCAGAGACCGGGATGTGGACTTTCTTTTCATTGCCGGCGATCTCTTTCACCGTCAGCCTTTAGTTCGCGACTTAAAGGAGATCAACTATCTGTTCTCTACCATTCCCAGCGTCCAGGTGGTGATTATTGCCGGCAACCATGACCGGCTGCGGGCCAATTCTGCGGTATTCAGTTTTTCCTGGTGCCCAAATGTGACCTATCTCACAAACACAGAACTGGATTCCGTTTATTTTGAACGCCTGAATACAGAAGTTTATGGATTCAGCTATAACACCGCCGAGATACGGGAGGACAAGCTGGGGCAGCTTCAGATCCCCGACAACGGCCGCATCCAGATCCTGATGGCTCACGGCGGCGATGCCAATCATTTGCCAATAGACCGGGCTGTTCTCGCCGCATCCCCCTTCTCCTACATTGCCCTGGGCCACATTCACAAACCGGAGCTGGTGCTGGAGGGGAAGGCTGCCTATTGCGGTTCTCCCGAACCCCTGGACAAGACAGAGATTGGCCCTCACGGCTTCTATTACGGTGAGATCAATGCCCTTACTCACCGGGTTACAACGCTGGAATTCATCCCGGCGGCCCGTGTCCAGTATATTTCCCTTGCTGTTAATGTCACACCGGCCACTACAAATACTGAGCTTGCCTCCAGCATTTCTCAGGAGATTCAGAAGCGAGGGAGCAGCAATATTTATCGGTTCCGTATCCGCGGCATGAGAGACCCGGACATTGCCTTTGATCTGGATATTCTCTCCTCCCGATTCCGCATCGTTGAACTTATTGATGAATCCGAACCTCAATATGATTTCTCAGCTTTGTTTGCAGAGCATCCCAGCGATATGATTGGATTTTTCATTCAGGCACTTCAAAAGGATGAGATGAGTCCCGTTGAAAAAAAAGCTCTGTATTACGGAATCAATGCTCTTCTGCACACAACGGATGAAAGGAGCTGACTCATGAAACTCTTAGATCTATATATCGGCGGTTTCGGAAAACTCCACGATCGGACTGTGACCTTTGAAGACGGTTTAAATATTGTATATGGAAAAAATGAGGCCGGCAAATCTACCCTGCACACCTTTATCCGATCCATGCTTTTCGGAATCGAACGGCAGCGGGGGCGGGCCGCCCGCACAGATGCCTACAGCCGCTTTCTTCCCTGGGAAAATAAGGGGACCTTTGAAGGGCGGCTCCGGCTGGAAAAAGACGGCCATATCTACCGGATTGAACGGAATTTTCAGAACAGCCGCGAGCTCTCTATCGTAGACGAGACAGACGGTCGGCAGATTGAACCCACAAAAGCCTTTATGGACAATCTGCTCAATGGCCTGAGCGAGACCGCCTACAATAATACTATCAGTATCGGCCAGTTAAAAAGTGCTACCGAGGCCGGCATGGTAGCCGAGCTGAGAAATTACATCGCCAATCTGAACACATCCGGCAATCTGGCTCTCAATATCACAAAGGCCACTGCCTTTTTAAAAGCTCAGCGAAAGGCCTTTGAAAACCAGATGGTACCGGAGGCTGCCAGAAGCTATACAGCTCTGTTAAGCGAGATCCGCAATATTGAGAAGACCATCTCCTCCCCCGAATACGAGAATCATCTGGCCGATTATCGAAAAAAGAGAGACCATGTGGCTCAGACTATTCTGGAAAAGCAACAGGAGAAAGAGGATCTGCTCCAGAAGATCGCCAGGGGACAGCAGCTTTTGTCGGGGAATCAGTTCTCCTCGGAATCGTCCATTCTCCAGTATGAGGATGAGGCGCGGATCATTTACGCCCGCTATCAGTCTGCGAAAATATCCGCCTCAAAGAAATCCCGGAAGATCTGCCTCGTCCTTGCCTTTATCGCCGCCGTCCTCTGCGGGGGCACATGCGGAGTCCTAGCCTTCTCCGAACGTTTTTCCACCGTTCCGTTTCCGGCTGTCATAGCGGCCGGCGGATTGAGCCTGATCTTTCTGGCCATCGGCATGATAGCCGCCCTGCAGAATAAAGGCGTAAAGCGGGATCTGAGCTACAGCACAAAGCTCCTGCAGGAAATCTTTTCCCGCCACCTGGGGGACAGCTCCATCTCCCAGGAAGCCATGAATGCCTTCTGCCAGCGGATGGGTGAGTACCGGCGTCTGTGCGCCGCACTGATAAAATCCGAGGAAACTGCCAGGATTCTGGCAAAAGAACTTGACGATCTTCAGGCCCAGCAGACGGCCTGCACAGAGGTCATCGAACAGCAGCAGCGCACTCAGTGGGAGCTTGAACAGAAATTGGAGCGTCTGGCCAACTGCAAGACTCAGGCCGAGGCCCTGCGCGCCACCCTGGCCGAGAACGAGCGCCTTTCCCAGGAGATCGCTGCTATTGATCTGGCCCAGGAGACCATGACCAACCTGTCCACGACAATACGGGATTCCTTTGGCCTCTATCTGAATAAGGAGGCTTCCCACCTGATCGACTGTATCACCGGAGGCGTCTACAACAGTATGAGCGTGGATGAAAACCTCCATGTGTTCATGAATACCAAAACCAAGCTAGTTCCTTTAGAGCAGGTCAGCAGCGGCACGATGGATCAGGTCTATCTGGCGCTTCGACTTGCTGCCGCCAAATTGATCCAGAAGGGGGATGATCCTCTTCCCCTGATCTTTGACGACAGCTTTGTCCTGTACGACGACGAGCGCTTAAAGACCGCTCTCAAGTGGCTGGTGGAGGCCTACCCGGGGCAGACGATTATCTTTACCTGCCACCAGAGAGAGGCCCAGATGCTGACCGCAAATCAGATCCCCTATCATCTGATTTCGATCTGAGGCTGTGTAAGATCCCTATAACGTATTTTTTGTGTTTGTTCAGTATTCATCGCGTTTTTCTGTCTGCTATATGCCTTCGGCCTTTCCTGATAGACTGAAAATCCCCGCCGAGGCCAATATCTTTGCAATATTGGTCTCCCGGCAGGGATTTTTAGTGTTTCTATTGAGTTTACAGAATCTTCTCTAATGTCAGTGCCTACTCTGCGCTTTCCGCTTCCTTCCTGTTCAGCGCCCTGAAAATAAAGTACGCCGGTATGGATGTCAGCATCAGGCAGATGCTCTGCAGCATCTGAGTGCCGGAGCAGGTCATGCAGATAACAAACGTTATGACGATGGCCAGGATCGTGGTGACCGGGTAACCCGGCATCTTCAGTGGGCGGGCCATATCCGGTTTTTTCTTTCTCAGCACCAGCAGAGACAGGCAGACGACGCATTCCAGGATACGCCCTGCAAACACGTTGATTGCCAGCAGGGTGCTGAATGAACCTGTCCAGACAAAAATCAGCGCAATCAGGCAGATAAACAGCGTAGGAACGTACGGTGTATTGTACTTCTCATGCAGTTTTCCGAAGGACTTAAACATAAGTCCGTTCTGGCTCATAGAATAAGAAACCCGAGGGTAGCTCATAATACCGCCATTCAACGCGCCAAAAATTGCCACACAAGCTCCGATGGTGACGATAACGGTTCCGGCCGGACCGAAAATTGCGGTGCCCGCGTCTACAACCGGCGTCTCGCTCCCAGCCAGCTCTGCGAATCCTACTGTACCTACGCAAGCAATGGAGATCAGCACATTGATGGCAATTACGATCACCATCCCGATAATCATTCCCAGCGGAAGAGTCCGTTTCGGATCCTTTATATCCGCTCCCATATACGCCAGCTGATAGTAACCGCCAAATGCCAGGAAGGCCGGGAAGGCTGCGCTCAGCACACCGCTCCACTCAGTCGTCTGGGATTCAGTTGTCACGGTAGTAAAATTTTCAGGTGACATAAAGAAAAAGCCGCCGATAATTACCAGCAGAAGCGCCAGCAACTTTCCCACTGTAAAAATATTCGCTATCGTAGAACCTAGCTTTGTTCCGCAGATATTCAAAATCATAAGTGCCAGAATAACAGCGGTCGCTACCATTTTAACGCCTGTAGGCGTAAGTCCCGGGATCAGTTTTGCCAGGTTGCTTGCAAAACCTGTGGCAAGCATTGCCACCAGCGGAATATAGTTTCCGATGGTCATAGACCAGCCGTAGACAAATCCCGCTCCTTTTCCAAAGGATTCTGTGATATAGACATAAGGCCCGCCGGCTTTCGGCATAGCGGGTGCCAGCTCTGCATACACCAGGGAGCATAGGATTCCACTGGCCCCGGCCAGGATCCAGGCAACCATAAACGGTCCGAAGGATCCGGCTGCCGCCGCGACAGTACCCGGCGTCATGAAGATACCGGAGCCGATAACCGCGCCGACCAAAATTGCAACTGCCCCGAATAAACCTATTTGTCTTTTCAGTCCTGTTTCTTCCCCACTCATATTTACTCTCCTTTAATCGTATCTTTCGCCAATGCGTGCTCGATCGCCCACGGAGACAGTTCCTGGCCAATCCCCGGCAGTTCCGGAATATGACAAAAGCCCTTCTCGTCCGGCTGGTAATCATAGATTCCGAGCCGCTTGTTCTTCTCATTCCGATTGGTTACATGATGCTCATGGATTACAAAATTGGGAAGCGACGCCTCTACATGAAGCGATGCCGCGATGGCGATGGGGCTTCCACACACGTGGATCTGGATCCCCCCATCTACCGCTGCTGCCATAGATGCAATTTTCATGGCCTCCGTGATGCCGCCGCAGGTCCCAAGATCCGGTTGATAGATTTGGAAAATATCATTCTTGATCAGGTTTGCATAGTGATATTTTCCGTACACCCGCTCTCCTCCTGCCTGCGGGATAGGAGAAAGTTTCCGGACAGTCTCCAGCACCTGCAAGTTCATAGGTGTGCAGGTTTCTTCCATAAACATAATATGGTACGGTTTGATCAGTTCGCTCATCTCAACGGCCGATACCGCATCTGTTCTTGCATGGTTTTCCACGATAATATCCACATTGTCTCCCACGGCTTCCCGAACCGCTTTCACTCGCTCTTCTATCAGAGTTCTTACCTTCGGATGGATAGGACCTTTCAGAAAACCAAGTCGGCCGCCATCCCCGTCATAAGTGATGAAATTAATTTTAATGGCGTCGAAGCCTTCTTCCACCGCCTTCAGGGAATGTTCTACCAGATCCTCCGTCTTGTAGCCGCGGTCAAATACCATGCCATTTCCCCAGCCAAACTGCAGCTGGCTGGCGTAAGCTCTCAGTTTGTCCCGGCATTTTCCTCCCAGCAGTTTATAAAGCGGCACGTTGAGTGCCTTGGCCTTGATGTCCCAACAGGCCATATCAATGGCACTGATTGCCGAGAACATAACCGTTCCGCCGCCCTGGGCCCAGAATGTCTGAGTATACATGGTATCCCACAGGGCTTCTGTCGCCGTAGGATCCTTTCCGATCACGAATGGAGCCACCTCTCTGATCATATTGAAGGAGGCTGACGCTCCTGTGTCAAATCCCACTGATGCCTCCCCATAGCCATAGATTCCTTCATCCGTGCTGACCCGGCAGACAATCGGTCTCCAGCCCGGAGAACCGCCGTCCAAGAGAAATACTTCTATTTGCTCTATCTTCATTGTCCTTATCCTCCTAATGAATATATCAGATCTGATCTACCCACATTATAATGGATGAAATGCCAGTTTATATATTCCAAGTCCGAATGTATGTCTTCCTTTTTTTCATGGATAAAGGCGGTTTTGTGCTGGTCATTTTATCAGCTTTTTGGTAAAATACTATATAAAATTGGAGGGCTGTTCCCGGAGAGGAAAAGGTGATGAAAAACATTAATTTGCAGCAGATTTTATATTTTAGGATCACTATGAAATGCTCAAGTTTTGCCCAGGCTGCGGATCGCGCTTATACGACCCAGTCCACCATAAGCAAAAATATAGCCTCTCTGGAAAAGATCGTCGGCGAACCACTGTTTATCCGCCAGAAGAAAGGGATCATACCGACCCAGAAGGCCATTTTCCTCAATTTGGAGCTGAGTGAAGTTTATGACAAGCTGGATTCCCTTTTTAATAATTCCCATCAGTATAAGCAGGAGGGCATCACCATCAGCTTCTGCCAGAATATTGATTTTCCTTCTGCTATTCCTGACTTCTTTTTCCTGCTTGCACGGGATGATTTCTTTTCCTGCGCTGACATCAAACTCCACTGCTACGAAAATGAAACCGTCGTCAACGGCGTTTTGAATGGTTCTTATGATCTGGGTTTTATCCTCTCTGACACGAATGTATCCAACCCAAATATCAAGCTCCACACCATCGTTTCAGCAAAACCTCAGATTTTCTTTTCCGCAAATTCTCCTTTAAATCGAAAAGAGGACCTGACAATCAATGACTTTTCAAGCTATCCGATCGTCACCACAAGATACCTGATTGAAAAAAATGACTACCGGATGATCAATCTGCTTCCCTTTGCTCCGAAAGGGATTGAGATCGTGGAATCCTATGACGACATCCCCATCTATCTGGCTACAGGGCGCTATATTACTCTGCTTCGGCCCTACGTTTATCTGGCCAATGACAGAAATATCGTAAGCTACAAGCTGCCTGACACTTACAATCTGACCCAGGGCGTGACCATGATCTGGTTCCAGAATAATAAAAACAAGTACCTGAAAAAAATACTTTCTATTATGGGGGCGAAATAACATGAGACAAATCGATGAATATTCTTACCAGTGCGGCGTTATGGACTGTTTTAATGAAATGGTAAAGGCCGGCCTGAAGCGCATTGCCCTAGCCCACCCTTCCCGGACAAAGAGCCAGCGCGATGAGTACATTCCGTTCGCAGAAATGATCACAGAAAAATACCAGACTCATTACTATTTAGACGATGACCCGCTGATAACGGACCTTTTCCCCTATTCTCTTAATAGGGGGACATTCAATATTATTTTCTATAAAGAAGAAAAAGACATTGAGGAATACAAAGCCCTAAAAGCGCGGAAAGCCGCCGCATTGGAAAATGGCCGGTATGCCGCCTGTCGAGGAGACATTGCCGCCAGTTTCGGGAGGCTCCTCAGCTACAGCAGCGAAACCATCCAGGCCTACATAGAAAATAACGGGGAAAAAGAGAGATAAAAATAATGAAATTTGAAAATGTTTATTTTATAAACGGTACAGCATATGCCGGAAAATCTACTATAGTCAAGGCATTAGCAAATAAATATGATGGCATTGTATGCGAAGAAAATTATCATAATGCGCTCATCGCTGATTTGGACAGTACTGAATTTCCAAATTTAACATATACCAGAGATTTGGTTAATTGGAGTGAATTCATAAGAAGAACCCCCGATGAGTATGAGGCGTAGATAAGTGGCTGCACCAGGGAATGCATAATTTTAGAATTAAAAATCTTAGAAGAAGTAGCAAGGCATGGCAAAAAGGTGTTTGTAGATACGAACATCCCAATAGAAATATTATGGAAAATTTCGGATATTAACCATGTTCTGATTATGTTGGCAGATCCTGATATATCTGTCAACAGATTTTTTGATCGACCGGACAGAGAAAAACAATTTTTGTATCAATTATTAATAAAAGAAGAAAATCCGGATAAGGCATTGGACAATTTCAAAGAGTGCTTAAAAAGAATCAATTCAGAGAAAAACTATAACCATTTTTTGAATTCGGGATTTCATGTGATTTTAAGAGACGAATCAAGAAGGATTACGGAAACTTTATCGCTGGCTGAAAAGGCATTTCGGCTGAGCTGAAGGCAGCGTGAAAAACAAATCCCCCGCAGGATTTTCCTCCTGCGGGGGCGTGTCAATGGCTCTTCCTTATGTTTTCTGTTCGCCTGACAGGGCAGCCTATCTTCTACCCATTCTTCTGGCTCTTATATACGGCGATCGCCTCGCTGAGATTTGAGGCCTGTCCATTGCGGATGATCTTGGCCAGCTCCGCAATCTTCTCTGTCTGCATGAATTCCTTTCCCAGGTAGGTCTCATACTGGTCGGTGACATACAGAGCCTGCTCTTTTGCGTGCTTCTGGGCTTCCCTCAGCTTTTCGCTGATCCTCTCGTGCTCCTCCTCGATGGCCTCGATCCTGCTCTTGCTGTTGTTGATAATCTCGTCAGATATAATATTCTTTGTTACCGTATTAAATGTGTTCAGCGCATCTTTTTTGTGGAGGCTGATCTGCTGCAGCTCCTGCTCCAGCCGGGCAATCTCATCGTCAAACTTCTCAAGGTTGTAGACCGCCTCGTCCCGGTCTCTGCGGATGGAGACGGTAATCACCCGGATCTTTTTATTGTTGGTTCGGATCATGCTCCTGATATTCCGGCCCTTTTTCAGCGCTTCCGCATGATTCATCTTAGTTTTATTCCCTATCGTGATGTAAAGTCCTCCGAATACCAGTATGGCCAGCACATAGATCAGGGCCAGCATCCAGTACTGCCGCTCCGCCGATGGGATCAGCAGGTAGGCGATGCCGGGGACCGCCAGAAAGCAGACGCAGAATGTCAGCATCATCAGTCCGATCTCTTTTACGCTTCCGGGCATATACATGGCATAGTACCAGGTGCTGCGGCAGAATGCCGGTATCCGCTCCTGCTTGAACAGAGTTTTCATCTGAGTCTCCAGCTCCTGATTGTGCTCCCGCAGCGCTTCCGTCTCCTCCGCTATCCGCTCTTTGACCCCCTGACTTTTGGCCTTCTCTCTCTTTGCCCGGGTCTTTCTCAAACGTTCCTGCCCGCTCCCAATCTCCTTATCGTAACTGGAGCTGATCTCTTCCCTCCGTTTTTTTACCGTCAGGCTGATGGAATCCGCCACTGCCTTCTTCTCATTTTCCAGTTCCCGGTCCAGACGCTGTTCCTCTGCCTCCAGCTCTTCACAGACCTTTTTGCTTCGATTCAGTTCCTCCACTGACTTTATCGCTTCTGACAAAAAAGCGGAATAATCCGTTATTCCCGATCCCATAAGCAAGTTCCCCCTCTTGTCCGAATATCTGCAAAAATCTCTATTGCTGTCCCGGCCGGCGCATCCGCCAGCCGGCTGAACTATCACTAATAGATTACTACAAATTACAGCTATCGACAAGGATTTCTTGTATAAACACGGGCGATTTGATATAATAGCGTTTACAGTTCAGACTGAAAGGAAGGTGCCTGCCCATGTTTCGTATGTGGGGAAAGATCTGGAAAGACAACCGGCTGGTAAAAGATACTGTCATCTGTATCTCTGATTATTCTCTGTCCAGAACCCAGATGGTTTTTCAATCCCTGGATGAAATCTGCATCCAGTTTGACCTGGGACATCCCATTTGGATGGACTCCACTATCCGGGAATTTCAGCGCCACGATAAAGCCCGATTTTACCAGGACAGTTTTGTAGAAACCATCGATTTCGATTTTCTGGAAATACAAGTTATTGAGGAATGAAACCGATCTCATAATCCAGCGGAATCTGTTTGTAGGGAGATTGGACATATACATTGCACTGCCCGTCCGATGGATATGCTGTGTCTGTCAGAACATATCTCCCTCCATCCAGGAATACCTCTATGGTGCTCCGGTCAATCCAGATTTCCGCAGTCAGAGGTGCATGTTTTGTGTCCCTCTCTCTTCTCTCAAAGGTGCAGACTGTAAGCCCTCTGTCCCATTTGTTTCCCATTCTGTTTTTATCTGCTGCCAAAAAATGCCCGTCCAGATCAAACGTCAGCTCTGTCCCATTTCCCTGCTCGTCAGCCATCAAAATCAGCTTTAGCTGCCTGGAGCCTTCTCTCTTTATGCTCAGGCGAATACAGCAGGCATTTTTATTTCCTGCCGGCAGCTTCTGGGGAATTGGCCCTGCCAGGATGCTGCCTCTGGCCTCAGTGTGTTCGCACAGAGCAGCAGCTTCTTTTGCCGGGCGTTGGCACAGGCGTCCGGATTCGTCTAAAAACAGTTCTCTCGGCAGGCTCAGACAGCCTCTCCAGTCTTCCTGGTCCGTAGGCCCCCACGCTTCCATCCACGGCATCCACATCCATCCATTCAGCCAGCCCAAAAGAACTCTCCGCCCATCCGGAAGGCCGTAGGTCTGCGGCGCATAAAAGCGGTTCCCCCAGTCGTACCGCCGGATCTTATCCACCTGAAACTGGCAGCCCTCGAAATCTACCCTTCCCTCAAAACAGATCGTCGGCCACATATCGGGATGATTCATCGGAGAGGCTGTCAGAATCCATTTTCCCCCTATGGAAAACAGATCCGGGCATTCAAACATAGAGCCCCATCTCCCCTTTGACTCCAGCAAAATCCCATTGTATTCCCAATGCAGCAGATCATCTGACGAATACAGATATATCCTGCCGTCTGCTGCCGGGTCATCGGCATCCCCGGAACTTCCTCCGCAAACCATCCGCCAGCGTCCATCCGCCCGGATAACCTTGGGATCCCGGAAATTTTCTGTATTCCCGAAAGGCTCCTCCACAAGAGGATTCTCCTTCACTTTTTCAAAGTGATATCCATCCTCCGACACGGCGGCGCACTGGGTCTGAACCGTCTTCCCGTCTTTTTTTGCGGAGGCAGTGTACACCAGGTACAGCTTGTCTTCCCACACCACAGGGCTTCCGGAAAAGCACCCTCCTGTGGGGTCTTTATCATATTTCTCATCCGGAACCAGCGCACAGTCTACCTGCCTCCAGTGGAGCAGATCGCCGCTGACCGCGTGGCCCCAGTGCATGGAGTCCCAGCTGCAGTGATATGGGTTGTACTGGAAAAACAAGTGATAGCTTCCCTTAAACCAGACCAGCCCGTTGGGATCATTCATCCAGCCTTTCTCCGGCGCAAAATGGAAAAACGGCCTCCAGAGTTCTTTTTTCATGATTACCTCCTGAATCTTTTCTAGCCTTTTACCGCTCCCTCTGTCATTCCGCTGATGATATCTCTCTGCATAAGCACATAGAAAATCAGCTCCGGTACCATAATCAGCAGGCTGGCAGCTATAATTCCGCTGTAGTCCATGGAATACTGGCCTTTGAACATGGAGGTCATCAGCGATATCGTGTTCATGCTGGTATCCTGAATAAAGGTGGAGGCAAAAGGATATTCATTAAATACATAGACTGCATTGAAGATCACTACCGTCACAAAAGTCGGTTTCATTACCGGGATCACCACTCTGGTGCAGAGCTGGATCAGCCCGCAGCCGTCTATGATCGCCGCTTCCTCCAGTTCCGGAGGGAATTCTCTCAGAAATCCGACGAAAATCAGAGTGTTAAATGAAATATTGACCGCAATATACGGCAGAATCAATCCCAGCCGGGTTCCCAAAATCCCCAGCAAAGAGTCAATCCGGTAGATCGGAAACAGCAGCACATAGACCGGGATGGCAACGCCGACCAGAAGATAGAGATACAGGATATCCGCCGCTCTATCACTTTTATATGTCAGCCTGGCTATGGCAAAGGAACTCATAAAGGTCAGGCATATGCTGAAAAACACGGATACCGCTACCAAGATCAGCGTGTTTGCATACATCTGCGGAAAATTTATAGTGTCCAGCGCTCTCTGATAGTTGGCAAAGCTGAGGCTTTCCGGCAGAGACAGAGGAGCATTTACAATTTCATTATTGGTTTTAAAAGACAGTAAGACAGACCACAAAATCGGTATCAGCGCCAGGAACAGCAGAATTGCGGTCAAAAGATAAAAAAGCACCTTCTTTGCAGAAACTCTTTTTTCCCTCATCTATTTCCCCTCCCTTCTTTTGCGGGCGCTTATCTGAATATAGACAAAGGATCCCAGCACTGAGCAGACCAGCACGGCAACTGCTATCGCCATCCCGTAGCCATACCTTCTGGACTGAAACACTGTAAAGTACATATACGAAGTCAGAAGCTCCGACTGGTGCGCGGGGCCCCCTCCTGTCAGCTGCACCACCAGCTCATATATCTTAAACACGCCGGTGATGACCAGAACTACATTTATCATAATCGTTTCTTTAAGCATAGGCAAGGTGATTCTGAAAACTTTCTGTACAGCGTTTGCCCCATCGATGGAAGCCGCTTCATACAGTTCCCTCGGAATCGTCCGGAGGCCGGACAAAAAAATGGTGCTGTGGAATCCCAGTACCTGCCAGGTAAACACGATCGCCAGAGCCAGCGGCGTCCAGGTCCTTCCCCCAATCCACTCAATGGCGAAGATGTCCAGTCCCACGGCCCGCAGAAAGCTGTTAAGAAGGCCATAATTGGGATTCAGGATATACCCCCAGATAATTCCGATGATAATCGGAGCGATTACATACGGCGCAAAAAGGACCATTTTAAACAGCCCGTTCCCCCTAAAATCCACATTCATAATCAGGGCAATTAAAAACGAGCCCACCATCAGAAAGACAACGCTGGCGCACAGCACCAGGAATGTATTTTTCAGCGCAATTAAAAACAGCCGGTCCTGAAACATTCTAAAATAATTTTCCAGGCCAATGAACACTGCCTTTCCCAGACCGCTGTATTCTGTAAAGCTGTAGTAAATAGCCACCGCAGCAGGAATTATGATAAAGAGTGTATAAACAATAAGCGTCGGGGCCAGCAGCCCTGCCTTTGCTTTTTTTGTACTTAACCAATGCATAGCGCCCTCCTCAAAAATATGGAAGCTGCCCCCAGCGCACAAGATGCGCTGAGGGCCTCCATTTATGCAAGCCTGTACTGAGCGGAGTCCTCAGAACCTGTTTTGTCCCATTTTACCGCTCCATGCTGTGAAGATCTTCCACATACTGGGCAGCCTCTTCCGGAGAGTAAACGCCGGTCATCACCCCGAAGGATGCATCAAAATACCCGTAGGCAACGCTCGTGGAGAGGGAATTGAAAGGTTCTGTGACAGCGTCCCAGTCATCGTTCAGTGCAGTGATCATCGTCGCCAGAACCGGGTGAGCAGTCTCATCGATAGTTCCGCTGTACTGAGAACACGGAAGCGCCGATGTCTCCTCTGCAATGATTCTGGTTCCTTCTTCCCCATAATAGAACTGCCAGAATTTCATAATAGCGTCCAGCAGCGCCGGGTCTTCCGCAGCCTTTGAGGAAACTACATACACGCCGCCGGAAGCCTTGATGCCGATCTGCTGCGGATACTCGCTGTCAGAGAAGGTCGGCCCCCAGAAAAATCCGATCTTGTCTGCGATCTCACTGTTTTCAAAATCACTGATATCCCAGGCGCCGGAATTGAACATGGCAGCGTTCCCGCCCAGAAAGCTCTCTTTGGCTTCAAAGTAACCGATATTAGCAATATCCGGTGTAAACGTCTGGTTCTCCCTCATCTCCTGGAGTCTTTCAAAATAGTGGATAAAATCGTCATTGACCCAGGAGATCGA
>CAJFOF010000017.1 GCA_904395885.1 uncultured Lachnospiraceae bacterium
AGGATAAGTCTCAATTCTGGTAACATTATCGTAAGATATCATTGCTTTCATATATTTCAGATATATCAGTTCTATAACTCTATCCGCCTGAATAAACAGAAAGCCATGAATCTCATCCTGATAACGCAGATCAGATTCCTCGCCAAAATATCCGATTTTGATATATGCACCCGTAACCCATTTTTCCGGATTTCTATGAAACAAGAGAATTGCTGCTCGTTTCAGCTTACCATGTTCTTCTTATGTGAAGAATCAAATTTCTGACGTTTATATAGTTATTATATTTCTTTGTATCGGAAAATGCAAAGAAAAACCCCTCAAACAGACACAATCCTGCTTGAGGGGACATACAGTTGAGATGAATTTGCTAAGAGAATTCTTTACGCCGTTACCAGGTCCCGCACATTTTCTGCGATATTGACCGCATGGTCGCCGATTCTCTCGAAGTACTTGGCGGTCATCAGAAGGTCCAGAGCGACCTCTGCGTCGATGGCCTTATTTACGATCAGATCCAGCAGCTCCTTCTTTACCTTTTCAAACATTTCATCCACCAGGTCGTCGCTGGCGATTACCTTCTGAGCCAGCAGCTCATCGGAATCCACAAAGGATTTTACGCTCTCGGATACCATTTTTACCGTAGCGCTGGCCATCTCCTGAATGTGAACCCGGCCTTCATACTTAAAGGTTGACAGGTAAGGCATCAGTTCCGAAATATCTACTGTCTGATCGCCGATCCGTTCCATATCCGGAACAATCTTTAAGGCGGTTGCGATGGTTCTTAAATCGCAGGCCACCGGCTGCTGACGCAGCAGAATCTGGCGACATAAATTTTCCACAGAACGCTGCTTATGATCGATCTCCATCTCTGCAGCCTGAATTTTCGCTGTCAGCCCTTCCTTCCCATCCAGCATCTCTGCCGTCATAGTAATGGCCGACTCACAGAGTCTTCCCATCTCCAGCAAATCTTCATGGAGAGTCTTTAACTGCTTGTCAAATTCGGTACGCATATCAACCAAACCTCCCTGTGATGTAGTCTTCGGTGCGGCGGTCCTTGGGGGTAGAAAAGATTTCATCCGTATCGCCATACTCTACCATTTCTCCCAGAAGGAAGAATGCCGTTTTATCGGAGACACGTACAGCCTGCTGCATGTTGTGGGTAACCATAATGATAGTGTATTTCTTTTTCAATTCCCCTGCAAGCTCTTCGATCTTTAAGGTGGAAATCGGATCCAGAGCGGATGTAGGCTCATCCATCAGAAGCACTTCCGGCTCCACCGCCAAAGCTCTGGCGATGCAAAGTCTCTGCTGCTGGCCGCCGGACAGACCCAAAGCGGATTTTTTCAGGCGGTCTGACACCTCATCCCACAGAGCAGCTCCCTTTAAGCTCTTCTCCACAATATCATCCAGCTTTTCTTTGCTCTTAATACCGTGGATTCTGGGGCCGTATGCTACATTGTCATAAATGCTCATAGGGAAAGGATTTGGCTGCTGGAACACCATACCGATCTTTTTCCTTAGCAGGGTGGTGTCCACCTGGGGATCATAGATATTCTCCCCGTCCAGCAGAACTTCACCAGTGATCTTTACATTGAGAACCAGATCGTTCATCCGGTTTAAGGTCTTCAGGTAGGTGGACTTTCCGCAGCCGGAAGGCCCGATAAATGCTGTAATCTTTCTCTCATACAGATCCAGGCTTACATCCTTCAGCGCATGGTTCTCGCCATAATATAGATTTAAATTCTTCGTTGAAATCTTGACATTATTTTCCACGTTTTCTTCCTCGCTTATCTCTCAATCTCTACATTAAACTTGTGGGACAGATACTTTGCAAGAGCGTTGATGCCCAACACAATCACCAGCAGAACTACTGCCACGGCAAAAGCCTCATCGTAATTTGCCTTCTGCATAAACAGATATAGCTGGATGGTCAGCGTGCCGCCGGACTCAAGGACTTTTGAAAACAGGTTTCTCGGCAGGTAATATCCGCTTCCTGCGGTAAACAAAAGAGCTGCTGATTCTCCCACGATACGTCCGATGGCCAATATGATACCGGTAAGGATTCCGGGCATTGCGCTGGGCAGCAAGATCGTGCGGATCATATACCACTTGGTTGCGCCGATCCCCAGAGCGCCGGTACGGTAGCTGTCAGGCACCGTTTTCAGAGCTTCCTGGGTCGTGCGGGTGATGACGGGAAGGATCATCAGAGTCAGCGTAAGGGCACCGGTCAAAATCGAATAGCCAAGTCCCAGAGTGTTTCCAAAGAACACCATACCAAACAGACCAAAGATGATCGACGGAATGCCGGAAAGGGTCTCTGTGGTAAATTCGATTACTTTTACCAGTTTTCCCGGCTTTGCATACTCATTCAGATAGATAGCAGATCCCACTCCGATGGGGGTTGCAATCAACAATGTCAAAACTACTATGTAGAGAGTGTTTACGATATTTCCCAAAATTCCGAACGTGCCTGCTCTGGTACTGCTGACTGTGGATAAAAACTGCCAGGTTATATGGGGAATTCCTCTCACAAACACGTACCCCATGATTCCGATCAGAAGCAGCATAGCAATTCCGGCGCACAGGTAAATCAAACCTGTCAGAATCGCATCAGACAGACGAAAGTTTTTTCTGCAGATGCTGGTTCTTTCCGGCATGAAATTCGATTCTAACACTGCGGTCTCACCTCTCATTGTTCTTATCCCCTTTCTTCAGGATTCTTGTCAGGGTCACGTTGATGATCATGATAAATGCAAACAGTACCAGGCCGATGGTAAACAGCACCTGTCTGTGAAGTCCAGCTGCGTATCCCATCTCAGATACGATAGCTGTGGTCAGGAAACGGACTGAATTAAAGGGAAGCGGCAGGTTTACAGAGTTTCCGGAAACCAGACTGATAGCCATCGCCTCGCCGATTGCACGGCCTGTACCGAGGACAATCGCGGTAATGATTCCAGATTTTGCTGCTGGTATCGTTACATGGAAAATTGTCTGGATCTTTGTAGCGCCCAGAGCCAGGGATGCGCTTTTCAGACTCCCTGGAACTGCGCGGAGAGCTGATTCACTGATATTGATAACTGTGGGAAGGATCATCAGAGCCAGAACCAGGACGGCCGAAATCAAATTCGCTCCTCCGGTAAACTGATGGGTTTCAGAGCCTTTAAAGATGATCAGCTCCAGCTTGTACATAAGCGGATTTAAGATCATAACGCCCAGCAGGCCATAAATAACAGAAGGAATTCCTGCCAGCAGCTCCACTGCCGGACGGACAATCCGGGAAAGGCGCTCCGGAGCTACCTCTGCCAGGAATACTGCCGTCAGCACGCCGATGGGCATACCCAGCAGAACCGCAATCGCTGTGCCTACGATAGAAGTTAGAATAATATATAAAATACCGAAGCTGGGAACATCCGCCTCCGGCTGCCACACAGTACTAAAAATCAGTTCCTTGATTCCCACCTGAAAAAGTGCCGGCGCACCGCTTATAATCATATACAGCGTAATCGATACTACTGCCAGAATTGCAAAAAACCCACAGACGGTAAAAATTACCTGGGCTGCTTTTTCTACAGTAGATTTTGCGCCGCTATGGGAACGTATGGAAAACGAATCCGCTCTCATGAAGAATCTCCTTTCTTAAAATATGCGCCCGACCCATGGGATAGCCGGACGCATACATTTATGTTCTGCCGGTGATCACTTATTCTACAGTAATCAGGCCAACAGATTTAACCAGATCTTCTCCTTCCGGAGAGTAGATGTAATCGAATAATGCCTGTACCAGCTCGTTCTGCTCGCTGATCTCGCCCTTGGTAGCCATTACAAACGGGCGGCTCAGGATATAGCTGCCGGCTTTGATATTTTCCTCAGTCGGCTCTGCACCCTCCAGCTTTAAAGCCTTAACGGTGTCATCCAGAACATCCAAGGATACATATCCGATAGCGCCGGGGGTGGAAGCTACTCTTGCCATAACGGCGCCGGTGCTGTCCAGCTCACTGCTGTATTTGCACTGATCTTCCAGGCCCAGCAGTTCCTCAAATGCGCTTCTGGTACCGGAACCAGCCTCACGGCCTACTACTACGATTGGAGAATCGGATCCGCCTACATCGCTCCAGTTGGTAATCTGACCGCTGTAAATCTGAGCCAGCTGATCCTTGGTCAGATCCTCTACTGTATTGGCCGGGTCAACTACAACTGCGATGCCATCGATTGCTACGATATTCTCTACAACACCATTGGCCTTCTCATCATCCGTTAAGTTTCTGGATGCATTTCCGATATCTGCAGAACCGTTGGTCACTGCCTCAACACCGGCGCCGGATCCTACGAACTCAGCGGTTACTGTCACATCCGGATATTTTTCCATAAATGCTTCACTTAAAGAGTTTGCAAATTTCTCCATAGAAGTGGAACCTACCATGCTGATAGAACCGCTCAAATCTGCCGGGGCTTCCGTCTCAGCTTCAGCTGCCGTTGTCTCCTCTGCCGATTCTGCTGCGGTGGTTTCCTCAGAAGTGGTTTCTGCTGCAGTAGTAGCTGCTGCGGTAGTAGCTGCTGTTGTCTCTGCTGTGTCACTGCTTCCACAAGCTGCAAGGCTCATGGCCATAGCTCCTGCTACAACGAATGCGGATAATTTTCTCATAATTCTCTTCCTCTCTTTTTGAAAAAATTTTCTCTTTTCTTTTCGTTTTTTGTCTCTCATCGAGTACAGTAGCAAGTATAGCGGAGCTTCGTAAAATGTAACAGCATAGTTTTGTCAAATTATTGTAAAATGTGTGTCCCAAACGTACACCTGCAGCGGGCCGTGTAAGCGGCATTTTCTGTTCCGCCGCAGTGCCGCTTTGCTGCGGCAGCCGCTGTGATCCTTCCACAAATAAACGGCCTGATTTCAAATCCTGCCTCACACAGGTATTCAAAATCAGGCCGCTGATTCTTTAAAATTGTACGATCTCTTTAATTTCTTTCGCCGGTTCCACAGACTCAGCATAGAGTACAGGGCCTTCTCCCCCGTAGTCCTGCCAGTATTCTTTCGTCACCTTAGCCTTTACATGTACCCATTGGCGGGTTTCCAGATTTCTGGCCTCCCTTGCCTTGCAGATGAAGCCCAAAAACGTCATATCCGCCTCGCAGCAGGTCATCGCCATTCGTCCGGGGACAAAGTAGTTTTTCGGAAATTTATCGGATTTCAGCACCATGGCTGTAAATTCCACTGTTTTTCCCTCATATCGCTCTGTATTGTCCATACAGTCAATGTACCAGATTCCATAATCCTCCGGTTTTACCTGGATAACCGGGGCATTCAGATCATATGGAAGGTCTTCTTCCAGGGTATCCTGGGGAATCTCCCCGTTTTCATCTTCCAGCACAATCTCACAATTCCTGCACATGGCCCGGAGACCTCTGCGGTAGCTGGTCAGTTTTTCATCCGGAATTCCATCACAGCGGTTGATAATGATCAGCTCACTGTTCCTTACCATTGTGCCCAAAAGGGGCTTCATATTGGCCAGATATAAATCAAACGTAGAACCATCGATAATGGTAATCTGCTGGTACACCTGCCAGTCTTCCGGCAATCTCAGGTCGTCCTGGTTCCACATTCCGTTCCACTCCATCAAAACCCTCTCCGGATTGTGGAGAAGCTCCTGCTCTGTCAAAAACTCAGGGGTAAGCTGAGATGGGTCTTCCACATACACTACGTCTGTCCGGGTGGACTTCAGAATCTCCTCATCGTACTCGGTGTCCCCCTCCTCGCAGACGATCAGAAGGGTTCTCCCCTCTGTCTGAAAGTATTCCTGTTCCATAGTAAACTGAAGAAACTGGGTCTTTCCAGCCTCCAGAAAGCCATTGATCAGGAATAAGGGCAT
>CAJFOF010000018.1 GCA_904395885.1 uncultured Lachnospiraceae bacterium
AACCGGAGAGCTTCTCTGTCAACGGGATCTTCTCAGGACATCCCAGAGGCTTCGGCTTTGTCACGGTGGAGGGGATGGAACAGGATGTCTTCATTCCAGAGGAAAAGACCCGGGGGGCCTTAAACGGCGACCGGGTGCAGATCGTGATCGAGAAGACGCCTGGCGGAAAACGGGCGGAGGGGGCTGTCCTCCGGATTCTGGAGCACGCCAACAGAGAAGTCATCGGGTATTTCCAGAAAAATAAAAACTTTGGATTCGTGATTCCGGATAATCCCAAGATTTCCAGAGACATTTTTATCTCCAAAGAGAAGGATATGGGCGCTGTCACAGGCCATAAGGTGGTGGCAAAGATAGTGGATTTTGGAGGCCCGGGGAAGAACCCTGAGGGAGAAATCACAGAGATCCTGGGCCATGCAGGCGATCCGGGGACGGATATCCTGTCCATCGTCCGTGCTTACGGACTGCCGGAGGCATTTCCGGAAGAGGTGATGAGGGAAGCCGGGGCGGTTTCGGAGGAGGTGGAGGCGTCTCAGACGGCGGGAAGGCTGGATCTGAGAGGACTCCAGACCGTGACCATTGACGGGGAGGACGCCAAGGACCTGGATGATGCCGTGACCCTGACCAAGGAGGGGGACCGGTACCATCTGGGGGTTCACATTGCAGATGTGAGCCATTATGTGAAGGAGGGCAGCGCCCTGGACCGGGAGGCTCTGAGGCGGGGAACCAGTGTTTACCTGGTGGACCGGGTGATTCCCATGCTCCCCCACAGACTCAGCAACGGCATCTGCTCCCTCAATGAGGGCTGTGACCGCCTTGCCCTTAGCTGCCTGATGGAGATCAGTGAAAAGGGGGAGATCCTGGATCATCAGATCGCTGAGACGGTTATCCGGGTAGACCGAAGGATGACTTACACCGCAGTCAACGGCATCATCACCCACCAGGATGAAGGACTCACGGAGGAGTACCGGGAGCTGGTTCCCCTTTTCCAGCTTATGAAAGAGCTGTCACAGATCCTGAGAGAGAGAAGGGCAAAGCGGGGAGCCATTGACTTTGACTTCCCGGAGAGCAAGATCATCCTGGACGAGAAGGGCAAACCGCTGGAGATCAGACCCCATGAGAGGAACGCAGCCACAAAGCTGATAGAAGATTTTATGCTGGCGGCCAACGAGACCGTAGCGGAGGACTTCTACTGGAGGCAGCTCCCCTTCCTCTACCGCACCCATGAAAATCCTGATCCGGAAAAGATGAAGCAGCTTGCCACCTTTATCCATAATTTCGGGTTGTTTATCCGGACAGCTCACGGGGAGATTCACCCCAAGGAGATCCAGAAGCTTCTGGCGAAGGTGGAGGATACGCCCCAGGAAGCCCTGATCAGCAGGCTGACCCTGCGTTCCTTAAAGCAGGCCAGATACAGCATCCAGTGTACAGGGCATTTCGGGCTGGCGGCCAACTACTATACTCATTTTACGTCTCCGATCCGGCGCTATCCGGATCTCCAGATCCACCGGATCATCAAGGAGAGCCTGAAATCCGGCCTTGGGGAGCGGAGGATCGCCCACTACGAGGACATCCTGCCGGATGTAGCTGTAAAGACATCCGCCCTGGAGCGGCGGGCTGATGAGGCAGAGCGGGAGACGGAAAAACTGAAAAAATGCGAGTATATGTCCCGCTATATAGGAGAAGAGTTCGAGGGCGTCATCTCCGGCGTCACCAACTGGGGCCTCTATGTAGAGCTTCCCAACACGGTGGAAGGGATGATCCGGATGAACGCTCTGGACGATGATTACTATCTCTTTGATGAAGAACACTATGAGCTTACAGGCGAGATGACGAAGAAGACCTATAAGCTGGGTCAGAGGATCCGGGTTCGGGTGGTGAACACGGACAGGATGCTGAAGACTATCGACTTTATTCCCGTCAAGGCGGAGGAATAACAGGAGGAAGATGCACATGGGAAAAGATGCATTTAAGCTGATTGCCAACAATAAAAAGGCGTACCACGATTATTTTATTGATGAAAAGTATGAGACCGGGATCGAGCTGTACGGAACTGAGGTCAAATCTATCCGTATGGGAAAATGCAGCGTCAAAGAGGCTTTTGTCCGGATCCAGAACGGAGAAGTCTATATTTACGGCATGCACGTAAATCCTTACGAAAAGGGAAATATTTTCAATAAAGATCCCCTAAGGCCGAGGAAACTTTTGATGCACAAGGCGGAGATCAATAAGCTGGCCGGAAAGATCGCGGAAAAGGGATTTACCCTTGTTCCCCTTCAGGTCTACTTTAAAGGGAGCCTGGTTAAGGTGGAGATCGGGCTGGCGCGGGGCAAAAAGCTGTACGACAAGCGGGCTGACATTGCCAAGAAGGACCAGCGGCGCGAGCTGGAGAGAGAGTTTAAAGTGAAGAATCTGTATTGACAGATATGCTGTCAGAAGGCAGAAAAGACACAGGGCAGACAGTTCCCTAAGCCAACCACCGATAAGGAAGTAGTCCTATCTTGCAGGACAGCATGGCAATTTGCTATGCTGTCCTGATTTTTCTTTGCCATTCAATGGTTTGTGTGTCCTCGGCCTGTACTACCGTATTATTTGATTCAGTACAATGGCAAAAAAGTTGCGACCATCCATAGTGTTGAATGGTCGCGATCGTTTCCTATTCCGTTTTCTCTATCAAATCCCCTACCTCACAGCACAGCACTTTTGCCAGTACGACAAGATACTCTACCTGAGCCTTGTTGATGTTCTTCTGCCGTTGCTCGTATTGCTGGATAGTGCGTACTGGAATGCCGGACAAATCCGCAAGCTGGCGTTGACTCAAACCGGCTTTCTGCCGCAGAAGTTTTAGATTTGTTTCCGGTTTTGCCGCTTTATACATCGCATTCACCTTATCGACGAACTGACGAATATCCATTTCGTGGTAGGGATGGTAAAGAGCTATCATATCCTTGATAGGGACATACCGCACGATCTCTGCAAAGCTCATGGATGTTTCCCACTGATAATATGCTAATGCCCAGCCCGTCCAAAATTCCTCGCTTCGTGAGGCGGTGTAGTTCGGCTCAATGCGTTCACTTTTTACGCCGGACTGCTCAAGCACCTCATAAGCAAGCTCCACACCGGACATACCAACAATAACAGCGAAATCGCCGATTTCAAAGCGTTCCGCAACGCCGGACTTGATGAACAGATCAAAAAATTCCGCAATATCGTATTTGAGATCATACACCGCAAAGTCCAGCATACGACCAAGGGCAGTGCGGGCTTTATCAAGATAAACCTTATCGTAAGCGCGGATCATCAGGCATCATCTCCTCATCCATAATCTGCGTGATATATAAATCGCCGCGCTGACGGCGATTTCGCTCCACACTGAAATACTCACGGCGGGCGGTCTTGTCGCGCAGCATTTTTTTTACGTACCATTCGCTGCTTTCAGCAATCTCGCTGCCGACGAACTTGATTCGCTCAAATGCCGTCTTACTCTTAAGAACAAATTGCTGACCGAGTTTGCCAAGATACATTGCATTGTTAAGCTGGCGGTAAGAAATCGTACCATTTATGAAATCCTGTGCAAACGAAAAATAGCTGTCATCAGCGCGATAGCCAATGATCGCGTCGCAGCTTTCGTAATCGACGGAAAAATTGGCAAGCAGATATTCCTTCGCCTCTAATGCCAGAACAGAGGGAACATCAAACTCTCGGTTTTGCAGGAGTACCGTAAGCCAATGCAGGATGCAGTATTCCGGCGCGTTCAGTTCAAGGATCTGCAGACCGTCACACTCGATTTCATAGCAGTTGGCATAGCCGTCCTGATTCTTGCCGACTGCCCATTCCTTTGCCATTTCAAGGCTGTCGGTGCAGTAAAAACCTAGGCCATAATCATTGTAAGGCTTACCGTATCCAAATAAAGGCTTTTCAATGATATTTGAGGAACCGTGATAGAGTTCTTTGATCATAGGTATATCACCTCTCTTTCACACATTTTATTATACGCCCAAAGGAGTAGTCTGTCAATATAGTCTGAAAAAGTTTAGAAATCGGTATTTTGTTTGCCCCCTGTCCAATGGCGGGAAGAGGAATGCCTGAAAAACCGCTTGACATTCTCAGAAATTTTCTCTTATAGTTATACACAACTAACTCATGAAGGGAGAACACGATGGATATCAGACAACTGGAATATTTTGCGGCATGCTGTGAACAGGGGAGTTTCAATAAAGCCGCCGCATGTCTCTATACAACGCAGCCGAATGTGAGCAAGGTGATCTCCAGCCTAGAGAGAGAGCTGGGAAGAGAGTTATTTGAGCGGGGAAGCAAAGGGATCCGTCTGACACCATTTGGGGAGACGATCCGGGAATACGCCGGGAATATTCTGCAGAATGCAGGTCTTATCCGCAGCATGACCCCTGCAAACCCGGGAAAAAAGCTGTCAGTTGCCACCTATTCCAGCAACTTTATGGCCGGCCTGCTGCTGGAATTTTATCAGAAGACTCAGGGGAAATACGTGATCGAACACCTTCAGGGGACCGTGGAGGAAGTGACAGACTATGTGAAAAAGGGGATTTCCGAAATCGGGGTGGTGGTGCTGGCCAAAAAGCATGAGGCCGTATTCTGCCACATTTTGGGCCACAAGCGCCAGGAATTTCATCACCTTGGAGACCGGGAGCTGTGCCTGTTTGTGGGACCCTGCCATCCGCTTTACACCAGGGACAGCGTAAATTTTGATGAGCTCTCCAGCCTGAAATTTATCCGGGGAGCCAGAGACTATTTTTCGATGGAACACCACCTGGAGGCGGTGGGCATGGGGGTCCTTAACAGTGAGAATTTCCACAACGTGATCTGCAGCAACAGCGATTTCGTCTACGTCAACACCCTGATGCATACGGATGTCTGCGGCCTGGGGATCGGTCTGCCTGGGGAGAGGGTCTGGATCCATGACATCCGGATCCTCCCCATTATCGGCTGCGAGCCAGTGCTGACGGTAGGATATACCGCTGCGGCCGGGCAGACGCTCAGCAAACCGGCGAAGGAATTTGTACCAATGTTTATTAAAGAGATTACGAAAAAATATGACGGCAAGGCGGTGGTGGATTCCGTCTCTTTTGAAATCCCCAGGGGCAAGGTTCTGTCCCTGATCGGCCCTAACGGTGCAGGTAAATCCACAGTTATGGGGATCATTTCCCGGCTGATTGCCAGGGACGCCGGAATGGTGGATTTTAAAGGGCAGGATATTGAAAAATGGAAGAGCAGGGAGCTTTCCCAAAAGCTGGCGATCCTGACCCAGAGCAACCATATCCAGATGAAGCTGACAGTGAGCGAGCTGGTGGCCTTCGGCCGTTTCCCCTATTCAGGGGGAAGGCTGACAAAAGAGGACGAGGAGATTGTAGACCAGGCCATCGCCTACATGGAACTGGAGGAATTTAGCGACCGGTTTATCGATGAGCTTTCCGGCGGCCAGCGGCAGAGGGCCTACATCGCCATGGTCATCGCCCAGGACACGGAGTACATTCTGCTGGATGAACCCACCAACAACCTGGATATTTACCACGCGACCAACATGATGAAGACCGTGAGAAAGCTCTGCGATGAGCTGGGAAAGACGGTAGTACTGGTACTCCACGAGATCAATTATGCGGCGTTTTATTCTGATTATATCTGCGCCTTTGCAGATGGGAAGATTGCCCGCTTCGGCACCGTGGAAGAGGTGATGACCAGGGAAAACCTTTCAGAAATTTACCAGGTAGATTTTGAGATCCAGACGGTAAAAGGAAAACCTTTGGCAATTTACTATTAGACTGACTGCTAAACGGAGGCAGAGAATTTGGAGGAAACTTACCATGAGAAAGAGAATATTATCGGCAATTACTGTGATGACAGCAATGCTTGCGCTGACGGCGTGCGGCGGGAGCAGCACCGGGGAGACGGCTGTTGCAGTAGAGACTCAGGCGGGAGCAGCGGAGACACAGGCCACTGTAGCGGAGGCGGCAGAGGTCGCAGAAGAGACTGAGAGCACAGAGACGGCATCGGAGACAGTCACCATCACCAGTCTTGATGGAAACGGGGAGGAAATTCAGTTGGAGGTGCCCTACAATCCGGAACGCATCGCTATCCTGGACATGGCTTCCCTGGATATTCTGGACAGTCTGGGCGTAGGGGAAAAGGTGGTAGGCATGGCCTCCACTTCCCTGGAATACCTTCAGACCTACGCTGAAAATGAAGACCTGGCGGCCCTGGGGACAATCAAAGAGGCGGATCTGGAAGCTGTGATGGCCTGCGAGCCGGACGTGATCTTTATCGGCGGCCGCCTGGCATCAGCTTACGACAGCCTCAGCCAGATTGCTCCTGTGGTATACCTGGCGACAGATACAGAGTCCGGCGTGGTGGAGAGCGTTCGCTCCAATGCGGAGACCATTGCCTCCATGTTCGGAAAGGAAGCCGAGGTCGGGGAGCTGATGAGCGGCTTCGACGAGAGAATCCAGGCCCTGGCAGACTTTGCGTCTGGAAAGACGGCCATCGTGGGCATGTGCACCAGCGGCAGCTTTAACATTTTGGGAAACGATGGGAGATGCTCCATCATTGGCAGGGAGATCGGCTTTGACAATGTGGGTGTAGATGCAGATACAGCCACCTCCACCCACGGCAATGAGGCCTCCTTTGAATTTGTAGTGGAAAAAAATCCGGAATATATGTTCGTCATGGACCGGGACGCAGCCATCAGCACGGAGGGAGCAAAGCTCGCCCAGGAGATTGTGGAAAATGAACTGGTAAAGGGAATGGATGTTTACAAAAACGGAAATATTGTCTATCTGGCTCACCCGGCAGTGTGGTACACGGCTGAAGGCGGGATCCAGGCCCTGGATATTATGCTGCAGGATCTTGAATCCGAGCTTTTAGACTGAGCGGGTCAGAGAGCAGATCCGCAGAAAAACAAAAAAAGTGATGCCCGATACTTTCCCGGATGGTATACTTAACTGAGATGGCAATGAACAGTGAGCCAAAAGACACCAGGCGGTCTGGCGTTAACGCAGAAGCGGAATCCAGATGCACTGCTCAAGAAAATGAGAGAAAGGAAACTGCAATGGGAAAGCTTAAAAAAATTGGCATGGCAATCATTTTTATTTTGATAGCGGCCGGCGTCTGCCTGATTTACTATTACATTCAGACCTGGCCGCTTCGTTTCCGTTCGGAGCTGGATGTATTTTTCGGGAAAGGAAACTGGGAACAGGTCTCGGCTGAGACGAAGGAGAGCCTGATGTACACGACGTACATCAGGTCGAGAAGCAATTCCCGGCTGCCGGAAGAGCGGCCGGGAAAATTCCACGAGTGGGAGATCGCATTTACCAACCGGGACGGCGAGACAGAGGTCTGGATGATCAGCGACCACACGATGAAAATCAATCAGGATGAGCATTGGATCCTCAGCCCGGAGCGCTACTCGGCAAAGCAGGCCCTGACCCTGGAACTGATGGACGTCTCGACGGCAGCGGTAGGGGAGCAGGTTCGTCGGGAGGTGCTGCAAAAAATCCTGCCGGAACAGGAAGCGATGTGCCTGGATGTGTATATCTCCTACCGGAATGGGAATCCGCCGCCCCGGATGTACGACCAGCTCCGAAAGGAACCGTGGTTTACAGCCAATACTGTGACGGCCGCCGATTATCTGGAGACGGATCTCTATGATTTTTACATCCGTATTCTGGCCTACGATTACAGGGTGGAAAAGCTGTCTGACCGGGAGCAGCAGCATCTGATGGACAGTCTGGGAGAGATAGAAAGGGCGCTTCAGGAGCTGTACGGCGAATATGCAGACTATGACATTTACCTGGGAGAAGGATACGCGGCAAAATTCAGCGGGGAGAACGCCAGGTAGCAACAGGCGGGACAGGCGCACTTGACAGGCCCCCTCATATCTGATAAAAGTATAAATTAGAACATACGAAAAGAGGAATTGAGGATGCCGCCTTTACAGCTTTTGATAAAACCTTCTTCCGGAATGTGCAACCTGCGGTGCCGCTATTGTTTTTACTGCGATGTTGCCCAGAACCGGATGAAAGAAAATTACGGTTTTATGACCAGGGACACCATGAGGCAGGTGGTGAAAAAAGCCCTCGCCTACGCGGATGGAACCTGCGGCTTTGCCTTCCAGGGAGGGGAGCCGACCCTGATCGGGATTGATTTTTACAGGGATTTTCTGGACACGGTAAAGGAGTACAATACAAAGAATCTTCCGGTCTCCCTGTCCCTGCAGACAAACGGCTACAGGCTGGGGGACGAGTGGGCTAAGCTGTTTGCAGAAAACCGCTTCCTGGTGGGAGTGTCCGTGGACGGCGTCAAGGCCACCCACGATTCCCAGAGACTGACGCCCTCAGGGGAGGGGAGTTTCTCCGGGGTCATGGAGACTATCGACCGCTTTAACCGTCATAAGGTTGAGTACAATATTCTGACTGTAGTTCACGCGAAGACGGCGGCCAAAATCCGCAGGATCTACGAGTTTTACAAAAAAAATAATTTTCATTACCAGCAGTACATCGCCTGTCTGGATCCGCTGACCGAGGAACCAGGCGGCCACGACTATTCCCTGAGTCCGGAAGCCTACGGCAGCTTTCTGATCGAACTGTTTGATCTGTGGTATTTAGACTTGCAGCACGGCTCGCAGCCGTATATCCGCCAGTTTGAGAATGCCATCGGAATTTTGGCCGGATATCCGCCGGAATCCTGTGAACAGAGGGGAATCTGTTCGGTCCAGCACGTGGTGGAGGCAGACGGCTCTGTGTACCCCTGCGATTTCTACGTTCTGGATCAGTTCCGCCTGGGCAATCTCAATGAGACGGGCTTTGAGGAGATCGATCGGTCGCCTGTAGGGGAAGCTTTTGTGAAGGAATCTCTGGACAGGACGGAAAAATGCCGCCGGTGCCGTTATTTTCAGGTGTGTCGGGGCGGCTGCCGCCGACACAGGGCCCTGGGAGACGGGACCGTCATGGGCGACAATTATTTTTGCAGGTCCTATGAGATGTTCTATGATGCTGTTCTTCCGAGAATGGAACAGATCGCCGCGGTGCTGAGAAGACGGCGGTAGAAGCAGAAAAAAACTTGTAAAGAGGAATCCGGTGTGATATAATACTTGAGATAGCAGTGATCAGGTAAGATCAGGAGTCACTGCTCATCGAAGTACGGATTCTTTTCGGGCTTGTAGCTCAGTTGGGAGAGCGTTCGGTTCGCATCCGAGAGGTCGAGGGTTCGAATCCCTTCAGGTCCATCTTTTGAGATTAAAATCACCTTTCTTCTCTGTGACAGTGTTTCGATGCTGTCGGAGAGAGGAGAGGTGATTTTTATTTGCCGTGAAAGTTCTGTCGAGCGACGGTGCAGCCCTCATGCCTGCATGTGGAACACATCGCCATTTGAAAGATCAGAAATTTTGCAGATCTATACAGTCTTGAATTCCCGCGGATTCTGCCCGAATTCCTTCTTAAATGCCTTGTGGAAATTAGAATAGTCATTGAAGCCGCACTGCATACATGCTTCCGTCATGGTGGCTCCTTCCCGGATCATATTGCGGGCGACAGTAAGCCTTTTTTTGATAATAAATTGAAAAAGAGTCAGGCCGGTAAATGTTTTGAACTGATGGGAAAGGTAAGATTTGCTGATGAAACAGGCGTCTGCCAGCTTGTCCAGCGTCAGTTCTTCCGCAATATGGTCATTGATATAGGCGACCACCTCATTGATCTTTTCATTCTCTGTGATGTCTTTTCGGATAAGATCAGAAGTAGCAAAATATGCCCTGTTGAGGTAGACCATGAATTCGACCAGGTATATATTTTCCAGAATGCTGCTGCCAAATTCCTGGCTGTCGCGGTTTTCTATAATTTTTTCTAAAATGCTTTTCAGGTAGGCCACCAGACCACCGTCCGGCCGAATCAGTTTATATTTTTTGGCGCTGGCATCGGTGAAACAGTCGGTCAGGCTGGAACCAAACTTTTCCACCTGGGTGAGATAGGACGGATTGATCCAGAGAACAAAGCGTTCATAAGGCTTTCCAGGGCGAATTTCCGGCCTGTGGATGTCTTTATTGTCAGTCAGAAGGATGTCCCCAGGGCGGAGAAGATAGGTGCGTCCCTCAATATTGTAGGAGACATTGCCTGAAAGAAAGAAAAATACCTCATAGAATTCATGCTCGTGAAAATCTACAGTAGGGGGAATCATATCACAGTAGTGGTAGCATTCAAAGTCTTCACGCACCATCGTTTGACGTTGAGAAAAAATATCCTTGTGAAAACTCACTAAATACACCTCCGCGCTTTTGTATACATTCATATAATATAGCAATATATACCATATTTCAAGCAGAATATGATATGAAAATAGCTCAAAAAAGGTGGTACAATAACCTCATAAATAAAGAGAAGGAGGAAAACGCTTATGAAAATGTCGTTTCGCTGGTATGGGGAATCTGACCCGATTTCTCTGGAGTACATTTCCCAGATTCCGGGAATGCGCTCTATCGTTTCAGCAGTCTATGATGTAAAGCCTGGGGAGGTATGGCCGGAGGAAAGTCTGGCAAAACTGAAAGAGGACTGCGAGGCTCACGGGCTGGTTTTTGATGTGGTGGAATCCATACCTGTTTCAGAGGACATTAAGCTGGGAACGGAAAAACGGGATGCTCACCTTGAAGCTTACTGTGAAAACATTCGCCGCTGTGCAAAGTATGGTGTAAAATGTGTGACCTATAATTTTATGCCTGTATTTGACTGGACCAGAACGCAATTAGACAAAGAGGCCGCCGATGGCTCCACAAGCCTTGTGATGTATTGGGATCAGATGAAGGGGCTGGATCCTTTGAAGGATGACATTAATCTGCCTGGATGGGACGCCAGCTATACTCAGGATGAGGTTCGCGGCCTTATTCAGGCGTATGGAGAGCTGGGAGAAGAAGGATTGTGGAAAAATATTGAAGTGTTCCTGAAAAAAGTGATCCCCGTTGCAGAAGAGTGCGGAATTGTTATGGCTCTTCACCCGGATGATCCGCCATATCCTATTTTCGGTTTGCCCAGAGTGATTACCTGCGAAGAAAATCTGGATCGCTATCTTGCCATTGTGGATTCTCCTTCCAATGCTCTGTGCCTGTGTACCGGTTCGCTGGGATGTGCGAAATCTAACGATATCCCTGCTATGGTTCGGAAATACTCTGCTATGGGGCGGATTGGGTTTATGCATATGAGAAATGTGAAAATTATGGAGGACGGTTCTTTTGAAGAGAGGGCTCACCTTTCAACCTGCGGTTCCCTGGATATGTATGAGATCACAAAAGCCCTGGTAGAGACTGGATTTGACGGATATGTGCGTCCTGATCACGGAAGGATGATCTGGGGAGAGACCGGAAAACCAGGATATGGCCTGTATGACAGGGCACTGGGGGCAGCTTATCTCAACGGACTGTTTGAAGCGTGCGAAAAGGCAGCAAAATAAGAACCAATTGAAAAGAAAGATAAAGGAGAAATCAATATGGAGAAAAATGTATTGAACACAGATCTGACAGGGAAAGTATGCGTTGTGACCGGTGCAGGCGGAGCGATCTGCGGAATGTTTGCTGAGAAACTGGCGGCAGCAGGCGGAAAGGTAGCGGTTCTGGACCTGAATGAAGAAGCGGCCAAAGCGGTAGCAGACAAGATAACCGCTGAGGGCGGAATCGCCAAAGCTTACAAGACTAATGTGTTGGACCGTGAAAATCTGGATCAGGTTCATGAGCAAATTCTGGCAGACTTTGGTCCCTGTGATGTGCTGATCAACGGTGCAGGCGGCAACAATCCGCGAGCTACCACGGACAATGAGTATCATTATGAGGCAAAGGATATTGAAAACTGCAAGACATTTTTTGATCTGGATAAGTCTGGCGTAGAGTTTGTATTTTCCCTTAACTGGATGGGAACCCTGCTTCCGACTCAGGTGTTTGCAGGAGACATGATTGATCGGAACGGGAATATTTTAAACATTGCATCCATGAACGCGTATACTCCTTTGACCAAAATTCCGGCTTATTCAGGAGCAAAGGCAGCTATCGTTAACTTTACCCAGTGGCTTGCCACTCATTTTGCCAAATCTGGAATTCGCGTCAATGCCATTGCTCCGGGATTCTTTGTAGGCAATCAGAACCGCAGACTTCTGTTTAATGAAGACGGAACTCCCACCGCACGTACGGCAAAAATTTTGGCGGGAACTCCTATGGGGCGCTTTGGAGAGCTGGAAGAGCTGGTAGGTTCCGTGCTGTTCCTGATCAACAATGACGCAGCAGGATTTATTACAGGTGTATGCCTTCCGATCGACGGCGGATACTCCGCATATTCAGGGGTTTAAGGAATGTGCTGTAATGTGGTTTAGTGGGAGATGATAAGTATATGAATAAAAAAAGTAGAATCCGCCAGGCAGCGCTGGTATTTATGCTGACGGCGGCTGTGGGAACTCTTGCCGGCTGCAGCAGCCAGGCTTCTGCAGATAATCGGCAGATTATCCGCATCGGCCATAATCAGTCAACAAATCATCCGACGCATATCGCGTTGCTGGCTTTCGAAGAATTTATTGAAGAAAACTTAGGGGATAAATACAATGTAGAGGTCTTCCCCAGTGAGCTGCTGGGTTCTCAGAATGAGATGGTATAACTTACCCAGACGGGAGCAATCAATTTCTGCGTGGCTTCCAACTCTCTGCTGGAGACCTTCAGTGAGAACTACAAGCTGTTTAACCTCCCGTACCTGTTTGCGTCAAGCGAGGCCTACCACGCCTCCATGGACGACCCGGCGATTACAGGACCGATTTTTGAATCCACCAAGCAGGCCGGTTTTGAGGCGGTGACATGGCTGGATGCAGGTACGAGAAACTTTTATACCGTAGATACGCCTATCGAGACAATAGAAGACCTTCGCGGCCTCAAGATCCGTGTTCAGCAGTCCCCTACCAATGTGGAGATGATGGAGCGCCTGGGCGGATCGGCGACGCCTATGGGATTCGGCGACGTTTACACGGCTCTCCAGTCCAACATCATCGACGGTGCGGAGAATAACGAGATGGCTCTGACAGATAACGGCCACGGAGATGTATGCAAATACTACTCCTACGACATGCACCAGATGATCCCGGACATTCTGATCGGAAACAATGATTTTCTGGACGGTTTGAGCCCTGAGGAGAGAGCCATCTTTGATGAGGGATTTCAGCTGGTTAACCAGGTGCAGAGAGAGGAATGGGTAACCGCGGTTGAGAATGCCAAGGAGCGGGCCGAGAATGAGCAGGGCGTGACCTTCCTCTACCCTGACACGAAGCCCTTCCAGGAAGCCTGCATGCCCATGCATGAGGACATGCTGAGCCAGTATCCGGATCTGGTCCCGATCTACGACGCGATCCAGGCCTACAATGAGCAGTATCCGGCAGAACAGTGAGAGAAGGGGGATGAGAAGAAATGAAAGCATTAAGAAATGTATTAAATAAAGTGCTGAATGTCCTGGCGGGCGTCAGCCTGATCGCCATGGTTCTCCTTACCTGCTGGCAGGTATTTACCCGCTATATTTTGCAGAACCCTTCATCCTGGTCGGAGGAATTGGTGTCTTATCTGTTTGCGTGGGCCAGCCTTTTTGGTGCTTCCCTGATTACGGGAGAGCGTGGACATATGAATATTCCGGTTATTGTTGAAAAGATGGGAAAAGGTGCCCAGAAGGCCCTGGCTATATTTGGTGAGCTGATCGCCTTTTCCTTTTCCGCCATTATCCTGGTCTATGGAGGAATTGAGATCACCAAATTAGCCATGGGGCAGATGACCTCCTCCATGAGCGTTGCCGTAGGCGTGTTCTATGTGGTTCTGCCTCTGTGCGGCGTCCTCAACATGATCTATACGGTGCTGAACATTGCAGACATCAGCAAAGGGAATTTTGAAGCAAAGGAGGAGGCGTAAAGCATGGCAATTCAATCATTATTGATCATTATCGTAATCCTGGCGGTCCTTCTGGTCATCGGCGTCCCCATCTCCTATGCTATCGGAATTTCGTCGCTGATCTGCATTCTGCAGACCGTGTCGCTGGATATCTCAGTCGTGACAGGCGCTCAGCGAATCTTTGTAGGCATGAGCAAATTCAGCCTGACGGCTATCCCGTTCTTTATTCTGGCGGGCAACCTGATGAATCAGGGCGGCATCGCCAAGCGGCTGGTAGACTTTGTTATGGCGATCCTGGGCAAAATGCCGGGCGCCCTTCTGGTAACCAATGTAGGAGCCAACGCTCTGTTCGGCGCAATCTCCGGATCCGCATCCGCTGCCGCAGCAGCAGTGGGAAGCATGGTGGAAAAAGGCGAGGAGGAGCAGGGCTACGACAAGGCGCTGTGCGCTGCCACCAACGGCGCATCCGCACCATCCGGCCTTCTGATCCCGCCGTCCAATGCGCTGATCACTTATTCGCTTGCAGCAGGCGGAACGTCCGTAGCTGCCCTGTTCATGGCAGGGTATGTGCCTGGAATTATCTGGGCCATCTGCTGTATGATCGTTTCCGTTATTATTGCAAAGAAAAAGGGCTACAAAGGGCTTCCGGGCAAATTTGACTGGAAAAATCTCTGGGTCTGCACTCTGAGAGCGATTCCGTCTCTGTCCCTGATCATCGTGGTCATCGGCGGTATCATCGCAGGCATCTTTACGGCAACAGAGGGCTCTGCCATCGCCGTGGTCTACGCTCTGATCCTGGTGTACAACCTGTGCATCGGAAACATCACGCCGCCTGTAGGAAATACATTGTTTGTGGCGATCAAGGTCGGGCACAGCAGCCTGGCAAAAGTCATGCCGTACATGCTGATGTACTATGTGGCAATCCTTATCGGCCTTCTTCTGGTCACATATGTGCCGGTCGTCAGTCTGGGGCTTCCTCAGATAGCAGGACTGCTGTAGTACACATCCTGCTTGGATAGACAGCAGATAAATAATCAAAAACAGAGACCCCGATTCCATCGCTGACTTAGAGGATGGAGCGGGGCCTTTTTCTACACAGTAGCAGATCTTTATCTGTAAAAGGAAGTTTTTTGAAAAGGATTGACAGAAAAACACAGTTGTGATATAAATAAGTCAGTAAATAAAACCGTTGAAGAAGAGTGAGTAAGACAGGTGATGACGGCGCAGAGAGCTGCAGGCGGTGGGATTGCAGTGCGGATAGCTTGGCTGAATGGGCTTCGGAGGGCGAGCAGAACGCAGTGCCGGGATCTTTTATGAGCGAGGTTCAGGGCAGTGCCAGTAGGCGAGACGGAGGGAGACGCTTCGTTACCAAGGTTCAGCATATGAGAATGTATGCGTAGAGTGGGCAGAGAAGTCTGTCAATCAGGGTGGCACCGCAGGAGTAAATGCTCTTGTCCCTTAGAATTTTATCGAGGGGACGGGGCTTTTTTTATTGGAAAACATGACCGTTCCCGGGAAAACTGTTAAACGGAAATTAGAAAGGAGAACCATCATGAGTAAAGAGATCCCTTACAAAATCTATCTGGAAGAAAGCGAGATGCCGAAACAGTGGTATAATGTCCGGGCGGATATGAAAAACAAACCGGCTCCTCTCTTAAATCCGGCAACGTTAGAGCCTATGACCTACGATGACCTGAGACCGGTATTTTGCGATGAGCTGATCAGACAGGAGCTGGATGATACCACACCGTATATCGATATTCCGGATGAGATTCTTAATTTCTATAAGATGTACCGCCCCTCACCGCTGGTAAGGGCTTACTGCCTGGAGGAAAAGCTTCAGACGCCGGCAAAGATTTATTACAAATTCGAAGGAAACAATACCAGCGGCAGCCACAAGCTGAATTCCGCTATCGCCCAGGCTTATTATGCGAAAAACCAGGGCTTAAAAGGAGTTACAACGGAGACCGGAGCCGGGCAGTGGGGAACAGCTCTGTCCATGGCTTGCGCTTATCTGGGCCTTGACTGTCAGGTTTACATGGTAAAATGTTCTTATGAACAGAAACCATTCCGTCGGGAGGTCATGAGGACATATGGAGCTTCCGTGACCCCGTCTCCCTCCATGACCACAGAGGTGGGCCGTAAGATTCTGGCAGAGCATCCCGGCACGAATGGAAGCCTTGGCTGCGCCATCTCTGAGGCAGTGGAAGCAGCGACTCACCAGGAGGGTTACCGTTATGTTCTGGGTAGCGTCCTGAATCAGGTGCTTCTCCATCAGACGGTAATCGGTTTGGAAACCAAGACAGCTCTGGAGAAATATGATATTGTGCCGGATATCATTATTGGCTGCGCGGGCGGCGGATCAAATTTGGGAGGGCTGATCTCTCCATTTATGGGCGAAAAACTGAGAGGCGAAAAAGACTACCGTTTCATTGCAGTAGAGCCGGCATCCTGCCCAAGCTTTACACGCGGCAAGTTCGCATACGATTTCTGCGATACAGGAATGGTATGCCCGCTGGCCAAGATGTATACCCTGGGAAGTGGATTCATTCCTTCCGCAAATCATGCGGGAGGCCTGCGCTACCACGGCATGAGTTCCATCCTTTCTCAGTTGTACCATGACGGGTTGATGGAGGCTGTATCGGTAGAGCAGACTGCTGTATTCGAAGCGGCTGAGAAATTCGCTAGAGTGGAAGGGATTCTTCCGGCTCCTGAGAGCAGCCATGCAATAAAAGTTGCTATTGATGAGGCATTAAAGTGCAAAGAGACAGGAGAAGCGAAGACCATTGTATTCGGACTGACAGGAACCGGTTACTTTGATATGTATGCCTATGAGAAATTTAATAATGGCGAGATGACGGATTACATTCCTACAGATGAAGAATTAGAAAAAGGGTTCCAGGGACTTCCAGTGGTGCCGGAACGATAAAGAAACCAGGCGGCATGTTCCTCTTGAGGGACTGCCGTCTTTTTTAGATAGAAGACTTGGGCGTCCAAAAAGGACTTGCCAAGCATTTAACAATAAGGTACAATACTTTCCAAAGAGCTTGTTAGTTCGAAAGGAGATTATAGAAATGAGCAAAAGACCAACAGTATTGATGATTCTGGACGGGTATGGCTTAAATGATAACTGTGAGCACAATGCAGTGTGCGAAGCAAAAACACCTGTCATGGATGAGCTGATGGCGAAGTATCCATTTGTAAAAGGCAATGCCAGCGGTATGGCAGTAGGACTTCCGGAAGGCCAGATGGGCAACTCGGAGGTGGGTCATTTAAATATGGGCGCAGGCCGAATTGTTTATCAGGAACTGACCCGCATTACCAAATCGATTCAGGACGGGGATTTTTTTGAAAATCCGGCTTTTAAAGAGGCCGTAGCAAACTGCAAAAAGTACGACTCTGCCCTGCATATGTACGGTCTGGTTTCCGATGGAGGTGTTCACAGCCACATTACCCATATTTATGGGCTGTTGGAGATGGCAAAGAGAGAAGGACTGGACAAGGTTTATGTTCATTGCTTTTTGGATGGCCGCGATACTCCTCCGTCCTCAGGCAAAGAGTTTGTAGAGCAGTTGGAAGCAAAGATGAAAGAGATCGGCGTAGGCAAGGTAGCCAGTGTGGCAGGCCGCTATTACGCTATGGACCGTGACAAGAACTGGGATCGGGTCAAGCTGGCTTATGATGCCCTGACCAAAGGGGAGGGAGTTCCGGCTGACAGCGCCACAGAGGGAATTCAAGCTTCCTACGATAAAGAGAAATTTGATGAGTTTGTAATGCCTACGGTTGTGATGGAAAACGGCGCTCCCGTGGCAACTATAAAAGATCACGATTCCATTATTTTCTATAACTTCCGTCCTGACCGGGCTAGAGAGCTGACCAGAGCTTTCTGCGACAATGATTTTGCCGGTTTTGAGAGAGAAAAGAAGCTGGATGTGGTCTATGTCTGCTTTACAGATTACGATGAAACCATTGAGAACAAGCTGGTAGCATTCCAAAAGGAAGAGATTACCAACACATTCGGCGAGTTCCTGGCAGCTCATCACATGACCCAGGCGAGGATCGCTGAGACGGAGAAGTACGCCCATGTTACCTTCTTCTTCAATGGCGGCGTGGAGGAACCCAATGAGGGTGAGACCCGTATTCTGGTAAATTCTCCCAAGGAGGTTCCAACCTATGACCTGAAGCCGGAGATGAGCGCTCCGGAGGTGTGCAATAAGCTGGTAGAGGCAATTAAATCCGGTAAATACGATGTGATCATTATCAACTTTGCAAATCCGGATATGGTAGGCCATACCGGCGTTGAGTCTGCTGCGATCCAGGCCATCGAAACTGTAGATGAGTGCGTAGGAAAGGCAGTAGCGGCCATCAAGGAAGTGGATGGAGTTATGTTTATCTGTGCTGACCACGGAAATGCAGAACAGTTGGTGGACTACAAGACAGGAGAACCCTGGACTGCCCACACAACCAATCCTGTCCCCTTTATTCTGGTAAATGCTGACCCGGCTTACAAGCTGCGGGAAGGCGGCTGCCTGGCAGATATCGCTCCGACCCTCATTGAGCTGATGGGACTTGAGCAGCCAAAAGAAATGACAGGAAAATCACTGTTAGTCAAATAGGCAATTTTAATAAAATAGATCTTTAAAACAGGGAGCTTGTATGGCAGGCTGAGAGGAAGTAATCAAACTTCGACCTTTTGAACCTGATTTGGGTAATGCCAACGTAGGGAGAGATACGATATCAGCGGAATCCGGTGTGATTCTGGTTTTTGTCCGTCCCTGCATGGGACGGACATTTTTTGTTTCATAGGAAACTGGTTCCCTATGAAACAAAAACGCTGGCGAGATACGCGCTGACGCGAAATGGAAAAATGCCGTTTTCACGGTTCGGCGGAGACAACATATAAACACGCAAGCAGGAGGAGAAAAATGGCTTACATGACACAAATGGACGCAGCGAGAAAAGGGATTGTGACAGAGGAATTGAAAAAAGTTGCGAAAAAGGAAGGAATGGAGGAAAAAGAGCTGATGAAGCTGGTGGCGGAGGGAAAGGCTATTATCCCGGCAAACCGTCTCCACAAATGTTTGGATCCCAATGGCATCGGTTCTATGCTGAAGACAAAGATCAACGTGAATCTGGGGACTTCCAGGGACTGTAAAGATCTGGACCTGGAACTTCAGAAGGTGAATGATGCCGTGGCCATGGGGGCGGAATCCATCATGGATCTCAGCTCTTTTGGGGACACCAGAAAATTCCGGAAAAAGCTTACGGAGGAATGTCCGGCAATCATCGGAACCGTGCCGATCTATGATGCAGTCGTCTATTACCACAAGGCGTTGCGGGAGATCACCTCAAGGGAGTGGATCGATATTGTGCGGATGCACGCGGAGGACGGTGTGGACTTCATGACCATTCATGTGGGAATTAACCGGCAGACAGCCAAACGATTTAAAGAAGCGAAGCGTCTGACCAATATTGTTTCCAGGGGAGGTTCCATTATTTTTGCCTGGATGGAGATGACCGGGTGCGAAAATCCATTCTACGAATATTACGATGAGATTCTGGATATTTGCCGGGAGTACGATGTGACCATGAGTCTGGGAGACGCCTGCAGGCCCGGGTGCATTGCGGATGCCTCCGATATTTCCCAGATCGAAGAGCTGGTAACGCTGGGAGAGCTGACCAGAAGAGCCTGGGAAAAGGATGTCCAGGTGATGGTAGAGGGGCCTGGACACATGCCCTTGAACCAGATTAAGGCAAATATGGAGATTCAGCAGACAATCTGTAAGGGAGCTCCCTTTTACGTGCTGGGTCCCCTTGTGACAGACATCGCGCCGGGATATGATCACATTACAGCGGCGATCGGAGGCGCCATAGCGGCGGCATCCGGGGCGGCTTTCCTGTGCTATGTGACGCCGGCGGAGCATTTGAGGCTGCCGGACCGGAATGACGTGAAAGAAGGTATCATTGCATCCCGAATCGCGGCCCACGCTGCTGATATAGCAAAAGGTGTCAGAGGGGCGGCAGACTGGGATTATGAAATGAGCCTTGCCCGGAAAAAGCTGGACTGGGACAGAATGTTTGAGCTGGCCATTGATCCGGAGAAGGCGAGGACTTATCGGGCATCGGCCAAGCCGGAAAAAGAGGACACCTGCTCTATGTGCGGCAATTTCTGTGCCGTTAAAAATATGAACCGGATCTTAGACGGAGAGATCGTCAGCATCTTCGATGAATGATAAGAAAAACAAAATCTACATAAAGCAGGAGGCAATAGAAATGAAGATCAGTATTAAAAAGTTGGCAGTCAGCGGAATGCTGGCGGCAGTGGCAGTGGCAATGTCCGGATTTGCGATCCCTATTGGGGCATCCAAATGTTTTCCGATCCAGCATTTGTGTAATGTAATCGCAGGGATCTTTTTAGGCCCCGTTTACGGAGTGGCAATGGCATTTTGCACTTCTCTGGTGAGAAATCTGATAGGTACCGGAAGCCTTCTGGCCTTTCCGGGAAGCATGGTAGGAGCTTTTCTTTGCGGCTGGCTGTATCAGAAGACCGGCAAGAAAGCGGCGGCTTATTTCGGAGAGGTATTCGGAACCGGGATTCTGGGAGGAGTCCTCTGTTATCCGGTTGCAGTCCTTTTGATGGGAAAAGAAGCTGCGGTTTTTGCCTATGTTATGCCTTTCCTTATGAGTACGGCCTGCGGAACCGTCATCGCGGTTATTCTTGTTGGGGCATTGGAAAAATCCGGTGCATTCCAGTATCTGAACCATATTTTAGCGGCAGAACAGTAGGGGAGACTGGGTATGACAGGAAGAGAAAAAGCGGGGGACCGTCTCTTTCAGAATCGATGGATGGAAGAAATGCGGGCTTTTGTTCCCAGAGTTCACTGTATGACCAATTATGTGACGGCGCAGAGCGTAGCAAATGTCATTCTGGCAGCAGGAGGTTCTCCCATTATGGCGTCGGGACTGTTTGAGGCGGAGGACGTCACGGGTATCTGCAACAGCCTGGTGATCAATATCGGAACCCTGGATGACAGGACGATTCCGGCTATGATAAAGGCCGGGAGAGAGGCGGCCCGCCTGGGACATCCGGTAATTTTTGATCCGGTGGGCGTTGGAGCCTCCCGGTTCCGGAAGGGAGCAGCCGTTCGGATTTTACGGGAAGTTCCTGTGGCGCTGATCAGGGGGAACGGGTCAGAAATCCGGGTTCTTTTGGAAACCCTGACGGAACTGGGAGAGAGGGAGACGACAGCCGGAGCATGTGGGATAGATGCACAGAAGGAAGATATGGCCGGATGGAGCAATGCAGAGGAAAAAGCCGCTACGGCGGGACGTCTGGCCAGGCTTTGCGGCTGTATAGTGGCTCAGACCGGAGAGACGGATATTGTGACGGACGGAGAGAACACGTTCTATATCGGAAACGGCCATCCCTGGATGGCGAAGATTACAGGGAGCGGGTGTATGCTGGACGGATTTTTGGGAGCTGTATTGGGAACCGGAACAGCAGAGGCAGAATGCGGTGAAAAACACCTTCTGGAAGCTGCTGTATGGGCAGTCTGCGCTTTCGGCGTCTGCGGAGAGCAGGCCTATGATCGATGCCTTGCAGACGGGGGTGGCCCTGGAAGTTTTTTGATACACCTTATTGACGCTGTGGGACTTTTAACAGACCAGAAAATAAAAGAGAAGGCCAGAGTTTTTTCCAGCGGCGAGGATGAGAGGAGAGACAGGATTTCCAGGGCACTTTGTCTGTATGCTGTGACGGATCGGCGTTATTCGGACAGTCTGAAAGATTTTGTGGACAGCATCGAAGAGGCGATAAAAGGCGGGGCTACGATGGTCCAGCTCAGGGAAAAAGAGCTGCCAGGAGAAGAGTTTCTGAGAGAAGCCAGAGCTGTCCGGGCGTTGACTGACCGCTACGGGATTCCGCTGATCATTGACGATGATCTAGAAACGGCCCTGCAGTGCGGAGCAGATGGCCTCCATGTGGGACAGGAAGATATTCCGGCAGCCCAGGCAAGAAAAGTTCTGGGACCTCAGAAAATTCTCGGTGTAACGGCAAAGACAGAAGAACAGGCAAAAGCTGCACTGGAGGCGGGAGCCGACTATCTGGGAAGCGGCGCAGTATTTGGCTCCACAACAAAAGTCGATGCGAAGGCTATGGACTATGAAACTTTGAAAAAGATCTGCGGTTCAGCCGACATTCCGGTAGTGGCCATAGGAGGGATCACGGCGAAGAATGTGGAACTTCTGGCCGGAAGCGGAACCGCAGGAGCAGCAGTTGTATCCGGGATTTTTGGAGAGAAGGATGTCCGGCAGGCCGCTGCGGAGCTGAAAGGTAAGATTCTTAAAATGCGAGGGGATTCAGAATGAAAAGACCTGCGGTTCTGACAATAGCCGGTTCCGACTGCAGCGGCGGCGCCGGCATTCAGGCAGACTTAAAAACAATGACGGCTTTTGGAGTCTATGGGATGAGTGTCATTACGGCGGTCACAGCCCAAAATACCACCGGGGTATATGGAATTCAGAAGATTTCCGGGGAGATGGTGGCCAGCCAGCTTGACGCTGTTTTTGCCGATATTGTTCCCGCAGCAGTCAAGATCGGTATGCTGGCCGATGGGAAGACGGCCGGTATTGTTGCGGAGAAACTTTTACAATACGGAGCGGAAAACATTGTCGTTGACCCTGTGATGCTATCTACCAGCGGCAGCCGGCTTCTGGACAGGGAGGGAGTGGAAATTCTGGTCAGCAGAATCTTTCCCATGGCCCGCCTGATCACCCCCAATGTGCCGGAAGCGGAGAGCCTGTCAGGAATGGAAATCAGAACCGGAGAAGACATGGAAAAGGCGGCTGCAGCGCTGTCCTGCGGCTGCGGCGTTCTGGTAAAGGGAGGCCACTTGTCCGGGGCAGCCGATGATCTGCTGTATGACAAAGGCGGAGCTACCTGGTTCTCTTCTCCCAGGATCGACAACCCCAACACCCATGGGACAGGCTGCACTCTTTCATCAGCAATTGCCAGCGGCCTGGCAAAAGGGTGGGATCTGGAAAAAAGCGTCCGGAAGGGAAAAACGTACATCAATGCGGCTCTGAAGGCCGGGCTGGATCTGGGAAAGGGGAACGGACCTCTGGACCATCTTGCCAAACGCTTTTATTGATGGTAAGATGATTCAGAGAATCTTCTGGAGCTACTCTCCGATGATAGTAACAATCATTCGATTTGGGAGGCAGACGATGGAAGAACCGGCGTTTTTTTGCTTTCCCTGCTGGATGCAGACTTTATCCGGACAGGAGGCTTCCTGGCACCAGACTTCTCCGTCACGGACGATCAGACGGTTGAATCCCCCGTCTGCCCCATTGACGGTAAATTCCTGGTCTTCAGCCAGATCAAACACTTTTACAACGGTTCCATCCACTGACACCTCCGCCCGGATTGCAGGGCCTGAAAAAAAGAGAGACTGAACGGTAAGCCAGATGAAGGCAAACAGGATCAGGCCGCCGGCCAGACAGAATTCTTTTAAGTGTTGCATAACAAAACGTTTCATTGCAGTCTCCATTCTGATAGTTTGCTAAGATTCGCCCATCGGGACATAAGGATTTTGGCCTCTGTACACTGAGGGCGCTACATGCACCATACCATAGAGCAGGATGAGATGCAAGGAAAATTGCTAAAAGAAAGAGGAACGGCTGATGGGAGAGAACAAAAGAACAAGAGGGACGCAGGAACGGGCTTCCAGAAACGCCGCTTATTACGGTCTTCTGGTGGCCCTGGCTTTTATTTTCAGTTATATAGAATCTCTGTTTCCCATTTATCTGGGAGCGCCGGGAGTTAAATTGGGGTTGGCCAATCTGGTGAGTGTTGTAGGGCTGTACACAATCGGACTGGCGGGAACGGCTGCGGTCAGCCTGACCCGCATTATTTTGGCAGGATTGACCTTTGGAAACGGGTTTTCTATAGTGTATAGCCTGGCGGGAGGCGCGCTGAGCCTTGCAGTTATGGCATTCTGCAAAAAGAAAGGATGGTTTTCCGCCATAGGTGTCAGCATTCTGGGCGGAGCGGCCCACAACATCGGACAGTTGGCGGTGGCGGCATTGGTTGTAGAGAGCGCCAGTGTTTTTGCTTATTTTCCGGTACTCCTGATCGCCGGAACTGCGGCCGGGGCCTGCATTGGTGTTCTGGGTGGGATTCTGACCGAGAGGGTGGGAAAGTACTTGAAAAAAATATAGGAAGATACTCACGAATTGCATTGTAGAACCAGGAAAAAACAGGTATAATGAGAAAAGAATCTTGAGGGCAGAAAAGCCCCTTGAAAATCAGGAGGAAAAGGTATGGTGTATTTGGCGATTAAAGGATTAGTGGAATACGGGCTGGAGACCGGGCTGATAAAAGAGAGGGACCGCGTTTACGCAACGAACCAGATTCTTGATGTGATGAAAATGGACGAGTACGAGGAGCCGGAGGAGATTCCGGACTATGACAGTCTGGAAGACATTCTGAAAGAGCTGCTGGATGCGGCCCACGAGTCAGGGGTGCTGGAAGACGACAGTATTGTATATCGGGATCTCTTCGATACCCGCCTGATGAATTGCCTGATGCCGCGTCCCAGTGAGGTGGCAGATACGTTTTGGAAACATTATGAAAATTCGCCGAAAGAAGCTACGGATTATTACTATAAATTGAGCCAGGATTCTGATTACATACGGCGGTACCGGGTCTGCAAAGATATGAAGTGGAAGACCATTACTCCTTACGGGGATCTGGACATTACCGTCAACCTTTCCAAGCCGGAGAAGGATCCGAAAGCGATCGCCGCAGCGAAACTGGCAAAACAGAGTGGATATCCCAAGTGCCTGCTGTGTATGGAGAATGAGGGGTATGCTGGACGGACGAACCATCCGGCCAGAAATAATCACAGAATTATCCCCCTTACAATCAATGACTCCCAGTGGGGATTTCAGTATTCTCCTTATGTCTATTACAACGAGCATTGTATTGTCTTTAACGGAAAGCATGTTCCCATGAAGATTGAGAGGGCTACTTTTGTCAAACTGTTTGATTTTGTCAAGCTGTTCCCCCACTACTTCCTGGGTTCCAACGCAGATTTACCCATTGTGGGCGGCTCTATTTTAAGCCACGACCATTTCCAGGGCGGCCATTATACATTTGCCATGGCAAAGGCACCTATTGAAAAGTACTTTACCATGAAAGGATACGAAGATGTAGAGGCGGGAATCGTTTACTGGCCCATGTCAGTCCTGCGTCTTCGCGGAACAGACCCGGAAAGGCTTATTGATTTGGGAGATAAAGTTCTGGGAGCCTGGAGGGCCTATACGGATGAGGCTGCCTTTGTCTACGCGGAGACTGACGGAGAGCCTCACAACACGATTACGCCGATTGCCAGAAAGAAAGGCGATACCTACGAGCTGGATCTGGTGCTCCGAAATAATATTACGACGGAAGAATTCCCGCTGGGAGTTTACCATCCTCACCAGGAACTTCATCACATTAAAAAAGAAAATATTGGTCTGATTGAAGTTATGGGACTGGCTGTCCTCCCCTCCAGACTGAAGAAAGAGCTGGCGGATCTGGCAGATTACATTGTAGAAGGCAAGGACATCCGCAGCAATGAGACCCTGGAAAAGCATGCTGATTGGGTAGAAGAATTCCTTCCCAAATACAGCTCAGTCACCCGGGAAAATATCCAGCAGATCCTGCAGGATGAGGTTGGCCTGGTGTTCTCCAAGGTTCTGGAGGATGCGGGCGTGTACAAATGTACAGAAAAAGGACGTCAGGATTTTACAAGATTTCTTAACAGTGTGGGATTTGAAGGGTAAACGGCAGTTCAGACAACAAGAAAGATGACATTAAAATAAGGTACAGCAGATGGATAAGGCAAAAAAATTTGTTTTCAAATATGCTATGATTACAGTGAGCACGCTGATCATGGTGGTAGGCACTTATTTTTTTAAATTTCCTAATAACTTTGCTTTCGGCGGGGTCACAGGATTTGCCACGATCGTTAATGCTCTGACTCCGCTTTCGGCCGGAGATTTCACCTTTGTGGCCAATATGGTTCTTTTGATAATCGGATTTTTGTTTCTGGGAAAGAACGCCGGGATTATGACCGTTTATTCCAGCGTTCTTATGTCCGTGGCCCTCTCCGGTATGGAAAGAATCTGGCCGATGGCGGGGCCTTTGACAGAAGAACCTCTTCTGGAGCTGGTCTTTGCGGTGTTCCTTTCCGGCGTGGGTTCCTCCCTCTTGTTTAATATCGGGGCCTCCAGCGGAGGGACAGATATTATTGCCATGATTTTAAAGAAGTACACCAGTCTGGATATTGGCTCAGTTCTTTTTTTGGTAGATGCGGCGGCGATCGTAATGGCATTTTTCCTGTTCGGACCGACTACAGGATTGTTTTCCGCCCTTGGCCTTCTCTGCAAGTCTCTGGTAATCGACACTGTTATTGAAAGCATCAACCAGTGTAAATGCTTCAATATCATCTGCGATGAGCCGGAGCCGATCTGCCAGTTCATTATCCATGAACTTGGGCGGGACGCCACGGTCTATGAGGCGGTGGGGGCTTTCACCAAAAAGCAGAAAACGGTTATCATGACGACAATGAAGAGAGGGCAGGCTCTTCGCCTACGCAATTTTATAAAGAAGCAAGAGCCGTCGGCGTTTATTTTGATCTCCAACTCAAGTGAAATCATAGGAAAAGGATTTTTGACGAATTGATTTAGAGAAAAGATATCTGGATGAAAAGGGGCTGTAAGAAACTGCGGTAGAATACCCTCAGTTTTTTTGCAGCCCCGGATTTTTATTTTAGCAGGTCTGTCCGGACCATTTTTGAATCAAAGATCCAACTTTAAATCGCCGGGGCGGATCCAGCCGATTTTTCGGCAGATCTTTCCAAAAGCCCAGGTCAGCACCGCCGGGAGAAGAAAGCAGACCAGCAGGATTCCCAGCCACATATTGGCACCTCCGCCCATGGAGGTATAAATTCCGATAGGTCCCACCAAACCGCAGGTTCCCATGCCGGAGGCCGTATGGATATTGGTGAGCTGAAATATGACAGTGGCGATGGGGCCTGTGATCATGGAAGCCAGAGTGGGAGGAATCCAGATTTTGGGATTTTTAACAATATTTCCCATCTGCAGCATGGAGGTGCCCAACCCCTGGGCGAAAAGACCTCCCACCCCGTTTTCGGGAAAGCTTATAACAGCGAAACCGATCATCTGAGCACAACAGCCGGCGGTGGCGGCTCCGCCCGCCAATCCATCCAGTGTCAGAGCGATGCAGATGGCTGCGCTGGAGATGGGGAGAGTCAGGGCAATGCCAATCAGGGCAGAGACCAGGATACCCATTAGGAATGGCTGCATCTCAGTGGCTGTTTTTACCATGGCTCCGAAGGCATTCATAAAACCGGCGACACCCGGACCTACGAATTGAGCGACGAGAACCCCTGAGATGATGGTGACACCCGGTGTCACCAGGATATCCACGCGGGTTTCCTTGGAGACGATTTTTCCGAGCTCTGTGGCGACGATGGTGGCGATGAAGGCACCTACCGGGCCGCCTAAGGCATTGCCGGCGATCCCCACTGTTGCCGACGACAGAAGCACCAACTGCGGCGCCTTTAGCGCATAGGCGATGGATACGCCCAGGGCGGCGCCGGTAGCGCTCTTGGCATAGTCTGAAATTACAATAAATGCTTCAATTTGGGTTTTTTCGCCGATGGTGGCAAAGATTGTTCCTATCAAGAGAGATGCGAAGAGGCCAAAGGCCATGGCACCTAATGCATCAATGAGATAGGTCTGGACGGTAATGTTGACATTCTTTCGTTTTAAGAATGCCTGGATTCCTGTCTGTTCCATGAGAATCTCCTTCATGTATTTATCGTGCACACATTTGGCCTTTTGCCAAAGCAGTTGTGGGTTATTCTACCATAAATACCTGCGAAAGGCAAGGGAAAGATGGACAAGGTAAGGTCAGATATGATACACTATACCCGGATAGAAATGTTGGTTTCAGCAGGGAGGAACAGACATATGCTGCAGAAAATTTGTCCCACTTGTGACGGAAAGATAAAAGGAAATTATTGTCCCTTTTGCCGAAAAATTGTGCTCCATCCATTGACATGGGAAGTAGGATATTATTTGAATGAACGGAGGCCGACAGGGGAGGAATATCCGGAGACCATAAGGCGGGAGACAAAAAGCCAGAAGGGACCAGACCTGTCGACCAAAGCTGAAAAAGCCATGAGCCGGAAGGATGCGGAGCAGGCGAAAAAGAAAGAGGTGGACCGGTACAGAAAAAAGGCGAAAGCTTTGACCAGAAAAGTCGAGAAGAAGAGTTCCGGGAAAGTCCTGATTCTGGTAATTATTGTGGTAATTCTGATTGTGACAAATGGTATCGGATTGTGGATCGACTACCTTTCAGAACGGGCTTTTTCCGAGACTGAGTGGGCGACGGAGATGGCAGAGTATTCCTTTGACGAGGCAGAGACTCTTCCGGAAGACATCTATGGCTGGCTGGAGGATGAAGGGTATTCGGAAGAGTACACAGACGAAACCGCAGATGCCGGAGACGCTGACCTGGTCTATTTGGATGAGGAAGAGGTGATTGCCCGTGGGGAACCCTGTTCGGGACAGGCTCATTTTCCGCTGACATATGAAGCAGTAAAACCTGCAATAGACGAGATTCTGGCCGGACAGGGCTGGACAGTAACAGAGTCGGAAGAAGACGGCGGCAATGTGGTAGCCGGAGGAGCGGCCGGTGAAGAGGCGGCTACATATTTTAGCAAGCTGGCATGGTGGGACTGTTTCCAGGGTGCCAGTCAGGAGGAAGAAAACTATAACGTTCTGGTCTGTGACTACGACACGGTGAGCGGAGAGATCCACGAATTGTCGGGGTGGTTCGGCAATGAGGACGCGGCTGCAGAGGTCGGAAGTCAGATGGCCAGTTTGCTGGAGAGGGAGATGGGCCTGTCAGAAGAAGAGTGCTGCGCGGAGATGGTTAGAGAGGCTATAATGGAAAATTCCGGGAATCCGGAGGGATATATGGAATTTTATCCGGGATATATTCTTTGGGTATTAAATGATGGTTCCATCAGTGTTATTCTGGAACCCTATTAGGGATGGAATTTTATATGAAAATGTCATTCTGCTTGGACTTATCAGTTGCTTTGCAGATATTTCAACCGAAATGGTTATAAATACCAAAAAAAGGCTCTTGCTTTTGTGGGTCTACTGCCGCAGCCTTGATCCTTTTTTGCGGATTGAAGGGAAAAAGATAGTTCCAAACAGGGGAGCCGGTAGTCTGTTTATCTCTTGAAGGAGTGTGCTGCGAGTGAAAGCCAGCGCCTTTGAGACGCTGGCCAAGTAAAAAAGTGTCTTCGACACTTTTTTGCGTTAGGGGATGCGTTTTTCCAGCAGAGCGATGATCTGATACAGTGCAATCGAGACCAGGCAAAGAACGGTAATAGAGGTGACCATGAGAGTCATCTGAAAGACCTGGGAAGAATAAATGATCAGATATCCCAGGCCGGCTTTGCTGGAGAGAAATTCTCCAATGATCACACCGACCAGACAGAGTCCCACATTGACCTTCATATTGCTGATGATCAGAGGGATGGAGGAGGGCAGAAGGACTTTGGTGAGAACATCTTTTCTGGTTCCGCCCAGAGAATAAATCAATTTGACTTTGTCCGGGTCTGTCTGGTAAAAACCTGTATACAGTGTGAGGATTGCTCCAAACAGAGCGACAGACACCGCGACTGTCACGATGGTTCGCATCCGGTTTCCAAGCCAGACGATGAGAATAGGGGCGAGAGCCGATTTGGGCAGGCTGTTGAGCACAACCAGAAAAGGCTCCAGGATTTCAAAAAGCGTTCTGTTGGACCAGAGAAGCAGGGCGGCTCCAAGACTGATGGTGATCACCAGAAGAAAACTAAGGAGAGTTTCTATGAGGGTCACACCGGTGTGATAGAACAGGCTGCCGTCCATTGCCATGGAGATCAGACAGGACGCAATCAAAGAGGGGGAACTGAAAATAAAGCTGTCGATCAGTTCCAGTCTGGCAGTAAGCTCCCAGAGAGCCAGAAACAGCAGCAAGAGCAAAGAACGGACTATCCGTACCTGCTTTTTGTGACGGGAAATTTGGGCCAGATAGTTGGTTTGAGCATTACTCATCAGACTGCAGCTCCTTCCATAATAGATTAAAGTAATGAGAAAATTCCGGAAGATTCCGGCGCTCCAATGGACGGACGGCCTGACTGTTTTCCGAAGAAGATTCAGCGGAAAAATGGATGGGAACAATGGTTTTAATGCGTCCGGGGCGGCGGGTCAGAACGATGATCCGGTCAGCGATACTGATCGCTTCCGACAAATCGTGGGTAACCAGAATGGCAGTTTTCCCGGCATTTCGGATGATGGCACTGATATCGTCACAGACAGAAAGCCTTGTCTGATAGTCCAGAGCTGAAAAAGGTTCATCTAAAAGAAGAAGCTCCGGTTTCAGCGCCAGTGTCCGAATCAGGGCGGCACGCTGTCTCATACCTCCCGAAAGTTCAGATGGTCTGGAATGCTGAAAGGCTCCCAGCCCATAGGTTGCCAGCATATCAGAAATTTCTTTTTTTGCAGATGGCGTCAGCGTATGGAGAAGTTCCGGACCTAAAAATGTGTTAGACAAAATGGTGCGCCATTCAAAGAGATGGTCCTTCTGGAGCATATAGCCGATGCGGCCCTGCTGGCCAGGGGACTGGATGGGGGAATCATCCAGAAGAATGGTTCCTTCGTCCGGGGAAAGCAGACCGCAGATCAGAGACAAAAGGGTGGATTTGCCGCATCCGGAAGGTCCGATGATAGCCAGAAATTCTCCAGGAGAAACGGTGAAGCTGATATTGGTCAGGGCAACTGTCTCGCCTTCCGGACGGTGATAAGAGCATTTGACCCGATCAAGCGTCAGTTTTGGGGGCATCGTAAAACCTCCCTTGGATTGGGATTATGCTTTATAATATGAAGTTTGGGCTAAAAGGTGTTTTGGCGGTTTTGCCATGCATCCCCGCAAGCAAGCTTGCCGTCTGCATGGCCGCTTGACGACTCTGCGTAGGATGAAAGTCAGATAGCTTCGCGCATTTGCGCTTCCGCTATCTGGCGGAAATATTCGCAATTCGGGCATCAGCCCTGCTTGCTCATATTTCCTTGGCTGTCAAATGTCCATGCATCCTTGCAAGCAAGCTTGCCGTCTGCATGGCCGCTTGACAGCACTTTCATAATAAATAAAAAACCTCCTAAAAGTGGGGGCTTTTAGGAGGTCTGGGCCGAAGGATAGGGGTTTGGCCCATATATTATGGCAACAAAAAATGGAAAGTGGACTTCCACGATAGAAATAGAAATTATTTCTATATATAAACAATACCATATATTGGAAAAAACGACAAGGCGATGGAATATTTTTTTGTTCAGATAATTAAAATCTGAAAAAGAAATGCTTGCATTTGCACTTATATGGTGCTATAATGAGGCACAGAACATGGTGGCAGTTGACAGAAAGAGTGGGCGTGAGTCCACTCTTTCCGTTTTGTTTTCTAAAGTTTTTGAGATTTTAAGAAAATCAAGACGTTCCTGGAAAAAAATAAGAGAAAGGTGGTGTAAAGATGACCAGAAGGGAACAGTACGAAGCAAAGACAGAGGCATTTCTTCTCCCGGTAATGGAAAAACACCATTTTGAATTAGTGGATGTAGAGTACGTAAAGGAAGCAGGAACTTGGTATCTGCGGGCCTATATTGATAAAGAAGGCGGAATTACGGTGGACGACTGCGAGGTCATCAATCGGGAGCTGGGGGACTGGCTGGATCAGGAAGACTTTATTGAGGACAGTTATATTCTGGAGGTAAGCTCTCCAGGATTGGGCAGGCCCTTAAAGAAAGAAAAGGATTTTGCCCGGAGCATTGGCAAAGAGGTAGATATCAAGCTGTACAAAGCCGTGGAAAAACAAAAGGACTATACCGGTGTCTTGGAGGCATATGATAAAGATACCGTGACCATTGGTCTGGAAGATGGAACCCGGATTACATTTGAACGCCCGTCAATTGCATTGATTCGGCTGGCATTTGATTTTTAATGGAGAAGGAGCATTAGGAGGATAATCATGAATAAGGAACTTTTATTGGCGCTTGAAATGCTGGAAAAAGAAAAAAATATCAGCAAGGATGTGCTGCTGGAGGCGATTGAGAACTCTCTTTTAACAGCCTGTAAAAATCACTTTGGAAAGGCAGACAATGTAAAAGTCACGATTAATCCGGAGACATGTGATTTTGCCGTCTATGCGGAGAAAGAAGTGGCGGAGGAAGTGGAGGATCCCATGCTGCAGATTTCTCTTGCGGAAGCCAGAATGAAAGATCCGCGATATGTAGTGGGGGACATCGTCCAGGTTCCTATTGAGTCAAAAAATTTCGGCAGAATTGCCACCCAGAATGCAAAGAATGTGATTTTACAGAAGATCCGTGAAGAAGAGCGAAAAGTGCTGTACAATGATTACTACAGCAAAGAGAAGGACGTTGTGACCGGAATCGTCCAGAAGAATCTGGGCCGGAATATCAGCATCAATCTGGGCCGTGTGGATGCAATTTTGAATGAGAGTGAACAGGTGAAAGGAGAAATTTTAAAACCAACAGAGAGGATCAAGGTCTATATTCTGGAAGTAAAGGATACTCCCAAGGGCCCCAGAGTTTCCGTTTCACGGACTCATCCCGATCTGGTAAAGCGCCTGTTTGAATCGGAAGTAGCGGAGGTTCGGGATGGAACTGTGGAGATCAAGGCCATTGCCCGTGAGGCCGGTTCCAGAACCAAAATTGCAGTCTGCTCACACGATCCCAATGTAGATCCGGTGGGAGCCTGCGTTGGCTTAAATGGAGCAAGAGTCAATGCGGTAGTGAATGAATTGAGAGGCGAGAAGATCGACATTATCAATTGGGATGACAATGCCGCCTATCTGATCGAGAATGCTTTGAGTCCTGCAAAAGTAATCTGTGTCGTTGCAGATGAGGAAGAGAGGGAGGCTCAGGTAATCGTTCCGGATTACCAGCTATCCCTGGCCATCGGAAAAGAAGGCCAGAATGCCCGTCTGGCAGCCCGCCTGACCGGATACAAGATCGATATCAAGAGCGAGACCCAGGCAAAAGAATCCGGACTGTTTGAAGAGATGGGAATTGAGTATCAGGAAGACATGGAAGAGATGGAGAACGGATATCAGGGAGATTATCAGGAGGAAACTGAGGATTATCCGGACGTAGAATAAGACTGTCAGGAATAGCGAGGAGTGATAGAGTGAGTACAGGGAAAAAAGTTCCTTTGCGGCAATGTATCGGATGCGGTGAAAGCAAAAATAAGAAAGAAATGATCCGGATTCTGAAAACGCCTGAAGGGGAATTTATACTGGATGCCACAGGCAGAAAAAATGGCCGGGGCGCATATCTGTGCCCGTCAAAAGAATGCCTTCGGAAAGCGATAAAAGGAAAAGGGCTTGAGCGTTCTTTTAAGATGGCGATTCCCAGGGAAGTCTATGAAACTCTGGAAAAGGAGATGGAAGGACTTGGATAACAGACGAAAAGTCTTAAATTTGATCGGACTGGCGACGAAAGCAGGAAAGACGGCCAGCGGGGAATTTTCCACGGAAAAGGCAGTCAAGGCAGGAAAGGCCAGCTTGGTAATCGTGTCGGAAGAGGCATCAGATAATACGAAGAAAATGTTTACGAATATGTGTACTTACTATAAGGTTCCGCTTCTGGTATTTGGAGAAAAAGAGGAATTGGGCCGCGCTATGGGCAAAGAGATGCGAGCATCTCTGGCTGTTCTGGATGAAGGGTTCGCAAAAGCAGTGGGGAAACAAATGAAGCTGATAGGAGGTAGTGAGCATGAGAGTGAATGAATTGGCGAAAGAGCTGGGGAAGACCCCCAGAGAAGTGATAGATATGCTGGAAAAAAGCGGAATTAAAAATAAAAGCGCTTTGTCCGTACTGACAGGAGAGCAGGAAAACATGCTGAGGAGTGCGGTGGCTCCTAAAAAGGAGGCGGCAGCTCCTGCTTCCGGCGAAGAAGCGGTTCCCCATAAAAAGAAGGTAGTGGCTGTATACCGGCCACAAAATTCCCAGCAGTTAAAAAACCGGCCGGCCGGCGCTGCAAAACAGCAGACCCGCCAGAACCGTGAGGCGTCCCGTCCGGCACCAGGAGCGGTACGCCCGGCTGAGAGTGCTGCTGCACCTAAAACCGGAACTGCGCCCAAGGAAGCTGCAAAGGAAATGCCCAAGGATACAGTAAAAGTCCAGGAGACTGCTGCCCAGCCGGCTGAGAAGCCCAGAGAGGCTGCACCTGTCAGGGAGACCGCTCCGGCCCGCCAGGCTGACGGAGGTCGCGACGGAAACCGCCGTCAGGGAGGCTTTAGCGGAAACCGCGACGGAGGCCGTGATGGAAACCGCCGCCAGGGAGGCTTTAACGGAAACCGCGACGGAGGCCGCGATGGAAACCGTCAGGGAGGCTTTAACGGAAACCGCGACGGAGGCCGTGATGGAAATCGCCAGGGAGGCTTTAACGGAAACCGCGACGGAGGCCGTGATGGAAGCCGTCAGGGAGGTTTTAACGGAAACCGCGACGGAGGCCGCGATGGAAACCGTCAGGGAGGCTTTAACGGAAACCGCGACGGAAATCGTCAGGGAGGCTTTGGAAGCCGTGACGGAGGCCGCCAGGGCGGCCAGGGACGCGGTCAGTCTGGGGCTAAGATGTCCTTTGACACGCCGGTTCAGGCAAAGCCCAGCAGCGGTCGTCAGAATAAGAATAACCATAAAAACGATCGGTTTGATAAGAGAGACCGGGTAGAGGACGGAAAGGCAAAGGCAGGAGCCAGAGGCGGAAAGCCGGCTAAGGGCGCCTTTATCATGCCTGTCAAGAAGGAAGAGCCGAAAGTTGAAGAAGTGAAAGTGATTACTCTTCCGGAAGTGATTACGATCCGGGAGTTGGCGGAAAAGATGAAGATGCAGCCGTCTGCTATTGTAAAGAAACTGTTCCTGCAGGGGAAAATGGTGACAGTGAACCAGGAAGTGGATTACGAGCAGGCAGAAGAGATCGCTATGGAGTTCGACATTCTCTGTGAAAAAGAAGAAAAGGTGGACGTGATCGCTGAGCTTCTGAAGGAGGATGAAGAAAGTGAAGAGAATATGATCACAAGACCTCCGGTTGTATGTGTTATGGGTCACGTTGACCACGGAAAGACTTCTCTTCTGGATGCGATCCGCAAGACCAATGTGACTGCAAAGGAAGCCGGCGGCATCACTCAGCATATTGGCGCTTACGTAGTTGAGATTAACGGACAGAAGATTACATTTTTAGATACGCCCGGCCATGAGGCGTTTACCGCTATGCGTATGAGAGGCGCCCAGGCCACGGATATCGCGGTTTTGGTAGTGGCGGCAGACGACGGCGTCATGCCTCAGACCGTAGAGGCGATCAATCACGCAAAGGCCGCCGGTGTAGAAATTATTGTGGCGATTAACAAGATTGATAAGCCCAGCGCGAACATTGACCGGGTAAAACAGGAGTTGTCCGAGTATGAGCTGATTCCAGAGGACTGGGGCGGCTCTACTGTCTGTGTTCCGGTTTCGGCTCACACTCAGGAGGGAATCAAAGACCTTCTGGAGATGATTCTTTTGACTGCTGAAGTCAAGGAGCTGAAAGCAAATCCTGACCGGAAGGCCAGAGGTATTATTATCGAGGCCGAGCTGGATAAGGGCAAAGGCCCTGTTGCGACAGTGCTGGTTCAGAAGGGAACTCTCCATGTGGGGGATATTGTGGCCTGTGGAGCGTGCTACGGGAAAGTCCGTGCCATGATGGACGATAAGGGGCGCAGAGTAAAAGAGGCAGGTCCGTCCACACCGGTAGAGATTCTGGGATTAAATGATGTTCCCAATGCCGGAGAAATTTTAGTTAGCACGGAAAATGAGAAAGAAGCCAGAAGCTTTGCAGAAACCTTTATTGCAGAGGGCAAGAATAAGCTGATTGAAGATACAAAAGCAAAACTGTCTCTGGACGATCTGTTCAGTCAGATACAGGCAGGAAATATTAAGGAACTGCCGATTATCATAAAGGCTGATGTGCAGGGATCTGTAGAGGCTGTTAAGCAGAGCCTGCTGAAACTGTCCAACGAGGAAGTAGCTGTGAAGGTGATTCATGGCGGCGTAGGAGCGATCAATGAATCTGACGTATCACTGGCATCCGCATCCAACGCAATTATCATCGGATTTAATGTCAGACCGGATGCTATGGCCAAGTCTGTGGCAGACAGAGAAAAAGTAGATGTTCGCCTGTATAAAGTAATCTATCAGGCAATTGAGGATGTAGAGGCCGCAATGAAGGGCATGCTGGATCCGATCTTTGAAGAAAAAGTGATCGGCCACGGCGTTGTCCGTCAGACATTCAAGGCGTCAGGCGTTGGAACGATTGCAGGTACCTACATTCTGGACGGCAAATTTACCAGAGGCTGCAAAGCCCGGGTATCAAGAGGAAATGATCTGTTATTTGACGGTGATATTGTTTCCTTAAAGCGGTTTAAAGATGATGTGAAAGAAGTGGCTGCCGGCTATGAATGCGGCCTTGTGTTCGACAAGTTCAACGATCTCCAGGAAGATGATACAATTGAGGCATATACCATGGTAGAGGTGCCCAGATAATCTTCCTTCCGGCCGCCGGAAAGTGAGGAGAATTATGCGTAAAAACAGTATTAAAAATACTAGAATCAACATGGAAGTCCAGAGGGAATTAAGTGAAATTATACGCGGGGGCGTAAAAGATCCCAGGATTCATCCTATGACCACGGTAGTATCTGCCGAAGTGACGCCGGATCTGAAGTTCTGTAAGGTCTATATCAGTGTTCTGGGCAGCGAGGAAGCCGGCAAGGAGACGATTCAGGGGTTAAAAAGCGCAGAGGGGTATATCCGCAGGGAGCTGGCCAGAAGAGTCAACCTGCGGAATACGCCCAAACTGCAGTTTATATTTGATCAGTCGATAGAGTATGGAGTTAACATGTCCCATCTGATTGACCAGGTAGCAAAAGCAGATGGAAATGGCGATGAGGACCAGGAGGCTTCTGAGGATTAATCAACAGGAAAGGGGAAGAAAAACAGTATGACAGCATTGAAGCAGGCATTGGAAGGCGTAAAGACCGTTGTAATTCTGGGGCATGTCCATCCGGACGGAGATTGTATCGGGGCATGCCTGGGACTGTACAACTATCTGGAAACAGCATATCCCGAGATAAAGGCAGATTTGTACCTGGAAGACCGCAATGAGCGTTTTTCTTACCTGAAGAATTTTGATAAAATCCAGACAGTACCTGCAGACAGAATCTATGACCTCTGTGTATGCCTGGATGCCAGTGACAGAGAGCGTTTGGGAGAATTTACAGTGCTGCTGGATCGGGCAGTGTCCAGTCTTTGCGTGGATCACCATGTTACCAATACCAGGTACGCCAAGGAAAACGTAATAGAGGAACAGGCCAGTTCCTGTTGCGAAGTTCTTTACTGCCAGATGGATGAGATGTTTATTACACGGGAGACAGGGGAATGCCTCTATACAGGAATGATCCATGATACAGGTGTCTTCAAGCACTCCAATACGTCAGGCAGGACGATGATGATTGCCGGAAAGCTTATGGATAAGGGAATTGATTTTGGAAAGATCATTGACGACAGCTTTTACCGGAAGACATATGTCCAGAACCAGATTTTGGGGCGGGCTCTTCTGGAGAGCATCGTATTCCTTCACGGAAAATGTATTTTCAGTGCAATAAGGGCAAAGGACATGGACTTTTACGGAGTGACCAGCAAGGATCTGGATGGCATTGTAGACCAGCTCCGGGTGACAGAAGGCGTAGAGTGTGCTATTTTTATGTATGAAACTGGTGTTCAGGAATATAAGATCAGTCTTCGCTCCAATTCCTACCTGGATGTGAGTAAGATTGCCCAGTATTTTGGCGGCGGCGGCCATGTCCGGGCTGCCGGTTGTACAATGTCAGGAAGTCTCCACGACGTAGTGAACAACCTGTCGGCGCAGATTGAGAAACAATTGGAGAACAAACCATGTATCACGGAGTAATCAACGTCTACAAAGAACCGGGATATACCTCCCACGATGTGGTGGCCTGCCTGAGAGGGATTTTGAGGCAAAAGAAAATTGGTCACACCGGAACCCTGGATCCGGCAGCTCAGGGGGTGCTCCCCGTATGCCTGGGTCAGGCGACCAGATTGTGCGATATGCTGGCCGATGAGAGCAAGACCTACGAAGCTGTTCTGCTGCTGGGCATGCAGACCGATACCCAGGACACTACCGGGAGCGTGCTGGCTCAGGCGGAGGTCCAGGTGTCAGAAGAGGAAGTTTGCCGGGCTGCAGAAGGGTTTTTAGGCGAGTACTGGCAGGTGCCGCCTATGTATTCGGCCTTGAAAGTAGACGGCAAGAAACTGTACGAACTGGCGAGAGCCGGAAAAGAAGTGGAGCGCCAGGCCAGACCGGTGGATATCTTGGAATTGAACATAACAAAGATTGAGCTTCCCAGGGTCTGGATGACAGTGACCTGTTCCAAGGGCACTTATATCCGTACCCTGTGCAGCGATATCGGAGATAAACTGGGCTGCGGCGGCTGTATGGAGGCTCTGAAACGTGTGCGGGTCGGCGCTTTTTTGGCAGAAAATGCCCTCACCCTGTCGGATATTGAAAAGCTGAGGGATGACGGAAGGATCGGAGATGCGGTTGTATCGGTAGAAGATGCCCTGTCTGCATACCCCAGTGCAGTGACCAGCCAGCAGGCTGACAGGCTGGTGAAAAACGGAAATCCCCTGACAGACAGAGACTTTGTCAGAGAAGCCGATGGTTCCTGGGGAGGACGGAATTCGGATACAGTCCGAGTCTCGGACAGTCAGGGACATTTTCTTGGTGTTTACCGCTGCGATAAAGAACGGGGATTCTGGAAACCGTGGAAAATGTTTTTAAACTTGGAGGAATGAGCATTTTCCAGTCTATGTGGTGAGAAGGAGCAGACTAGTTCATGGAATACGTTACAGGAAAGAGAGAATTTCAGATAGAAGAGCCTACTGTGGTCACTCTGGGAAAATTTGACGGCCGGCACAGAGGGCATCAGAAGCTGATAGCCGCGATGAAAAAAGTAGGAGCTGAAAATGGCTACAAAACGGCAGTTTTTACATTCGGCACTGCGCCCGGTGCTATCGTCAACAGTGCGCCTCAGAAAGTTATTACTACCAATGAGGAGCGGCGGGCCAATATGAAGAAAACGGGCATAGACTATCTGGTAGAATACCCTTTTGACACGGAGACCGCCCATATGGAGCCGGAGGAGTTTGTCAGCCGGATCCTGGTCGGCCAGATGAACGGAAAGGCGATTGTTGTTGGGACGGACTGCAGCTTTGGCTATCAGGGAGCTGGCGATGCCGAGCTTCTCGCACGGCTTGCGTCCAAGTACGGCTATCAGCTTCGGGTAGTGATCAAGGAGCAGGATGACCACCGGGACATCAGCAGTACCTATGTGAAAGAGGAACTGGACCGGGGAGACATTGAAAAGGCCAACGAGTTGCTGGGAGAGCCTTACGCCATTCACGGAACGGTAGTCCATGGATACGGAATTGGAAACAGGACTCTCGGGTTTCCCACAGCCAATATCATTCCCCCGCCAGAAAAGTATCTTCCGGTATTCGGGGTCTACGTTTCCAGTGTGCTGGCAGGAGAGCAGGAGTACTGCGGTGTTACGAATATCGGCCGAAAGCCCACCATAGAAGGGGACAATCCGATAGGAGTGGAGACCTGTCTGCTGGGGTTTGATGGAGATTTGTATGGCCAGTATATCGAAGTCCGTCTGATGAAATGTCTCCGCAGAGAGAAAAAGTTTGCCGGACTGGAGGAGTTAAAGGCTCAGATCGGTCGGGACAAGGAGGCGGCAGCCTCCTATTGGAAAGAACACGGAAATATATGATAGAGAAAAGTGATATGCTCCCCGGTGGGATTGCGTATCACTTTTTTTGTCCCTGGCCGTTCCGGTTTCTCTGGTATCCCCTTCCGTGTCCCGGATGATTTGCTCCGGCTTTCCCGTTATCTGAGAGGGCATTAAGCAGATCTCGGATTTCCCGCATTGTCATGTTCTGGATTTCATCGACTGTAATGGTGGGATCAAGTGCCTGCAGTTCTAAATAGGCTTTGTATTTTCCATATGAAAGCCCGGCTTCGTGGGCTTGTTCCACTTCCTCAGAATATGCATAATAACAATAGGTATTTTGCTTTCCAGCCGTGCAGGACTGTATATTGGACAGGACTTCCTGTGATTGTTGTACTGTCTGTTCCTATAACGGCAATCGTCATTACCTCGTCATTTGATAACAGGGATATAACATCTTCCTGCTCTATAATCTGGGTTACAGCTTCCAAGTAATCCATAAACCTGATATCGAGAGAAGCGGTCAATTTCTGGCCGTCATCGTTGTAGCCTTCAAAAGAAATGACACGGTTGAAACGATTGATATCTAATTCGATGGATGGATTGATGTCTATGCTGATTTCGACTGTGGGCGTAAAATAAAGCCAATGTCCACCGATTATCAAGAGTACTGTACACGCAAACGCAGGTACAAGGCGGCGGTAATTTACAACCTTTGATCGCTGATATCCCTTCGTTTTCTGAAAGATAAAATTTTTTGTATCATTTTTTAACTTGTCGTCTGCCTGTATTTGCTCAAAGGCTTCTTTTATCTTTTGAGTAAATCTTTACAAGCATTGATTGTGACACGAATGAACCATGCCTTCTCATGCTCTTTGCTTTCAAAGGAAAGGAAGCTAAGGACATATTTCAAAAACACAGTTTGAAATATGTCCTCGGTGTCTACAAAGTTTCTTCCATATCCCCGATCTGCTGCAAAAGCACTTGTTGCTCCAACCGACAATATCACAGCTACTGTCAGAACACCGGCTACTGACTGTTTTATGCGTTGTTTCATGGTCTGTTCCTCCTCGTTTTGCCTGGTATGTGTTTCCTGCTTCATCTATAATACGATTGACAGACTCATTTCCATTCATTTTTTAATTGGATTTTATTTTTTCATTATTATATCACACTGTATTTGAGAGCGCAGAAGTTTTTGCTCTTTGGCCTGAGAATTACGCATAGAAAGCCCAATCTGTCTGTACCGGGGAAGGGAAACGCTCCGTCGATCGGACCGGAAATCCTTGTAAACAGAGAATCGGTTGAGTTTGGAGCGATCCTGCTGTATGATTACTATATAGCAGGAGTGCTTTTTATCAAAAACAACAAATGGGGAGGTGAGGCGGCCTGCCGCCTTGTTATGGATGCAAAAAAGACAGGGGCGTTTATCGCCAGAATAAGAAAAGAAAAGAACATGACTCAGGCAGAGCTTGCCAGTAGGTTAAAGGTGACGGACAAGGCTGTGAGCCGGTGGGAGAGAGGAATTGGCCTGCCGGATATCAATACCCTGGAGCCGCTGTCGGACGTTCTGGGCGTCACAGTTCTGGAGATCATGAAAGGGGAGCGCATACAGGAGGAGTCTGTCGATAAAGAGGAGGCGGTCAGCCTTCTGTCAGATACTCTGAAGATGTCAGAGAAAGAAAAAAAGAGAGATTTTATAGTGACTGTGTGCTGTTCTATCCTGGGAGCAGCCGGTGTGGGGCTGGTTCTGTTGGGAACCTACCTGTACCGCTGGAAACAGAATGTCGCGATTTCCCTAGTCGGGGGCGCAGATGGTCCCACTTCTGTGTTTATCGCGGCAAAGATTAACCCGGCTGTCTATTTTATAGTGATCGGGCTGGGGGCGGCAGTCGCATCGGGAGCTGCTATCTGGCTGTTTAGAAAGCGGAGACGCTAGATGTGAATTATCTGTGAAATAAATCGCAAGCTATTGAATTTCGCTGAAAAATATGCTAATATTTCAGCGTAAGGAGGTTGAATAGATGAGAATAGAGGATTCCTGCGGGGCACTTCTCAAACAGATCAATGACGAGCTGGGAAAGCGGGCCAACAACGCTATGCGGCCCCAGGATGTTACAATGACACAATTCAGCGTTCTGATGGCGCTGCGTCACAGCTCAGAGGGGGAAATGCCTTTAAAAGAACTGGAGCAAAGCCTTCATGTGGCTCAGTCTACCGCAGTGGGAGTCGTTGCCAGATTAGAAAAAAAAGGATTTATAGTAAGTCTGAATGATCCGGATGACAAAAGAATTAAGCGGATTCGGATCACGGATGCGGGGGTTGAATGCTGCCGCGCGGCTGAAAAAAACATGAATCAGGCGGAGGAAGAATTGCTGGCTGGTCTTACGGAGACGGAGAGAGAAATTTTTCGGATGCTTCTGTGTAAGGTCAGGGATTCTTTAATCTGAGAGCCTGCAGAGATGTGGGCTATTTATTTGGCAAAATAAATAGCTTGCTATTAATAGTTTGCTAATAAAAATTTTAGAATTTTTTAATTCATTAGACTTTGAGGAAAGGAGTGTTTTGAATGAGCGAAATTTACAATGAAAATATGGTGCCAGTTCCGGAACAGAAGACAGAAAGGAAAAAGAAACCTCTATGGATTGTCGGAGTTATGGCAGCGGCAGCCGTCATTGCCCTTCTGTGCGGTTATATAGGCGCACGGATGGCAAATGAGCAGGCGGGAAAAGTGGTCATCCAGAAAGTGGACACGGTATCGTCCCAGAACTCAGATGACGGCGGCGAAGTTTCGGCCGTAGAGATGATTCAGACCATCAGCCCCACGGTGGTGTCCATTACTACAGAGAAAATGGAAGTCAGCCATTTCTGGTTTGGCCCTCAGATATCAAGCGGTGCGGGGAGCGGTGTTATCATAAGTGAAGATGGCTATATCCTTACCTGTGCCCATGTGATCTCAGGAGCTGACAACATTATGGTTACGACCTCTGACGGCACAGAATACCAGGCTTCTGTAGTGGGCAGCTATGAAGACGGAGATATCGCAGTAATAAAGATCGATGCCGAAGGCCTTCAGGCGGCAGTTCTGGGGGACAGTGATCAGGTCCAGACAGGTGAAACAGTATACGCTGTTGGCAACCCAGGCGGAACCCTCAGCGGAACCGTGACAGACGGTATCATCAGTGCGACAAACCGGACCATAACGGTCGCTATTGAGAGTGAGAGCGCCCAGTCTTATATGGGAAATGCGGAGAAGACGATTTCGCTGGAAGTGCTTCAAACCAGCGCGGCGGTCAGTCCGGGAAACTCCGGCGGCGGCCTGTTCAACAGCCAGGGACAACTGATCGGAATTGTTAATGCAAAGAGCTCTGGCGAAAGCCAGGAAGGGCTTGGCTTTGCTATCCCCATTAACACGGCTCAGGAAATTGCCACGGCCCTGATCAATGATGGCAGCTACATAGACCCGGATACTGTCAGCGCCAATTCGGCTGTACTGGATATTACTGTGATGGAAATAAATTCTGCCATGGCTCAGATGGCCGGCCGGACTGCCGGTGTGTACGTTCAGTCTGTGACAGAAAATGGCGCTTCGGACGGAAAATTGGAAGCTGGAGATCGCATTATCAGTTTTAACGGGTCGGTAGTCACTACAATAGAGGGACTGTCATCCCTGATGGCAGAGTGTGAGCCAGGGCAGACCGCCTCTGTTTCTGTGGAGCGGGACGGCCAGTTAGTCACTGTGGAGATTGTGCTGGCGGAGAACCAGAACCGCACAGCTTAATGGATAGAACGATTGGAACATCAGGTCTAACCAACGGCGGTATACTACTGAGAAGCAGCATACCGCCCTTTGACTGTTTTGCGGAAAGCAATTCCGGACAGTTAATGAGAGGAAGAACAGTCGGTTTTGTTCTGCAGAGCCGGCGTCAGAAAAGGATAGAGGTCTTCATAGGCCTCCAACTGGTCCTCAGATTCCGGCAGGGAGGGGATCAGCCCGGTACAGTCAGTTGCAGAACACGCCTGAATACAGCCGCTGTCCTCATGCTCCCGGTAGTCAATTGATTTTTTTGACGTTTTCTTCATAGCAATTTCACCTCCGATATTTCAGGATTATTATGTCCGGAAAACGGCGGAAACAGGCCTGCGGATATTGTTAAAATTTAGGAAATTTTCATACTTTTTAAATTGGTTTTTCTTGATTTATGGAAAGACTAACATTATAATGGGATAGAATAGACGGTAATATCCGTTTTTTCAGAAGGAGAGTAGTACGTATGGAAAATAACAACAATCAGGATAAGAACGGCAATAAGATGTCGCCCAATGGTCAGACAATACTTGTGCTGGTCATTGCGGCTATTATCACATTGCTGGTAATCACTCTGATGCGCGATATGGTGACGAAAAGTTCCAGCCAGGAATTGTCTTATACAGAATATGTGCGTATGGTAGAAAACGACGAGGTTGAAGCTGTATTGATGGGAAATAGTGAGATTACGATCTATCCCAAACAGGAAGCAACCCAGTATTCGCCTTTTATCCGTTACTATACGGTGCGGGTGCTGACAGACTATAACAATACAGAGCGCCTGCTGGAACACGGTGTGGACATCAGGGAACAGCAGACGGATTCCAGTATTATTTTGGAATCGATTATCAGCTTTGTCATTCCGTTTATAATCATTGTAGTATTTATGAATTTCATGATGCGCCGTATGGGCGGCGGTGGAATCATGGGTGTTGGAAAAAGCAATGCCAAAGTATATGTCCAGAAGGAGACCGGCATTACTTTTAAAGATGTAGCCGGGGAGGATGAGGCCAAAGAGTCGCTGAAGGAGATCGTAGATTTCCTCCATAATCCTGCCAGGTACACCCAGATTGGCGCCAAGCTTCCCAAGGGCGCTTTGCTGGTGGGACCTCCCGGAACCGGAAAGACTCTGCTTGCCAAGGCTGTGGCCGGAGAAGCACAGGTGCCTTTCTATTCTCTGTCAGGTTCTGACTTTGTGGAAATGTTTGTCGGCGTGGGTGCCTCCCGTGTCCGAGACCTGTTTAAGCAGGCTCAGGCCTCAGCACCCTGCATTATTTTCATTGACGAGATCGATGCCATCGGTAAGAGCCGTGATACCCGCTTCGGCGGCGGAAACGATGAGCGAGAGCAGACCCTCAACCAGCTTCTCTCTGAGATGGATGGTTTTGATTCTTCCAAGGGACTTCTGGTGCTCGGCGCCACAAACCGCCCGGAGATCCTGGATCCGGCTCTGCTGAGACCGGGCCGTTTTGACCGGAGAATCATTGTAGATAAGCCTGACCTGAAGGGCCGTGTGAATATTTTGAAAGTCCACTCTAAAGATGTGCTGCTGGACGACAGCGTCGATTTTGAGGAGATTGCCCTGGCCACTTCAGGGGCCGTGGGAGCCGATCTGGCTAACATGATGAATGAGGCGGCAATCAATGCGGTTAAGAACGGCAGAAAAGCCGTTTCTCAGAAAGATTTGTTTGAGGCGGTGGAAGTCGTACTGGTAGGTAAGGAGAAAAAAGACCGAATCCTCAGCAAGGAGGAGAGAAGGATCGTATCTTACCACGAAGTAGGCCATGCCCTGGTCAGCGCCCTCCAGAAGGATGCGGAGCCTGTTCAGAAGATTACCATTGTTCCCCGAACCATGGGTGCTTTGGGCTATGTAATGCAGGTTCCGGAAGAGGAAAAATACCTGAATACGAAGAAAGAGATCAACGCTATGTTGGTAGGATTCCTGGCTGGCCGTGCGGCGGAGGAGCTGGTATTTGACACGGTCACCACAGGGGCTGCCAACGATATTGAACAGGCGACCCGCCTGGCGAGAGCGATGGTTACCCAGTACGGTATGTCGGAAAAGTTCGGACTGATGGGTCTGGCTACTCAGGAGGATATGTACCTGACAGGGCGTACGGTACTGAACTGCGGCGACGCCACAGCGGCGGAGATCGATCAGGAAGTCATGAGGATCTTGAAAGAATCTTATGAAGAGGCCAAGAGACTTCTCAGTGAGAACCGGGTTGCCATGGACCGGATCGCGGAATTTTTGATCGAGAAAGAGACGATCACCGGAAAAGAGTTTATGGAAATTTTCCGTCAGGTTCAGCGGGAACAGAACCAGGCTGCAGCTGGTGACGCTGCGGATGAGGCAGAGCCAGTTGACATTGCAGTGACCGAAGCGAACGCAGAGGAAGCAGTTGCGGAGCCGGATAAGGCTGCAGATGACAGGGAAACGGTGTCAGAGGAAGCTGCTAAGGAGCAGAATTAGTGTGCTGCGGGAGGAATCAGGATGTTAAAAGATTTGGTCAGACAGTGCCGCTCATACAGAAGATTTTATGAAGAAGAGCGGATTTCAGAAGATACATTAAAAGAACTGGTGGATTTGGCACGGCTGTCAGGCTCTACTGCCAATTCTCAGGCCCTGAAGTATTACCTTGCTGTGGACGAGGCCGTCTGCGCCCGGATTTTTGAGACGCTGACCTGGGCCAAGGCTTTGCCGGACTGGGACGGGCCCGCCGAGGGAGAGCGGCCGACCGCTTACATCGTGATCGCCTGTGATCAGACCCTGGGAAAACATAAAATGTGGGACGAGGGGATTGCTGCCCAGTCTATCATGTTGGGAGCAGTGGAAAAAGGCCTGGGCGGCTGCATGATTGGATCGTTTAATCGAACAAAATTGGCGGAGTATCTGAATCTGGATTCTCAGCGGTATGCCCTGGATTTGGTTCTGGCATTGGGAAAGCCGAAAGAAAAGGTGGTTATCGTGCCGGTGGGACCGGACGGAAACACTCAGTACTACCGGGATGAGGAGCAGGTGCACTACGTCCCAAAACGGGATCTGAACGATATTCTCTTATAAAAACAATCAGAAATGTATCAAAAATAAAAGACCGCTGCCTTCCGGACAGAGAATCCGGAGGACAGCGGCCTTTTGAACATTAATGGTAAATTCTCTGGTGTTCATAGATGGGCTCAGAGGTAAGCTGAAGCCCCAGCTTTTTAAATGTGGTGATATCCACAAGGGAAAGCATGACAGAAGTATGAACCTGGCATCCCCTCAGTTTTGGAAGCTGTTCCAGGGCAATCTGGGCGTTCCGGTCAGTGGCGGCGCACATGGACAGAGCGATCAGAACCTCGTCGGTATGAAGCCGGGGGTTTTTGCTGCCCAGGTAGGTCGTTTTCAGTTTCTGGATCGGTTCGATTGCAGACGGAGCGATCAGGTGAATGTCATGGGGAATGTTGCCCAGGACTTTCACTGCATTTAGCAGAAGGGCGGCTGAAGCACCCAGAAGGTTGCTGGTCTTTCCGGTCACAATGGTGCCGTCCTCCAATTCCATGGCGGCGGCAGGAGCCTGAATGGAGATGGCCAGATCCTTGCAGGGTTTGACCACAGAGCGCCTCTCTGGGCTGATGTTAGCCTGTTTCATCAAGAGCTCAATTTTGTAAACTTCTTCCTGGCCACATTCCTCCCGGACCATCCGTCCTAGAGAATCGTAATAGCGGCGAATGATTTCCTGACAGGAGGCTTCTTTGCAGACCTCATCGTCTATGATACAGTTGCCGGCCATATTGACACCCATATCGGTGGGGGATTTATAGGGACTTACCCCATAGATACCCTCGAAGATGGCATTGAGAACCGGGAAGATTTCCACATCACGGTTGTAATTGACAGTAGTTTTACCGTAGGCTTCCAGATGGAAGGGATCAATCATATTGACATCATTCAGATCTGCGGTGGCAGCTTCATAGGCCAGATTGACCGGATGCTTTAAAGGCAGGTTCCAAATGGGGAATGTCTCGAATTTGGCATATCCGGCCTTGATGCCTCTCTTATTTTCGTGGTAGAGCTGGGACAGGCAGGTCGCCATCTTTCCGCTTCCCGGACCCGGGGCTGTGATGATGACCAGAGGTTTGCTTGTTTCAATGTAATCGTTCTTTCCGTAACCTTCGTCGCTGACGATCAGATCGACGTTGCTGGGGTATCCCTGGATCACATAGTGACGGTAGACCCGAATGCCCATGTGTTCCAGCTTTGCCTTAAACTGATCGGCGCTGGACTGACCGGAATACTGGGTAATCACAACGCTTCCCACATAAAGGCCCTTGTCGGTAAATTCCTGAATCAGCCGCAGGACGTCTACATCGTAGGTGATGCCCAGATCCCCTCTGATTTTATTTTTTTCGATGTCCTCTGCATTGATGGCGATAACGATCTCGGCCTGATCAGCCAACTGGAGAAGCATTCTCAGCTTACTGTCAGGTGCAAAGCCGGGGAGAACACGTGAGGCGTGGTAGTCGTCGAAAAGTTTGCCTCCAAATTCCAGATACAGTTTGTCACCGAATTGGCTGATCCGTTCCCGAATGTGCTGAGACTGGGTAGAGAGATATTTGTTGTTGTCAAATCCGATTTTCATAGTTAATGCTTTCTCCTATCTTGTAGAATCCTGTGTACTTATGCGATAAAAAAGTGAAATCGACCTTTGCACATTGCAAAGCCCGATTGTTGAATCATTACTATATTGATTATATCACATAATTGGAAATTGGCTAGGAAAATTTTATTGAATTTTAGATTTTGATTGGGAGCGGAGAATGAGATTAGGGGCGAAAAGGCTGATTGAAAATTGTTCCAGCGTATTATATACTGATGCCAGAGCCGGTGACAGGAAACGAATGAGAAGGAGCGTGAGATGGACATATGGCTGTGATCTGGACTCAGGAACGTGTGATGGAGCGGCTGGAGGCTCTGGCAGAGCCAGAGTATGCTGAATTTAGCAGAAAGCTGCTTCCTGGAGATTTTAAGGTGCTGGGGGTGAGAAAGCCTGCCCTTCACAAGCTGGCAAAGGAGGTCGCTCGGGAGGAATGGCAGGAATGGCTCCGTGGAACGCCTTGCTGCTGCCACGATGAGAAGATGCTGAAGGCATTCGTTCTGGGTCTGGCGAGACCGGAATGGGGAGAGTACGAGGCCATGATTCGGGAATTTGTCCCAGAGATCGATAACTGGGAAGTGTGCGACGGATTCTGCTGCGGGCTTAAAATTGCCAGGGAGCACCCCGATCTTGTCTGGCCGCTGGCAGTTGAATACGCAGAGAGCGGCAGGGAGTATGAGATCCGTTTTGGAATCGTTATGATGCTTACCTACTACATCAGCAAAGAACGGCTTTTGGATCTGTTCGGCGCATTTGACCGTGCAAAGCGGGAAAGCTATTATGCGAAGATGGCCATTGCATGGGCAGTCTCTATGTGCTACGTAAAGTTTCCGGAAGAAACGGAGAGGTATCTGTCGGACAGCGGTCTGGACGATTGGACCTGGAGAAAATCAATCCAGAAAGTGTTGGAATCCCGCCAAATAAATGGGGAAGTGAGAGAAAAATTGAAAAAATGGAAGAAAAATGGGAGGAAAGTGGGAGAAAAGACGGCCAGATAGGGCAAAAGGGTTGGCGAATCCCAAAAAGTGTGGTAAGATAAGCATTACGAACAGTTGTACGGTAAATTTTTGAAGCCTGCCGACAGGGCTGCCTGCCGGTCAGAGCGGAGGAAAGAAAAAGAGGATGCTTATGAAAAGATGGATGATGGCTCTTATGTGCGCGCTGGTTTGCCTGTTTTCCTTATCTGGCTGCCGCAGATATGAGCCAATGATGGATCTGACAGAAACAGAATCAATAGCGGAAGAGACCGCCGCAGATCCGACGGACGCGGAGCCGGCCCAAACGGGAGATACGGCGGTTCCGGAGGAGACAACGGCCCCGGAGGAATCAGAAGAAATAATTCATATTTCTACAAAGCCTGACCCGGTGAAGGTAAAGGGGATTTACCTGACTGCCAATACTGCCGGATCGGAAAGCCGGATGGATGAGATTATAGGGTACATTGACCAGACGGAATTGAATGCCGTTGTAATTGATGTGAAAGACGACTTTGGAAATGTTACCTTCCAGATGGATTCGCCGGTTGTAACGGAAATTGAGGCAGTAAAGACTTACATTGACGATATGCCTGCCCTGGCGGAGAAACTGAAAGCTCACGGAATCTATATGATTGCAAGGATTCCCGCTTTCCGTGATCCCTATCTTGCGGAGAAAAAGCCGGAATGGTGTCTGCGGCTGTCCGATGGTTCCATCTACACAGACAGGAACGGGCAGGCGTGGGTAGATCCGTATAAGAGAGAAGTCTGGGATTATCTTATTGAAATTGCAGAGCAGGCTGGGGAAATGGGATTTGATGAGATCCAGTTTGACTATGTCAGGTTCTGTACAGAGCGCGGAATGGATGATGTGGTATTTGACCCGGAAGATACCCAGGGAATGGACAAGACCCAGATCATTACGGAATTTGTTAAATATGCCTATGAACAATTGTCGTCCAAGGGACTGTATGTTTCCGCGGATGTATTTGGCACTATCATAGAGAGCACCCAGGATGCCCAGATTGTAGGACAGAGCTACGGGGAGATGGCAGAGAGTCTGGATTATATCTGCCCCATGATCTATCCTTCTCATTACGGAAACGGCAATTTTGGGGTTGATTATCCGGATACCCATCCATATGAGACGATCCTGGGAGCTTTGAACGGTTCTCAGAGAGAACTGGCCGAATATGGCGGTCCGGAGGGAGAGATGGCGACGGTAAGGCCGTGGCTCCAGGATTTTACGGCCAGCTACCTGGAGCATTATATTGAATATGGGGATGAAGAGATTCGCGCCCAGATTCAGGCAGTATACGATGCGGGCTATGACGAGTGGATTCTCTGGAGTGCGTCGAACCGCTACCATTACGGTGGTCTGCTGACACCGGAAGCGGCAGAGGAGGAGGCCCGGCAGATTGAAGCGTCCAGGGCTGCAGCAGAAACAGCAGCGGAATCTGCGGCCGCTGAATTGGAGACCAGCGAACCGGCATCGCAGGAATCGGAATTGACCCAACCGGAGACTGGCGAATCTGCAGGATAATCGTTTTTTAGAATGGAAGGAAGAGGAATATGGACAGAATACCAGGACAGTTTTACAGAGATTCGGAGAACCGCCTGTACCAATTGGTAACTGTGGCCCGTCACAGGGAAACAGGGGAAGAGATGGCGGTATACCAGGCCTTGTATGGCGCCTTTCAGGTTTTCGCCTGTCCACTTGCCCGGTTTGAAGATTCCTTCCGGACAGAGTTAAAAAGAAAAATCGACGGAGAAGAGGGGGACGACGGACAGGCAAGTACAGATGCCGGGGCGGAGAAAACGCTCTCAAGTCCCCATCCTCTTTTGATGCGTTTTTTGGAAGAGACAGAGCTGGACGGACAGTTGGCAGCCCTGAATCAGATGAGAGGAAAGATCACTCAGAGGGAGCTGGACAGTATCTACTTCAGCCTGGATATGGTGCCCATGGAAGGGGAGCCGGATCAACAGCTCAGGGGAATTATCCGCGCCCTGGAGACCAGAAGGAAATATGACGGGAGGCGGCTTCGCTAGGAGGCGGGCAGAACAATGGTTTTTGATATTGAAGAGGAATTAAAAAAACTTCCGGCTCAGCCGGGAGTTTATTTGATGCATGACGCAAAAGATGAGATCATCTATGTGGGCAAAGCGGTAAGTCTGAAAAACCGGGTGCGCCAGTATTTTCAGAGCAGCCGGAATAAGACGGCTAAGATCGAGCAGATGGTATCGCGGATTGCCCGTTTTGAGTATATTATCACAGATTCGGAAATGGAAGCGCTGGTGCTGGAGTGCAATCTGATCAAGGAATACCGCCCCAGATACAATACCATGCTGAAGGACGATAAGGGCTATCCTTATATCCGCGCAACGGTGGAAGAGGAATTTCCCAGGCTGATGATGGCCCGGACCATGAAGCGGGACAGGAGTCGGTATTTTGGCCCCTATACCAGCGTTTCGGCTGTAAAAGATACCCTTGAGCTGATCCAGAAGCTGTATAAGATCAGAACTTGCTCCAGGGTGCTTCCGAGGGATACCGGAAAGGACCGTCCCTGTCTCAATTACCATATCAAACAGTGCGACGCTCCCTGCCAGGGCTATATTACTAAGGAGGCATACAGGGAAAATTTCTCCCATGCTCTGGATTTTTTAAATGGAAATTTTGAGCCGATTATCAAATCTTTGGAAGAAAAAATGATGGAATGCTCCGACGCCATGGAGTTTGAAAAGGCCATTGAGTATCGGGAACTGCTCAACAGCGTCAGACATGTCGCCCAGAAGCAGAAGATTACCAGCCAGACTATGGATGACCGGGATATCATCGCTATGGCAAAAGCGGGAGAGGACGCAGTTGTTCAGGTGTTCTTTGTCAGGGAAGGCAAGCTCATCGGGAGAGACCATTTCCGGCTCTCTGTGGCTCTGGATGACAGCCAGAGCGCCGTCCTCACCAGCTTTGTCAAGCAGTTTTATGCCGGGACGCCGTTTATTCCCAGAGAATTATGGATCCAGGCGCCGTTGGACGAAGAAGAGATTATTACTCAGTGGCTGACGGCCAAGCGGGGGCAAAAGGTCTATATCCGGGTACCCCAGAAAGGGGATAAAGAGCGGCTGGTAGAGCTGGCAGCAAAGAACGCGTCTATGATCCTGATCCAGGATTCTGAGAAGATTAAGAGGGAAGAGCTAAGGACCATCGGGGCCATGAACCAGGTGGGTTCCTGGATCGGTCTCCCCAAGGTCAGCCGGATAGAGGCATACGATATCTCCAATATCAGCGGCGTGGAATCCGTAGGTTCTATGATTGTCTATGAGGACGGAAAGCCCAAGAGAAGCGACTATCGTAAGTTCCGCATCCGGACCGTTCAGGGGCCCAACGACTATGCGTCTATGGAAGAGGTGCTGACCAGGCGGTTTTCCCACGGGATCCAGGAGGCGGAAGAACTGAGAGAAAAGGGAATGGACGTTTCCTACGGCAGCTTTACCCGCTTCCCGGATCTGATCATGATGGACGGTGGCAGAGGCCAGGTCAATATTGCTTTAAAGGTTCTGGACAGACTGAACCTTTCCATTCCCGTCTGCGGTATGGTGAAGGATGACAGCCACAGGACTCGAGGTCTCTATTATGACAATGTGGAGATTCCCATTGACCGCCATTCAGAAGGATTTCGCCTGATCACCAGGATTCAGGATGAAGCCCACCGGTTTGCTATTGAGTACCACAGAAGCCTGAGGAGTAAGGATCAGGTCAAGTCGATTCTGGATGATATCAGCGGGATCGGACCGTCCCGGAGAAAGGCTCTTATGCGCTATTTTAAAGAGATTGAGAAGATCAGGGACGCCTCTGTGGAGGAATTGATGAAGGTTCCCGGGATGAACCGGATGGCTGCGGAGGCTGTCTACGAATTTTTCCGAAAACCCGCTTGCCAAAACATGTGACAAACCTGTATACTTATATCTAAAGCATCACAGCAGTAATGGATATAAAGGAGATAAGCCTTATGTATGGAGTAACAATAACGGAAATCATCAGTAAAATGGGATTAAGGAATATGACTCCGGAGATCGATACCGATAAGATCGTTGTTTCTCACCCGGATGTAAACCGGCCTGCCCTGCAGTTGACAGGCTTCTTTGAACATTTTGATAATGAACGTGTGCAGATCATCGGCAATGTGGAACAGGCATATTTGAGTACACTGTCTGAGGAGAGAAAGCAGGTGATTTACGACAGGCTGCTGTCCAGCCAGATTCCCTGTCTGATCTACAGCAGAGGAATGGAGCCGGATGAAGATATGCTTGCCAGGGCGGATTACTACAGTGTTCCCTGCCTGGTTTCCAACAAGACGACTTCGGATCTGATGGCAGAGATTATTCGCTGGCTAAACGTAAAATTGGCGCCGTGCATCAGCATTCACGGCGTTCTGGTGGACGTGTTCGGCGAGGGCGTTCTGATCATGGGTGAGAGCGGGATCGGAAAGAGCGAGGCTGCGCTGGAACTGATCAAGAGGGGCCATCGTCTGGTGACGGACGATGTGGTAGAGCTGAGAAGAGTCAGTGATGAGACTCTGGTGGGAAGCGCCCCGGATATCACCCGCTATTTTATCGAGCTGAGAGGCATCGGTATTATCGACGTCAAGACGATGTTCGGCGTAGAGAGTGTGAAGGACAGCCAGCAGGTGGATATGGTCATCAAGCTGGAGGATTGGAATAAAGATAAAGAGTATGACCGTCTGGGCCTGGAAGATCAGTATACGGAATTTTTGGGGAATAAGGTAGTCTGCCATTCCATTCCCATCCGGCCGGGCCGGAATCTGGCGATCATTGTGGAGTCTGCGGCAGTCAACCACAGACAAAAGAAGATGGGCTACAATGCGGCTCAGGAGCTTTATAACCGGGTTCAGGCTAATTTATCCCGTCAGGGGATTTAAAAAGGAGAGGCAATGTCCGATTTTTTAATAAAGCTGGAGAAAGCGGCAGGGGGAGCCGGAAACGTCAGGACCGGTGAACCTATGAAAAACCATACAACATTTCGGACAGGGGGGCCGGCGGCATATTTTGCCGCCCCTTCCTGCGTAAGGGAACTTTCAGACACAGTGAAGTTTTGCCGCGAAGAAGGGATGCCCCACTATATTCTGGGAAATGGAAGCAACCTCCTTGTCGGCGACAGGGGATACAGCGGTGTCGTGATATCGATGGAGAAGTTTTGTGAATGCACGGTGACAGGCGACCGGATCCGTGCAGGCGCCGGCATTGTTTTGGCCAGAATAGCGAGAAAAGCTCTGGAGGCTTCTCTGACTGGATTTGAATTTGCAGCAGGAATCCCAGGAACTTTTGGCGGGGCCGTAGTGATGAACGCAGGCGCCTATGGAGGAGAAATGAAACAGATTCTTCAGTCTGTCACAGTCGTCAACGGAGCTGGAGAAATTGAAAATCTGGATGCAGAAGATTTGGATCTGGGTTACCGGCACAGCAATATCCTGCAGAGAGGCTATATTGTCGCAGGTGGTGAGATCCGGCTGAAGCCGGGAGACCAGGCTTTGATCAAAGCAAGGATGGAAGAGCTGGCGGCGAAGAGAAGAGAAAAGCAGCCTCTGGAATATCCAAGTGCTGGGAGTACCTTTAAAAGGCCAGAGGGCTATTTTGCCGGCAAACTGATCCAGGATGCCGGACTGAGAGGTTTCCAGGTCGGCGGGGCACAGGTATCGGAAAAGCACTGCGGATTCGTTATCAACCGGTGTCACGCTACTTCGGCGGATATTCTGGAACTGTGCAGACAGATTCAGCAGAGGGTAAAAAAACAGTCAGGCGTGGATCTGGAGATGGAAGTTCGCTGTCTGGGCGATTTTTAAAACAGCGGTTTCGGGCGGATAAGGACTGGAGGAGAACATAAAAAAATGAGACTGGTGATTGTAACGGGAATGTCCGGGGCGGGCAAGACCATAGCCTTAAAGATTCTGGAGGATCTGGGCTTTTACTGTGTAGATAATCTGCCTATTTCCCTGATTGAGCGCTTTACAAAACTCATTGAAGAGAATCCGCAGGACATTCAGAACGTAGCTTTGGGAATTGATATCCGCAGCGGAGAAGAACTTTCGGATCTTGGCCGGATTCTGGATAACTGGAAGAGCAGCCAGGTGCCTTATGAGATTCTCTTTTTGGATGCCAGCGATGAGATTCTGGTAAAGCGCTATAAAGAAAGCCGGAGAAAGCATCCGCTGTCCGGGACGGGCCGAATTGATCAGGGAATCACCAAAGAGCGGGGGAGACTGGAATTTTTGAAAAAAGCGGCAGATTATATTATTGATACCAGCAAATTATTGACAAGAGAACTCCGTCAAGAACTGGAGAAAATATTTGTTGAAGATAAAAATTATCAGAATCTGTTCATCACGGTTTTGTCTTTTGGATTTAAATATGGGATACCCGGCGATGCCGATCTGGTCTTTGACGTCCGGTTCCTCCCCAATCCCTACTATGAAGAGGATCTTCGCCAGCACACAGGGGAGGAAAAGGCGGTTCAGGATTTTGTGAAGCAGGGCGGAACGGCTGAAGAATTTTTGAATAAACTGTATGATATGTTGGAATTTTTGCTTCCTCATTACATAGAGGAGGGAAAGAACCAGTTGGTAATTGCGGTCGGATGTACAGGAGGAAAACACAGATCCGTTACAATTGCGGGGGAAGTTTACCGTCATCTGGCTGCCCATGAGGAATGGGGAATTAAACTGGAACACAGAGATATTGATCAGGATAGGAAAAGGAAGGGATAGAAAATGTCATTTTCTTCCAAAGTAAAAGAAGAACTGTCCCGTCAGGCCAGTACTGCCCGACATTGCCAGATTGCAGAGCTGGCTGCTGTTTTAAGCTTCTGCGGCAGGGTCCAGATATCGGAAAATGACCACTACCGCATAAAAATTCACACAGAAAATGCGGCTGTTGCAAGAAAATGCTTTACATTATTGAAAAAAACATTTAATATAGGAACGGATGTTTCTGTCAGGAGAAACGCTTTCTTGAAAAAAACACTGACTTATACCGTAGCTGTCCAGAACCATCAGGATGCGTTGAGGGTTCTGAGGGCGGCCAAGATCCTTCAGGAGGACGGGGAGATCGGGGAGACCCTCTCTCTGGCCGACAATGTGATCCTGCAGCGCTCCTGCTGCCGCAGGAGCTTTATCCGGGGGGCATTTTTGGCGGCTGGGTCTATCAGCGATCCGGAGAAGTTCTACCATCTGGAAATTGTCTGTCCCACTGCCGAGAAGGCGTCACAGATCCAGACGGTTATCGGGACCTTCGGGATCGATGCCAAAATGGTGGTCCGGAAAAAATATTTTGTGGTTTATGTCAAGGAAGGCAGCCAGATTGTTGACTTGCTCAACGTGATGGAGGCTCCGGTATCCCTGATGGAATTAGAAAATATTCGCATTCTCAGAGGAATGCGAGGGCAGGTGAACAGGCAGGTGAACTGTGAAACTGCCAATATTAACAAAACAGTATCCGCAGCGGTAAGACAGATGGAAGATATTGTCTATATCCGCGATACCATCGGACTTCACCGGCTGCCGGAAAATCTGGAAGAAATCGCCAGGCTCCGTCTTGCCAGACCGGATGCGAGTCTAAAAGAGCTGGGCGAAGCTCTGGACTCTCCCGTAGGAAAATCCGGTGTAAATCATCGTCTGAGAAAGCTCAGCGCGATTGCAGAGGAACTTCGGGAGAAAGACGCTGGAAGCGGGATAGGAGGCAGCCTGTCCCAAGGAAAATGAGGAGGAAAATTATGGTAAAGAAGACGATTACGGTTGAATTGGAAACGGGACTGGAGGCCAGGCCCATTGCAATGCTTGTACAGGTAGCAAGCCAGTATGACAGTAAGATTTATATGGAAACCGGTAACACCAGGGTCAACGCCAAGAGTATTATGGGGATGATGACATTGGTGCTTCCAGTGGGACAGGAGATTACGGTGATGGCAGACGGGTCTGATGAAGAGAAGGCACTTGCCGAAATCGAAGCGTATTTAACTGCAAAATAATAGCGTCCAGAGCAGAACTTTACCAACACGGCCGGCATACTGCCGGCCGTATATTCGTTATGAACATTGCATTCATAGAATGGGAGAAGATATGGCGTTTACACATTTACATGTCCATACGGAATACAGTTTGCTGGATGGTTCCAGCAAAATTAAAGAACTGGCAGCCAGGGCAAAAGAACTGGGAATGGACAGCCTTGCAATCACAGACCACGGAGTCATGTATGGGGTTATCGATTTCTATAAGGCATGCCGGGAGATCGGCATAAAACCAATTATCGGCTGTGAGGTCTACGTGGCTCCCGGTTCCAGATTTGACAGAGAGAAAGTCGATGGGGAGGACAGGTATTACCATCTGGTATTGCTGGCGGAAAACAACCAGGGCTATCAGAATCTTATGAAGATTGTCTCAAAGGGATTTGTGGAAGGCTTTTATTATAAACCCAGAGTGGATTACGAGATTCTTGAGCGCTACCACGAAGGAATTATTGCCCTCAGCGCCTGTTTGGCGGGGGAGATTCCCAGATACTTATCCAGAGGGATGTATGAGGAGGCCAGAAAGTCTGCCCTTCGATACGAAAGTATTTTTGGAAAAGGAAACTTCTTCCTAGAGCTTCAGGATCACGGCATTCCTGCCCAAAAAAGCGTCAATCAGGGGCTGCTGCGCCTCCACCAGGACTTGGGGATCCAGATGGTAGCGACTAACGACAGCCACTATACATTCCAGGAGGACTGGAAAGCCCACGACATCCTGCTGTGCATCCAGACGGGAAAAAAGGTGACCGATGAAAACCGGATGCGGTATGAGGCAGGAAAGTTCTATTTGAAATCAGAGCAGGAGATGGCGGAGCTGTTCCCCTATGCGCCGGAAGCACTGGGAAATACTCACAAGATCGCAGACCGCTGTAACGTTGAAATCGAATTTGGCGTTACAAAGCTGCCAAAATACCAGGTGCCGGAGGGGTATGATTCCTGGAGCTATCTCAATCACCTCTGCGAGGAAGGCTTTCGCAGCCATTATCCCGATGATGACGGCACTCTTCACGACCGCCTTCGCTACGAGCTGGATACCATACACACCATGGGTTACGTGGACTACTTCCTGATCGTGTGGGATTTCATCCATTTTGCCCGCTCTCAGGGAATCAGCGTAGGGCCGGGAAGAGGATCTGCTGCCGGGAGTATCGTCTCCTATTCCCTGGGAATCACTAATATCGACCCAATCCGCTACAACCTGCTGTTTGAGCGCTTCCTCAACCCGGAGCGTGTCTCCATGCCGGATATCGATATTGATTTTTGCTACGAGAGACGTCAGGAAGTCATCGACTACGTGGTCAGAAAGTACGGGAAGGATCAGGTCGTCCAGATCGTCACTTTCGGTACGCTGGCTGCCAAAGGTGTCGTCCGGGATGTGGGACGGGTGCTGGATATGCCCTACGCCCGGTGTGACGCCATCGCGAAGATGATCCCCGGTGATCTGGGAATGACGCTGGAGAAGGCCCTGAAGGCCAGCCCGGATCTCAGGGCTGCCTATGAGAATGATCAGGAGGTCAAATACCTGATCGATATGGCTATGCGTCTGGAAGGGCTGCCTCGCCATACTTCCATGCACGCAGCAGGAGTTGTGATCAGCCGGACCAATGTGGATGAGTACGTCCCACTGTCACGAGCTGCAGACGGCACGATAACCACCCAATTCACCATGACGACATTGGAAGAGCTGGGACTCTTAAAAATGGATTTCCTGGGACTGCGTACGCTGACCGTGATCCAGAACGCCTGCCGCCAGGTGGAGAAAAACAGAGGGATCCATATAGATATCGATAAGATCGACTACGACGACAGACAGGTATTGGAGTCCATAGGAACCGGACGGACAGAGGGCGTGTTCCAGATCGAAAGTTCGGGGATGAGAAGCTTCATGAAGGAACTGAAACCGGGGAGCCTGGAAGATATCATTGCAGGAATTTCCTTGTACCGCCCAGGCCCCATGGACTTTATTCCCAAGTATCTGAGAGGAAAGAACGATCCGGGATCTATTACTTATGACTGCCCCCAGTTGGAACCGATCCTGCGTCCAACCTACGGCTGCATTGTGTACCAGGAGCAGGTTATGCAGATCGTTCGGGAACTGGCAGGATATACTCTGGGCAGAAGCGATCTGGTTAGAAGAGCTATGGCGAAGAAAAAGGCATCGGTTATGGAGAAAGAGCGCCGCAACTTTGTCTATGGCAATCCGGAAGAAGGGGTAAAAGGCTGTATTGCCAATGGGATCGATGAAAAGACAGCTAACAGGATCTATGATGAAATGATTGATTTTGCCAAGTATGCCTTTAATAAATCCCATGCGGCGGCCTACGCGGTGGTATCTTACCAGACCGCCTATTTGAAATATTATTATCCCGCGGAATTTATGGCTGCTCTGATGACATCTGTTATGGACAATGTCACTAAATTGTCAGAATATATTCTCACCTGCCGCCAGATGGGGATTGCGATTCTTCCGCCGGACATCAATGAAGGGGAGAGCGGTTTTTCCGTATCGGGAAAGAATATTCGCTATGGACTCTCCGCGATCAAGAGCATCGGCAGATCTGTAGTGGAATTAATCGTAGAAGAGCGAACGCAGAACGGGAAATTCCGTTCCCTGGAAGACTTTGTAGAGAGGATGTCTAACAAAGAGGTAAACAAAAGAACTCTGGAGAACTTTATTCGTTCCGGCGCCCTGGACTGTCTTCCAGGAAACCGCAGGCAGAAGCTGATGACGGCTCCTGAGATTCTGGATGCCAAGAATCGAGAAAAAAAGACATCCATGGCTGGCCAGATGAGCCTCTTTGACTTTGCCGGAGAAGAGGACAAAGAAGAGTTCCAGATTACGTTCCCCAATGTGGAAGAATTTACAAAGGAAGATCTTCTGGCGGGAGAGAAAGAGACTTTGGGGATTTACATCAGCGGCCATCCGCTGGAAGCCTATGAAGAAAGCCTGAAAAAGAATACAACGGCGTCAGCCATTGACTTTGTCGTAGATGAAGAGACCAATCTGGCGAATCTGGCTGATGGGGAGCATGTGACGATCGGCGGAATGATAACCGACAAAACGGTAAAGACTACAAGGCAGAATAAAGTCATGGCGTTTCTGACAGTAGAAGACCTGACAGGGTCTGTGGAAGTCCTGGTTTTTCCACAGAATTATGAGAATCAGAGAGAACTTTTTGTAGAGGATGCAAAATTATTTATAAGAGGGCGGGTCTCTCTGGGAGAAGAGCCGGTGGGCAAGCTGATTCTGGAGAAGGCGGTTCTCTTTGATCAGGTTCCAAAAGAATTATGGCTGAGATATCCTGACAAAACAAGCTACCTGTCAGGGGAGCAGAAGCTGCTCTCGATCCTGAAACCGGCTGAGGGCAGCTCTTCCGTGGTGATTTATCTGGAGCGGGAGCGGGCGAAAAAGGTACTGCCGGCAAACTGGAATGTAGGGATCACCCAGGAATTGACAGATATTTTGTCGGCAGAACTGGGCGAAGGCAGCGTTCGGGTAGTGGAAAAGCCGCTTTGTAAATTTTGATTCTGGGTATTGCTAATCAGAAGAAAATAGATTAGAATATAACATGTATGGAAAAAAATACGTATGCCGCCTGATGGCGGCATCACTATAGTATGAAAAAACGAATCTCGCAGAGAGGGAGGAATTTTTCTATGGCAAAAAAGGTTAAAACCATTGGCGTACTGACCAGTGGAGGAGATGCACCGGGCATGAATGCAGCGATCCGTGCGGTCGTAAGAACAGCGATCCATCAGGGGCTGAAGGTCAAGGGAATTATGAGAGGATATGCAGGCCTTCTTCAGGAAGAAATCGTTGATATGGACAGCACTAGTGTCTCAGACATCATCCACAGAGGCGGTACCATTTTGTATACGGCCAGGTGCCAGGAGTTTACGACACCGGAGGGACAGGAGCTGGGAGCAGAAATTTGCCGGAAACACGGAATCGATGGGATTGTAGTAATCGGCGGCGACGGCTCTTACCGCGGTGCGGGCAAGCTGTCTGCTCTTGGAATCAACACGGTTGGTGTTCCGGGAACCATTGATCTGGATATCGCATGTACAGATTATACCATTGGTTTTGATACCGCAGTAAATACCGCTATGGAAGCTATAGACAAGGTAAGGGATACCTCCACCTCCCATGAGCGCTGCAGTATTATTGAAGTTATGGGCCGCAGAGCCGGTTATATTGCTCTCTGGTGCGGGTTCGCCAACGGCGCCGAGGAGATTCTTCTTCCAGAGCGCTACGATGGGGACGAGCAGGCTATTATCAATCGGATTATTGAGAACAGGAAGCGCGGAAAGAAGCATAATATTATCATTAATGCGGAGGGCATCGGACATTCTGCTTCCATGGCCCGCCGGATTGAGGCAGCCACCGGTATTGAGACAAGAGCTACTATTTTAGGTCACATGCAGCGCGGCGGCAGCCCGACCTGCAAAGACCGTGTTTACGCTTCCATTATGGGGGCAAAGGCAGCACTTCTGCTGGCCGAAGGAAAGAGCAACCGGGTAGTTGCCTACCGCAATGGCCAATATGTAGATCTGGATATTCAGGAAGCATTGAATATGACCAAGGATATTCCGGAAGATCAGTATGAGATCAGCAAGATGCTGATCCGCTGACCGGTCAGACATGTCTGCCGGCGCAGACACTGAAATCGATGAAAACGGGTGCCTGAAGGGTTCAGGCATCCGTTTATTATGAAAGCCCCAGACAGGCAAGGGAAGGAGACTGAAATGGCAGATAAGAAGGGAAAGGAACCGACAGTACTGTGCGGGGCCAATTCCTATGAGCAGAAATACTATTTTAACCAGGACTTTAAGAGCCTTCCGGAGAGCATTCAAAAAGAACTGCAGGTTATGTGTGTTCTTTTTACAGAAGATGTGGGCGGAGTTCTGACACTGCAGTTTGATGAAAAAGGCACTTTGGAATTTAAAGTGGCGGTAGATGACCAGGATTATCTTTTTGATGATATTGGAAGTGAGCTTTTGATTCGCAAATACCAGAAAGAAAAGAGAGAGCTGCTGGAGTCCCTGGAGCTGTACTTTAAAATCCGTTTTCTGGGGCTTCCTGCGGAAGAACTCCTTTCGTCCGTGGGGGAAGCTGATGAGTAGTGCGGGCTTTGCTATCGGCGGTGTGACAGTGGAAAATCCGCTGGTTCTGGCGCCCATGGCCGGGGTGACAGACCTGCCCTTCCGCTTGCTCTGCAAGGAGCAGGGCTGCGGCATGACTTACACGGAAATGGTCAGCGCAAAAGCCATACTGTATGGAAATAAGAATACGCAGGAACTATTGAAGATCGGTGAGGCAGAGCGCCCGGCAGCGGTTCAGATTTTTGGTTCCGATCCGGAAATTATGGCAGAGATCGGTGCAAGACTGTCAGAAGGACCGTACGATATTATTGATGTGAATATGGGCTGTCCGGTGCCTAAGATTGTGAACAACGGAGAAGGATCGGCACTTATGAGAGATCCCGGAACGGCTGAAAAGATTCTTACAGCTATGGTAAAGGCAATTTCCAAACCGGTAACAGTGAAATTTCGGAAAGGGTTTGCCAACGGGGAAGAGACAGCGGTGGAATTTGCAAAAATGGCAGAGGCCTGCGGTGTTCAGGCAGTGGCTGTCCACGGCAGAACCAGAGAGCAGTACTATTCCGGAAAAGCCGACTGGGATGTAATACGCCGGGTAAAAGAAGCCGTAAAGATACCGGTGATTGGCAACGGAGATGTGTTTCAGCCTGAAGATGCCGCAAGGATGATGGGAGAGACTGGCTGTGATGGAGTAATGATTGCCAGAGGTGCAAAAGGAAATCCGTGGATATTTAAAAGATCTCTTGAATTTTTAAGAACCGGACAAGCGTCGCTTTCACCGTCCAGGGAAGAGGTGAGGGAGATGATTCTTCGCCATGGCAGGATGCTGATCGAGTACAAAGGCGAGTATGTCGGCATGCGGGAGATGAGGGGACATATGGCCTGGTATACGGCTGGAATGCCCCATTCTGCTTCCCTCCGCAGAGAGATCAACCAGATCGAAACGTATGAGGATATGGAGAAATTGCTGTCGGAACGGCTGTAGAGTAGAGAGGATTTTGAGCGTTGGATATATTAGAATATTATAAGAAATTGGTGGAATTTTTGGGAAAAGTAATGGGGGATGATACAGAGGTAGTTCTCCGGGACTGCCGCAAGCCCAATCACGATATCATTGCGATCGCAAACGGCCATGTAAGCGGCCGGACAATCGGTGCGCCAATTACAGACTTTACCCTGTCGATCCTGGCCAATGAAGAATGGAAAGAGCGGGATTACGTGGTCAACTATGAGGGAAAGGCCGGGACCAATAAACGGCTGCGCTCCTCCACATATTTTATTCGGGAAGAAGGGCAGTTGGTAGGGCAGCTTTGTATTAACGTAGATATGACGCCTTATGAGCAGATGATAGACAGCATTCGTGCTCTGGGCGGGATGGACCGGATTCGGGGGAGAAAGGATTTGGAGCTGGTCTGTGAAGGGCCGGTGGAAAATTTCAACGAAGATGTAATGGGAGATATGATGAGCAGAGCCGTGATTCAGGTGGTAGGCTCCAGTGAAGAGCTGGTGCGCCAGCGGCTGACTCAGGAGGACCGTATTCAAATTATCAGCGAATTGAACCGGGCGGGTCTGTTCCAGCTCAAGGGAGCAGTGGGAGCGGTGGCGGAATATCTGTACTGTTCTGAGGCCAGCGTATACCGGTATCAATCAAAGCTGCAGAAAAAAGTATAGGACGTAAATTCCGAAGGAGGAAGCCCGGACAGGGGCTTCTTTTTTGTGCTCTGAATTTGGCAAAATTGTCCTAAAAGGGAGGAAACGGATTGTGCAGAAATGATATAATATTATCGTAATAATAATTTATTATTATAGTAATTGACAAAAAACTGGAATTCGAATACAATGAAGATACAGGGACATGCCTGCGGCACGTTTGCGGCCGCTGAATTATGAACGATTAGGGAGGAAATAATGGAACGGTCAGGGATGCAATATCAGACGTATGTGCAGATTTTAAAAGAAGAACTGGTTCCGGCAATGGGCTGTACGGAACCGATTGCTTTGGCGTACTGCGCGGCAAAGGCCAGAGAAGTATTGGGATGCCTTCCTGAACGCTGCGTAGTCGAAGCGAGCGGAAACATTGTGAAGAATGTAAAGAGTGTTATTGTACCCAATACCGGGGGATTAAAAGGGATCGAGGCCGCAGCGGCAGCCGGTATTGTGGCAGGAGATGCGGGAAAAATACTGGAAGTGATCTCAGGTGTGACTGAGGAACAAAAGGGAGAGATCCGAGAGTTTTTAAGCAGGGCAGAGATCCGGGTAGAGCCGTTGGAGACCGACGAGATCCTGGATATGATTGTGACCCTATACAAGGGGGAATCCACTTCCAGGGTGAGAATCTCCAATTATCACACCAATATTGTGCTGATCGAAAAGAACGGTCAGGTGGTGTATGAGAGAGGCGTGATGGCGGCCAAGGAAGCCCAGATGGCTGACAGGAGCCTGCTGAATGTAGAGGACATTTACGACTTTGCCAAGACCGCAGATCTGGAGGACGTGAAGGATATCATTGGCCGCCAGATCGCATACAACAGCGCCATCTCAGAGGAGGGGCTGAAAAATAACTGGGGAGCCAATGTGGGCAGCGTTCTGCTGAAGGCTTATGGGGACGATGTGCAGGTTCGTGCCAGAGCGGCGGCAGCCGCCGGATCCGACGCCAGGATGAGCGGCTGTGAGATGCCGGTTATTATAAATTCCGGAAGCGGAAACCAGGGAATGACAGCTTCCCTGCCGGTTATTGAGTACGCAAAGGAACTGGGCTCCAGTGAAGAGGAACTGTACCGGGCTCTCCTGCTGTCAAATCTGCTGACAATCCATCAGAAGACCGGCATCGGCAGACTGTCGGCTTATTGCGGAGCCGTCAGCGCCGGCTGCGGGGCGGGCTGTGGAATTGCCTTCCTCCAGGGAGCTGATCTCAAGGCCATTGCCCACACATTAGTGAACGCTCTGGCCATTGTCTCCGGCATTATCTGCGACGGGGCAAAGCCCTCCTGTGCAGGGAAAATAGCAGCGGCAGTCGATGCGGGGATCCTGGGATACCAAATGTATGTAAACGGCCAGCAGTTCAGGGGCGGAGACGGAATTATCTCAAAAGGTGTGGAGAACACGATCCACAACGTGGGCCGGCTGGGAAAAGACGGAATGAAAGAAACTGATAAAGAGATTATCCGAATCATGACGGACTGCTGACAGAAAGGACTCAGATATGAACGCATTGGAATTTTTGGGCTTGACTCATCCGGAAAGCCTCATTGGTGTGATTGTGTTTTTTATCATGCTCTACGGCATCAGTCGGCTTCCAAAGAAAAAATATAGCTTTGCGGCCAGAGTGATGATGGGGACGGGAGTGGGAACCGTCTACGGTCTGATATTCTGGGGATTGTCCCGGAGCGGCTCCGGACTGGCCGGCGATCTGAACAACTGGTTTTCCCTGGTGGGGATCGGCTACACATCCCTGTTCCGCTTTTTGATTCCGCCGGCAATGATGATCGCCACCATCCATATGGTCATCCACACACCCCTGGTAAAAGTTCAGACCCCGCTGCTCCGTTGGAAAAAGAGGGTTAATACCCTGATGCTGGCAGTGAGCGCCCTGATCGGAGCCGGTTTTGGCCTCTATTTCCAGGTGGGAGCGAGACCGGGCCAGGAGGAAGCGGCGTTCGCCTGGAGCGCGGAGAAAACCATTACGGACGCTATCGCCTCCCTGATTCCATCAGGGCTGGGGACAGACCTGGTGATGGGAAATGTGGCAGGAATCTTTGTATTTGCAGTATTTGTGGGGATTGCGGCCCGGAGAATGTCCGTCAAATATATGGACACCGTCAAGCCGTTTTTGGATTTTACGGATGCAGCATTTTCAGTGGGGACAAGCGTCTGCAAGACGATTATTGCTTACAAACCTGTGGGAGCGGCAGCGATTATGGCGTCCTTCACAGCTTCAGACGGCCCCCTGGCAATACTGATGCTGGCGAAAATGCTGGCGGTTCTCTGTCTGGCCGCCGCCGCCATGCTTTTGGTGCAGGTAATACTGTGCGCCCTGTCGGGAGTGAGCCCGGCGGCATTCTTTAAGGCAGGAAAAGGGGCTATGAAGAAGGCTCTTCTGACCCGGTCCGGATCTGCCTGTCTGGGGGAAGCCCAGGAGGCGCTGGCCAGCGGGCTGGGGTTGAGGAAGGAAATTACAGACGAGGTTTCTTCCTACGCGATTAGTTCCGGAATGCAGGGCTGCGGAGCACTGTTTCCGGCCATGGCCGCCGTCTTTGCCGCCGGTCTTAGCGGGATGATAATGACACCGGTTACCGTGTTTACTATGACAGCAGTAATTGTTCTGATGTCTTATGGGATTACCGGACTTCCAGGGACCGCTACCATGGCAGAGTTTTCTGCAGTGATGGGAACCGGAATGGGTGGAGCAGTGCCCACATTAGGCCCGATGATCGCTGTTGATCCCGTCGGCGATGTGCCAAGAACTTTAATCAATGTAACTGGCTGTATGGCAAATGCAATTATTGTAGAAAGAAGGGTGAGAGAGTGAAAACTGTGATCATTGGCGGCGTGGCCGCCGGAATGTCGGCAGCGTCCAAGCTGAAACGCCTTTTAAAGGACCATGTGGAGATCGTGGTCTATGAGAAGGGCGGCGAGGTTTCCTATGGGGCGTGTGGGATTCCGTTTTATATTTCCGACCATATTAAACAGGGAAAGGACCTGATCGCCAGGACTGCCGAAGAATTTGCAAAGAGCGGGATTCCGGTCAAAACATTCCACGAAGTAACTGCCGTCGATACGGATGCCAAAGAGGTAACCGTAAAAAATCTGCAGACCGGCGAAGTGTTTACAGATACCTATGACAAGCTGGTCATTGGAAGCGGCGCCAGCGTTCGCCACTTCCCGCCTTTCGACAGAGAATACAGCAACCTGTTTGAAATCCGGGATGTAGCAGACGGAACGCGGGTCAAAAAGGCACTTTTTGACGAGAGCCAGAAAAACGTGGTGATCGTTGGGGCCGGGTTTATCGGCCTGGAGGTTTCAGAAGCCTGTAAACATTACGGCAAGAACGTCACGGTCATAGAACTGTCGGATCACATCCTGCCTGCCTTTGACACGGAGATCAGCCAGGCGCTGGAGGCGGAGCTGGCCAAAAACGGGGTTGAAGTGCGAACCGGCACTGCGGTGACGGATCTGATCTCAGAAGACGGAAGAATCACGAAAGCTGTGGTGAAATGGGGGGAGGAAACTCAGGAGCTCCCTGTGGACATTCTCATTAACAGTGCAGGCATTGCGCCGGCCACCGCTTTTATCTCCAGCGTAGAGAAGGCTAAAAATGGCGCTATCTGCGTCAACGAGCGAATGGAGACCAGCGTGCCGGATGTTTACGCGGCGGGAGACTGCAGTATTATGAAGTCGGCTATCACCGGGGAATATACCTATGCACCGTTGGGAACCAATGCCAACAAGCAGGGAAGGATCATCGGCGACATTCTGGGGGGAGCAGAACCGAAACCGTTTAAACTGATCGGCAGCTCAGCTCTGCGCCTGTTCGGCATGGATGCGGCGAAGGTAGGCCTGTCTGAAAAGGAAGCGCAGGCCAGAGGGCTGGACTATAAGGCGCACACGATTACCGGAAACAGCTATGCTTCTTACTACAGCTCTGAGAAGCTGAATATCAAACTGATTTATGATGCCAAGAGCAGAAAGATTCTGGGGGCAGAGACTTATGGACAGGGGATCGTAGTTCCCCGGGCAAATTATTATGCCATCGCAATCTACGCAGGTTTGACAGTGGATGAGATGGGATTTATGGATCTGTGCTACTCACCGCCATTTTCCGGTGTGTGGGATGCCGCGCTGATTGCATCCAATACTGCCAAATAGGCAGAATAAGATAAAGGAGAATGAGTATGAATACTACAGCAAAAACAAAAAAACGTTCCTGGATTCTTCGCTTTCTGGACAAGATTGAGGTGGCGGGAAACAAACTGCCTACACCGCTGACAATTTTCTTCTATCTGTCAGTGATCGTTGTAGTGATCTCCGGAATCGGGGCCGCTCTGGGGTGGAGTGCTACCGGAGAAATGTACAATGCCAGTAAGGGTGTTGTAGAAGAAACCACGGTGACGATCAACAGCCTTTTCAGCGTTTCCGGACTTCAGTACATGCTGACCTCCGCGGTGACCAATTTTACCAGCTACGCCCCCTTGGGCTTTACTATCGTGATCATGCTGGGAATCGGCGTGGCGGAAAACTCCGGTTATCTGAATGGCCTGATCCGAAAGGTGGTGAAGGTTACCCCGGCTCAGCTTGTAACGCCCATGGTAATTTTTATCGGCGTTATGACCAACATCGCGGAAAACGCAGGATATGTTGTATTTATTCCGCTGGCTGCAATGATTTTTAAAGCTTACAATAAACATCCCCTGGCCGGAATTGCGGCGGGGTTTGCCGGTGTATCCGGCGGCTTTTCCGCAAACCTGCTTATCGGTTCTGCCGATGCGACTCTGTCCGGTTTCTCTCAGGCTGCCGCTCAGACCATTGACCCCAGCTACACGGTGACCCCTCTGTCCAACTGGTTTTTCATGATGGCATCTACTGTTTTGCTTACCATTGTCGGCACACTGGTCACCGAGCTGATCATCATTCCGCGTTTAGGGCCGTATAAGCCCAACGGTGATGGAACGTTAGAGGAAATGTCCGATAACATGACGGATAAAGAAGAGAAAGCATTAAAAGTAGCCAACTGGGTATTTTTGGGAATTGCCTTTTCCTACGTAGCGGTCTGCATTCCTCAGAACTCTTTTATGAGAAATCCGGAGACCGGGAGTCTGATTGAAGGTTCCACCCTGATGAACGCCATCATTCCGCTGTTTACCTTGCTGTTTTTTATTCCTTCCTTTGTATACGGGAAACTTTGTGGGACCTTTAAATCAGACAAGGATGTGGTAGCTTCCTTTAATAAGTCTATCGCATCTGTCTCCGGCTTTATTGCCATGGCGTTTGTGGCGGCTCAGTTTACCAACTACTTTACTCAGACCAACATTGGCCGTATTCTGTCCTTCAAGGGAGCTGAACTCCTTCAAAGCCTGAACGTAAATTCTGTAGTTCTGATGGTCTGCTTTATCCTGGTGGCAGGCTTTGTGAACCTGTTTATGGCGTCTGCCTCCGCAAAATATGCCATTTTTGCACCGGTATTTGTTCCTATGTTCATGAAAATGGGCCTGTCTCCCGAGGTTACCCAGGTCGCATACCGCATCGGTGACAGCACCATGAATATTATCGCCCCGGTTCTGGCATGGATTCCATACATCCTGACTATTATGAAGAAGTATGACAAGGAGAGCGGATGGGGAACTCTGGTTTCTTCCATGCTTCCTTATTCTATGGCATTTCTGGTGAGCTGGACGATTATGCTGGCAGTGTGGATGATATTGAATCTTCCGTTAGGACCTGGAGCGCCCATTTATTACACCATGGGCTGATCGATCGGAGAAGGAGAATGAGAAATGTATCAAGAGAGAATTGACCGTGTTCTGAAGAACATGGAGGAAATGGGACTGGAACAGATGATCGTAACGGATCCGCCGTCTATTTTCTATCTGACCGGAAAATGGATTCTGCCCAACGAGCGTTTGCTGGCCTTGTATTTAAATAAAAATGGGAATCATAAACTGTTTGTGAACAGGCTGTTTACTGTGGACGGCGATGCGGGAATGGAAAAAGTATGGTTCTCAGATACAGATCCGGGCTGTCAGATCATCGCCGGGTATACGGATCACGATAACCCCCTTGGGATTGACAAAAAGATGGCCGCCAGATTTCTTCTGGAACTTATGGAGCTGGGAGCCGGTTCCTCTTTCAAAAATGCATCGGAATGCGTGGATGGTGCCCGCCGCATTAAGGACGAGGATGAAAAAGAAAAGATGATTCTGGCATCGAAGCTGAATGACGCTGCTATGCTCCAGTTCCGCGGCCTGATAAAAGAGGGGGTTACGGAGCTTGAGGTGGCGGCAGGAATGAACGCGATCTACAAAGAACTGGGAACAGAAGGCCCCTCCTTCGGTCCGTTGGTCAGCTTCGGCGCCAATGCCGCCATCGGACACCACAAGCCGGACAGCACTGTACTGAAAGAGGGGGACTGCGTCCTGTTTGACGTGGGGTGCAAAAAGAACAGCTATTGTTCCGATATGACCAGAACATTCTTTTACAAGAGCGTGAGCGAGAAGGGCAGGGAGGTCTATGAGATTGTAAAGAAAGCCAACCTGGCCGCTCAGGCTGCCATGAAGCCTGGGATGCGATTCTGCGATATCGATAAGGTTGCGCGAAACATCATTACCGAGGCCGGTTACGGTCCCTATTTTACCCACCGTCTGGGCCACTGCATCGGTATTGAGGTCCATGACGCCGGCGATGTGTCTGCCGTCAATCAGGACATCGTAAAAGAGGGCATGATTTTTTCCTGTGAACCGGGCATCTATCTGCCGGGAGAGTTGGGAGTCCGAATTGAGGATTTGATGCTGATCACAGCAGACGGAGCTGTGAGTCTGAACAGCGATTCTAAGGAGCTGGAAATTATTCAATAGTATGACAAAATCAAGATGGAGACAGGCCGGCAGCACATCTGCCGGCCTGTTGAATAAGAGCGCTGTTTTTTCTTGACAATGCTGATCCTTTAAGCTATAATACGTTGAATGCGAGAAGGCTATAAATTTAGTTTTTAGGAAGGAAGCAAGCGCGATGGAAGAAAAGAAGAACATTCTAACGTATGCAGGATTAAAAAAATATGAGGATGAACTTCATGATTTAAAAGTAAACAGAAGAAAAGAAGTGGCTCAGAAGATCAAAGAGGCCAGGGAACAGGGTGACTTATCAGAAAACGCAGAGTATGATGCGGCAAAAGATGAGCAGAGAGATATTGAGCTGCGGATCGAAGAGCTGGAAAAGCTGCTGAAAAATGCAGAGGTAGTTGTAGAGGAAGACGTAGATCTGGAAAAGATCAACGTAGGCTGTGTTGTGCGCGTGTATGACATGGAGTATGCAGAGGAAATGGAATTCAGCATTGTGGGATCAACTGAGGCCAACAGCCTTCAGAATAAGATTTCCAATGAATCCCCTGTAGGCCACGCATTGATCGGAAAAAAAGTGGGCGATGTAGTGGACGTAGAGACACAGATGGGAACCATCCAGTACAAGGTGCTGGCAATACAGAGAGTATAAACCAAAGGAGTGGACCAAGGTGGCAGGAGAGCAGAATCAGGCAAGAACCCAAGAAGAATTGAACCATGTGCTGCAGGCACGCCGGGATAAGCTGGCGGAGCTTCAGGCGTCTGGAAAAGACCCGTTTCAGGTGACAAAATACGACCAGACTCACCACAGTACAGAAATCAGAGAGAATTACGAAGAACTGGAAGGAAAAGTTGTGTCCGTAGCAGGCCGTATGATGTTTAAGCGGGTCATGGGAAAGGCATCCTTCTGCAATCTTCAGGACTTAAAGGGCAGGATTCAGGTTTATGTTGCCCGTGACAGCATAGGGGAAGAGGCGTACAAGGACTTCAAAAAGCTGGATATCGGCGATATTATAGGCGTGAAGGGAACGGTATTTACTACTAAGACCGGAGAAATTTCGATTCACGCTACAGAAGTAACCCTTCTCTCAAAGAGTCTTCAGGTGCTGCCGGAAAAATTCCATGGTTTGACAGATACAGATGTGCGTTACCGTCAGCGGTATGTGGATCTGATTATGAATGAAGATGTGAAAGAAACCTTTATCAAGCGTTCCAAGATCATCTCAGCTATCCGCAGATACCTGGACGGTCAGGGATTTATGGAGGTTGAGACTCCAATCCTGGTAGCGAATGCGGGCGGAGCAGCTGCCCGTCCCTTTGAGACGCATTTTAATGCTCTGGGTGAGGATGTAAAACTCAGGATTTCCCTGGAACTTTACTTAAAGCGGCTGATCGTAGGCGGTCTGGAGCGAGTATATGAGATTGGCCGTGTATTCCGAAATGAGGGCGTAGACACCCGCCACAATCCGGAATTTACATTGATGGAATTATATCAGGCATATACAGATTACCATGGCATGATGGATCTGACCGAGAATCTGTACCGCTTTGTAGCCCAGGAAGTTTTGGGAACCACCAAGATCGTCTACAACGGTATCGAGATGGATCTGGGAAAGCCTTTTGAGCGGATTACCATGGTGGATGCGGTAAAGAAATATTCCGGTGTAGATTTTAACCAGATTCACACAGTAAAAGAGGCCAGAGCTGCAGCGAAAGAACACCACGTTGAATATGAGGAGCGCCATAAGAGAGGAGACATCCTGAATCTGTTCTTTGAAGAGTTTGTCGAAGAACACCTGATTCAGCCTACCTTTGTCATGGATCATCCCATTGAGGTTTCTCCGCTGACGAAAAAGAAACCGGACAATCCGGAGCATGTAGAGCGCTTTGAGTTTTTCATGAACGGATGGGAGATGGCCAACGCTTATTCCGAGCTGAACGATCCTATCGATCAGAGAGAGCGTTTCGCGGCTCAGGAAGAGCTGTTTGCTCAGGGCGATGAGGAGGCCAACCACACAGATGAAGATTTCCTTAATGCGCTGATGGTGGGAATGCCCCCCACAGGCGGAATCGGATTCGGTATCGACCGTATGGTGATGCTGCTGACAAACTCATCGGCTATCAGAGATGTGCTGTTATTCCCCACTATGAAACCTCTGGACAAATAATCCACAATATATTGTGGATGACGGAGCTGGACGAAACAAGATGTAGTGAAAGAGGCT
>CAJFOF010000019.1 GCA_904395885.1 uncultured Lachnospiraceae bacterium
CCGGGATGAATCCCCGTATCAGTAAGCTGAATCGTAGTTCCCAGCCGGCGAACGCTTCTGGCCGCCAATGCATCGATGGCGATCATCAGGTCCGGCTTTGTCTGGGAAACTATGCCACGGATAATCTCAGCCGTTTCCATCCCTGTCTGTGCCATGACCCCTGGAATCATCCCGCTGATTGCAATCATTCCCCTGTCCTTCAGAAAACCGCTTCCATACTCCATATCAAGATGCCGCGTCACATTGAGATTTCCGACAACTTGAGGGCCAAGGGAATCCGGAGTCACAAGATGGTTACCCAGTCCCACCACAAGAAGGTGGCGAACCTCCTTTCCAGTCTTTCCGGCCAAATCCCTAATCTGCCCGGCCAGCTCGGCGGATACCTGTCTGTGATAGTCTTCATCCTTGAAAGCCATCTGTCCGGCCTCCAGGGTAATGTATGTCCCCACCGCCTTTCCCATAGCCCGGCTTCCCTCTTCATTGAGAATCTCTACCTTTGTCAGCTTTACTCTGCTTTCTTTCTGATACCACTCTCTCATAGAAACGCCGGACAATTCCCGGGCCTTTTCTGTAAAATCTTCTTTTTTCTCCACAGCCAGGTCTGTTCGGATCTCAAATCTGCCTGCCTGAGAAAAGCCCTTGCTTTCCCTTTGAGTCAGGCTAGCCTGTGACTTTTCGTTTTCCACCATTCTATCAGCCTTTCTTATCCCGATTTTGTGCAGCAGCCCGACCATTCCGCTCTCATTGCCCGGCCTCTGCTCTTCCAATACGTTTTTCAGTTCATACATAGCTAAACTGATATCATTTTCCCCGAAAAACCGTGGAATATGTATTGACAATCCCGGCAGAAAACGTTAAAATACAATGGTATGTTTACATTGAACTGTCCGTGTCCAGACTTTGATGGAAAATACAGAGAATATATGTGAATGGAGGTGCTACCATGGCAAACATTAAATCTGCAAAGAAGAGAATCTTAGTCAATCAGACCAAAGCTGCTAGAAATAAGGCTATCAGATCCAAGGTTAAGACCATGATCAAGAAGGTTGACGCTGCTATCGCCGCCGGTGACAAGGCTGCTGCACAGGCTGCATTATTAGCTGCAACTTCTGAGATTGACAAGGCTACCAGCAAGGGCGTATACCACAAGAATACTTCCTCCCGCAAGGTATCCCGTCTTTCCAAGGCTGTAAACGCAATGGCTTAATATTATAGAAAGAATAGATCGGAAAATCCCGCCGGACTAACCCACCGGCGGGATTTTTGCATATCCTATATCAAATCTCATTTCAAGGGTAATCTTATGCAGCAGTCACCTACACCGAGACTCACCTTCTCCCAACTTCTTGAAAACAATCGTCCCCAGGCAGAGGCATGGATCCAGGGCGGCACCCAGGCTCCCAGACTCAGCGGCCTGGTGAAATTCTACAACACCCCCTATGGCGGAATCCTGATGGAAGCGGAGATTTTCGGTCTTCCCAATCAATCTGTCCCCAATTCCAGCAATTTCTACGGAATGCACATACATGAGAACGGAGACTGCTCCGACCATTTCGCCAGAACCGGCGATCACTACAATCCCGGCGGCCAGCCCCACCCGGAACACGCCGGAGATCTGCTCCCACTTCTCGGCAATCAGGGCTATGCCTGGAGCGCCTTTTACGATAAGCGGTTCCAGATCAGGGACATCTTAGGCCGTTCCGTTATCATCCACGCCATGCCCGACGATTTCGCCACCCAGCCATCCGGCAATTCCGGGGCCAAAATTGGCTGTGGTGTGATACGGGAGGCCCGGTAGGCGGGCGTTCCGGAAGATCTTCTGCTTTTCCATTTCTTCCGGGGTCAGTCTCAGCACGGCTCCGGGAGCATTGCAGTTAACCCGAAATAACCGCAAGACCGCGCCAGGCGTCAGGTCGCTTTATCGTTCTGACAAAAGTTTTCGGGTCTTCCATTTTCCGCTCAAAAAATAGTACAGACAGATCATGCCTGGAACCAGACGAGAAAATGCGGTTCCCCACCAGTATCCATAGACCCCCAAGCCGAATCCATGGACCAACACCAGAGCAAGCCCCACTTTAAAGACAACACCGTCCAAAATCCCAATCGCAAAATTTAAAGACGCGAACCCCGATCCTATAACCATAACCTGAAACGTGCTGGTAAGCGCCGACAAAAACAAATGGATAACCAAAATCTTCAGATAAACTCCTCCCATTTCCTGCACAGACTGATCTTTAGTGAAAATTCCGAATATCTGATGCGGAAAAAGCAAGACTACAACTGATGTAATTGCAGCTAATGCAGTACATATATAGAAAGAATACCATATAGTCCTGGAAGCCCTGTCATGCTTCTTTGCCCCAAGATTCTGGGCTACCATCGCAGAACCTGCCTGCGAAAAACTTGAGGTATACACTTCGAGAAATTTCTGGAGCTTGTTGCCGACACTGTTGGTTGCCGATTCCACCAAACCATAGCTGTTGACTCCGGCATTGACATACAGCATAGACACCCGGACAAGCAAGGAACGGATTGCCTGGGGAACTCCAAGAGAAAAAATAACCTCCGCCGCTTCCCTGTGAATTCTAAAATATGAAGGTTTCCACTCAAACTCAAACCGCTCTTTCTTTTTCGACATATATACCAGAGCTGCAAAAAATGATGCAAACTGAGAAATTGATGTCGCAATGGCTGTTCCAGCTGCTTCCATGCGGAAAGGACCTACCAAAAGAATATCTAAAAAAATGTTTACTACCGCCGCAATGATAATAAATATCATAGGCCGTTTGGATTCTCCTAGTCCTCTCAAAACCCCTGCCACTGCATTATATCCAAAAATAAAGGGGAAGCCTAAAGCAGTCAAGACCATGTAATTGTCTGCCTGTATAAACGCTTCCTGCGGGCAGTTAATCAGGCTTAAAATCTTTCCTCTAAAAAGTATAGTAATCGCTGTAAAAAGGAGCGATCCAATAACCATGATGCTAATCAAAGTGCCTATGGCCTGTTTCAGTTTCTTGTGTTCTCTCGCCCCTGCTAACTGGCCTATGTATATTTGTCCAGCAGCTCCAAATGCCGTTGCTACCGGCGTCAGCATATCTGATATTTCTCCCCCTGTAGAAACGCCGACAGTTCCTGCGCTTCCCATATAATGGCCTATAACCATCAAATCAACCAAGGAATATAACTGCTGAATCAAATTTGCTGCAATAATCGGGCCTACAAACAAAAGAAGACTTTGAAAAACAGGACCCTGAGTCAGGTCCCCTTCAATCCCATACAACCTCATTTTCTCCTGATTCCTGTATAGAGTCTTCTGCTCCTCCCCCTGAGGTTCCACTGTCTGCTTCAGAGTTCCCGTTTCCGCCGCATCCTGCAAAGCTCAGCACCATTGCAACGCTTAGCAAAAGTGACACTAGTCGTTTCTTCATGTTCCTTCTCCCCTCTGCATTTTTGATTAAAAATCTTTACTAACATGAAAATCCGGATTTCAGCAAAAGATTAATTTTAAAATATACCAATGGTTTAATTATGTCCATATCAGGAATTACCATGCATGAACAAATTTTGAAAAATAAGCATAAATTGTTAACTTTTTCAAAAAAAAAGAACAGGCACATGTTAGTACCTGTCCTTTAAGAATATTTATCAAGCTGTAAGTCCCCCTACGGATACTGAATCTCCTTCTTCACCCGGCCCCATCCGGTCTCCGCTTCCCAGGCCGTTTCTGCCAATCCGGGCAGCGACAGGCCGCCGTCGATGACCAGCGATACGCCTGTAATGTAGGACGCCTTGTCGGAAGCCAGAAAGACTACCGCGTTGGCAATATCCTCCGGGGTGCCGTACCGCTCCAGGGGGATCCTTTTGGACAAAAACTTAATTTTCTCTCTGTGGGCGGGATCCGCTTTTTCTTCCTCTTCCGGGGTGAAGCGGCGGGTGGCGCCGGGGCAGATATTGTTTACCCGGATGCCGTAGGGGGCCACATCCAAGGCCACTGACTGGCAGGCCCTGTTCAGTGCCGCTTTGATTCCTCCGTAGATCAGATCTCCTGGGTGGGCGCTGAATCCTCTGGCAGAGCTGATATTGATGATGCTGCCGCGGATCCCCTTCGCTGCCATATATTTTGCAGATTCCCGCATTAAGATCACATAGTTGCGGAACAGAAGGCGGATCAGGTAATCCATATTCTCTTCTGTCAGGTCAAAGACGCTCTCCAGGATGGTCACGCCGGCATTGTTCACCATCAGATCCAGGTTTCCAAGCAGCTCAACCGCTTTTCGGAAAAACTCGACTCCTGCCCCCTCTTTTGTCAGCTCCGCTTCTATGCAGATGAATTGTCCTTCCGGATATTTCTGAGAAAGCTCTGCCGCTACTTTTTTCGCGTTCTCCGCTTTGCTCCAATAGGAGAAGACCACGTCGTACCCGTCTTCCGCCAGACCATAGACGATCCCTCTTCCAATGCCGCTGCTCCCGCCTGTTACAATCGCTTTTTTTCTGTCCATTATGCCTTCTCTCCTTTTCCCACTGTATTGTTTTCCTGCTGCTCCTGGGGGACCTGAGCTGAAAATGCAAGAAACACCAAAAATCCCGTCCCCGTGTTTGCGATGGAGTGGGTGTCTCCGGCAGGGATAAAAACGGCGTCCCCGTCCCGGATCGGCCTGCGCTCTCCATTGACTGTCATTTCTCCGTTCCCGGAGATAATATAGTATACCTCTTCGTGGTCTCCATGGGCGTGGGCCTCATAAGCCTTTCCCTCCTGCAGCATAGCGTAAGCCACGTAGAGCATCCCCTCCATGCAGTAATTTTCGATCTCCGGGTCGTAAAATTCCTGCCCTTTCAGCAGTTTATAGTCGATTCCAAAATCGTGAACAATAGTTGGCGAGACGTCTCTCCAGTTTGTAACTACCATCATACGCCTTTCTCCTCTCAGCCCGGGATCACAAATGTTTCTTCTTCAAGCCCCGTCAGAATCTCGTGGCCTGTACTGGTTACCAGCACCATATCTTCTATTCTTAATCCGCCGAATCCGGGAATATAGATACCCGGTTCGATGGTAATGACCATATTTTCCTGCAGAACCTGTTCCGCTGAAGGCACGATGGACGGCCATTCCTGGCTTCCGATCCCCAGGCTGTGGCCCAAAAAGGGATTAAACCATTGCTCCCAGGGATGGCCTGCCAGCACTTCTGCAGCCCGGTCCATCAGCTCTTCATATGTGATCCCCGGGCGAATCATACTGATACAGGTTCTCTCGATTTTCCAGACCAGATCATACAGCTCTCTCTGCTGATCGCTGCACTCTCCTACCGCAAACGTCCTGGTCCAGTCCGATGCATAGCGCTGCACCACAGCTCCAAAGTCTAAGAGAACCATGCTCCCTCTCCGGATCGGGTTATTGCCCGGCAGGTTGATCGTCCGGACTGCATTTTCGCCGGTGAGGGCTTTCATGGTAAACGGGACTCCATCAGAGCCGTTCTTTCTCATAAAGTATTCCAGCTCTGCCACCAGCTCCAGCTCGGTCATCCCCGGCCGGATCGCCTCTTTGGCATACTCCATGGCCGCCTTGGCAACCGCGGCAGATGCTCTGATTGCTTCAATTTCCGACTCGGTTTTGATAAGCCTTGCCTGCCTCAGGCAAGGTGTGATGTTCTCCCAGGCGTTGCTGTTTTCCTTGCCTCTCCACGCTCTTTTCAACGCAAGGTAAAGCTCCAGCTCCATCCCTTCCTCTTCAATGCCTATTCTCTCCGACTGGGCTGTCGCCTCTGCAATTTTTTCTGCCAGGTCTTTCACGCCGCCACGGTAAGGCGCCAATTCCACACTCTCGTCTTTTACCTGTTCCTGAACCAGAGGCGTCCAGTTCTGCGGAAAAAAGAACAGGGTGCGGGAGGGCGTCATCAGCACGCAGTTGCATCCGATCTGATAGGGCCTTCTGGCAGTTGTATAAAAACCTATCGCGTAATAAATATTCTGGGGTGTCGTTATCAGGGCCGGCAGCTCCCGGTCCTGAAACAGATCTCTGTAGGTTCTTCTTTCCATAACCATTGATGCTCCTCTCTTACCACCACTTGATCAGTTCCGTCACTTCTTCTCTGAGCCGGACAAATTCCGGGGCCGCTATATCCCTGGGCCTGGGCAGATGGTTCTGCAGAGTCTGCTTGACAGTGGTGGGTTTATTGGTAAGCACCATGATATGTTCTCCCAGGTAGACCGCTTCTTCGATGTTGTGAGTAATAAATATAACGGTTGTCCCTGTCATCTCCCACAGCCTGATCAATTCATCCTCCAGCTTAAAGCGAAGCTCAATGTCCAATTGCCCGTAAGGTTCATCCATCAGAAGCAGTTCCGGCTCTGTAGCAAATGCCCGGGCGATAGAAACTCTCTGGAGCATGCTGGCGGAAAGCTGTTTTGGGTAATATTTGCGGTACTTGGTCAGCCCTACGATCTCCAGATATTTGTCTACCAGTTGCCGCTTTTTCTCCTGGGGCACGTGTTTGATGTCCAGCCCAAAGGATACATTCTGTTCTACCGTCAGCCAGGGCATGGTAGAATTCCCCTGGAAAATATAGGCGATGTGGTCCTTCTTGGGATCCACAGGGTGAGAATCCAACAGGATTTCTCCAGATGTAATATCATAAATCTTGGTCAGGCTGTTCAAAAAAGTCGTTTTGCCGCAGCCGGTAGGGCCTACCACACATAATAGATCGCCTTTCTCTACGTCAAAGGAAATGTCATTCAGAACCAGGAGATCACCGAATTTTTTCGTCAGATGGTTGACCTGCACCTTTACCTGACGCTCTTTTTCCATTTTTGCTTCCATAATAATACATGCGCCTCCCTTCTTACAGAGTTTTGTCTACAATACTGGTAATCTCTTTCCTTAAAGCCAGGAACTCAGGAGACGTATACTTTCTCGGCCGCGGCAGGTCGATCTTGTACTCTTTCTTAATCGTCGCCGGACAGTTGGAGAGGACAAGGATCCTGTCAGCCAGGTAAATTGCTTCTTCGATATTATTGGTTACAAAGATAACCGTCCGTTTTTCCGCCTGCCAGATTCTCTGCAGCTCCTCCTGCATCAGATAGCGGGTCTGAGCATCCAGAGCGCCAAAAGGCTCATCCATCAGCATAACCTCCGGCTCAATGCTATAGGCTCTGGCAATCCCCACTCGCTGTTTCATGCCTCCGGAGAGCTGAATGGGATAGGACTGCTCAAATCCCTGAAGACCAACCAGGTTAATATATTTCTGCGCCCGCTCACGCCTCTCTTTTTTGGGAACTTTGGCTGTCTTCATCCCGTATTCCACATTTCCCATAGTAGTCAGCCACGGAAACAGCGTAATATTTTGAAATACCACTCCGCGTTCCGGCCCCGGCTCTGTCACGCGCTTACCGTTCACCATGATCGTCCCCTCTGTGGGCATTTCAAATCCGGCGATCAGATTGATTAATGTGGTCTTTCCGCACTGCCCCGGACCAAAAAGACAGATAAATTCATTCTCCTGGCATACAAAGTTAAAATCTCTGACTACCTGGTTTTCACCGCCGGGAACCTGAAATGTTTTACTGACATTGCTGCACTCTATTAGTTTTCGCTTCTGTTCCATCGACATAACCTTGCTTCAACCTTTCTGAATATTGTGGAAAGCATCATACCAACCAGGCCGATGGCCAAGATGCCTGTCATAATCTGATTCATATCGTTGTTATTCATCCCTGCAATGATGATCCATCCCAGACCTTCTGAAGACCTGACCATCTCTGCAGCCAGAACTGTAGCCCAGCAGCTAGACAGGGCCACCTGCAGTCCTGCAAAAATAGGAGGGATCGAGGCCGGCAGAACAACGGTAAATAAAATCCTGCTCTTGCCTGCTCCCAGCATCCGGGCTGCATTCATGTATTCCGGATCCACATTTTTTGCTCCGCTCCAGGCATTTTGGGTGACATAACAAAAAGAGGCCAAAAAGATCAAGAAGATCTTTGCGTCTTCTCCCAGACCGATCCAGATGATGGAGATCGGGATCCAGGCGATCGGCGGGATCGGCCTGATAATACGGAACAGCGGTGCAAAAATCGCCTCGATCAGCGGGCTCCACCCCATGCTGAGGCCCAGGACGATTCCCACGGCAGCCCCGATAAAGTAGCCGGCCATTACCCGCGCCAGGCTGTAGGCCACATGGACGATCAACGTACTGGAACCGATTTTCCCTCCAAAAAGGGTCTGCAGAAACTTTTCAATGACCGGAAGAGGTCCGGGCATCAATTTTCCCAGCTCTCCGCGGGTTCCCAGATGCCATATTCCAAAAAAGACTGCCAGCGAAATGACTGCACAGATTAATTCTGCGGTATTAAATGTTTTTTTCTTCATTGGGCATTCATCCCCTTTGCAACCATAATCTCGATCTTATGCAGAATTGTATCTAAAATCAATCCCACAACGCCTATTGTCAGCATACCTACAATCACCAGATCCGGTCTGGAAATATAGCGCGCCTGCTGGATCATATATCCCAGGCCTTTGCTTGCTGCAAGCATCTCAGCCGCCACAAGGGCCATCCAGCTTCCTCCAAGGGCCGTCCTCAGCCCGGTAAAAATCATAGGCGTTGCTGTCGGAATAGCTATCTTTATCAATTTTTGCCACTCAGTAGCGCCAAATACGTCTCCCACCCACAGGTGGAGGTCGTCTGTCTGGCGGATTCCGGTATATGCATTTAAAATGCAGGCCACGAAAGAATTGACAAAAATTACCATTGCCTTGGCTTCAATTCCAATTCCAAAAATCAGGATAAACATGGGCGTCCAGGCAAGTCCCGGAACCGGGCGGATCAGATCAAATACCGGTCTTACCAGCCAGTCGCACCATTTATTCCAAGCCATGGCGATTCCCAGGGGGATCCCCAAAATCGCCCCAATGCTGTACCCCATCAGGCATACCTTCAGACTCTCTAACAGGTGCTGCCCCAGAGTAGCGCCATCCGGCTTTGTTTCCACTAATTTTGAGAGAAATGTGTCAAATGTCTTCACCAGACCAGGAAATACAGAACTCTTTGTAATTTCCATCACGTCAACCAGAAGATACCACATCAGCAAAACTGCAAGGACAGACATGCATGATACTGCCATATAGATTCGTTTTTTTGATTTTGTTCTCATAACACCAGCTCTTTCTATAAATGCATTGTAACAAAGGGTCCCGCCGCTTTTGTGCAGCGGGACCAATCATCTGCTATTCTGTTGCCTCTGCCCGATATTCCAGCAGCCGGTCGATAAAGCTGTGGTTCAATGCTGCCTCTATCTGCGGCATGGAACCTTCCTCTATCAGCCCCTGCTCCATAAGAAATTCACCCATAACTTTCATCGTATTTCCAAATTCATACTCCGGATCAGCCAGCTGTTCCCAGGTCCAGAAGGTTACATTGGCGATCTCTGAGGCCATATCCTCATCTGAGTAGGTGGTACCGCCCTCATTCAGATAAAGATCCATAGCGTATTCTGCGCGGGCTTCGTCATCATTTGCCAGACGGTCCATTGCCTCATAAACACAGTCAAGAATTGCAACCACATCGTCAGGGTATTGATCTGCCAGTTCCTTGCTGACGATAAAGGAATCTACCAGAGGGCCGCCGGCCAGATCGGTGTAATCCGCTACCAGGGTGTAGTTGGGATCGCTCTCCAGAAGGTTGGAATACGGGGGCGTGGTCGCCAGCAGGTCGCCTTCCCCTGTGATGTAGGCTTCATATGCCTGCGGATGGTCCATTGCCACAAATTCAATGTCGCTGGCGGTCAGTCCCAGGGCCTCTGCGTAAGCATAAGCGATGTACTGCTGGGGTCCTGCGCCCAGACCTAAAATAGACGCGCCCTGAACCGTTTCCGGGCTTCCAATATAGGGGGTGTCCCCGTACTGGCCTGCCTGCACGATGGCGCTGTCTGTCCGGCCATACATAGCCTGGCCGCCAAAGTTGATCGTCGCGTCGCCCACATAGTAGAAGTTTTCAGTGGGAAGAACGTAAACCGCCGCCATACCGTTTGCCGCCGCGTCGATCTCTCCTGCATTCAAAGCCTCGTTGAGAGCCGGGCCATTGGCCAGGGTGACGATCTCCACATCCAGTCCTGCTTCTTCAAATAAACCCAGGTCTCTGGCGTAGTAGAGATACAAGCTGGTCTGGCGCACCTGGCCGCCAATCTTCCAGTGCCTTCCGGATAACTGCAGCTCTCCGGAAGACTCCGCCTCTGTTGCAGCCTCAGAACCGGCTGCTGCCTCCGTGTTTGCCGCCGTAGTGGCAGCCGTTGTTGTCGCTGTGTCTTCTCCTCCGCCGCAGCCTGTCAATAATCCCAGAGCCATTGCAGATACCAAAAGCATACCAAATCTTTTATTCATAATCTTTCCTCCTTAGAACTTGATCCGCCCTCTCCACTATCTCAAAACAAGCCCGAGTATTGTGGTAAGGGCATTTTCCCTTTCCTGCTTTTTCTTCATTCGTGAAAATGTCCCGAAGAGCCAAAACATCTTTTTCATATTCCGGATCCCCGGTTCCACATCCTCCGACGCTGTTCCAGTCCCCTGTTTCATGATTTACCAAAAACTTTTCCGTATAATTCCAAATCGCAATCGCACAATTCAGATACCGCTTCTCCCCCGTCAACTGGTAGGCGTTAAAAAAAGCTGTAATTCCTTCTGCCTGTACCCACCAGATCTTTGCCTTGTTTTCTTTTCCAGTATAACCGTCTCTGATGTAGAAAAGCCCACCTTCCGTCCTGTCAAAGCCTTCCAGCTCAACGTGGTCGATGAGTGTCAGAGCCGTCTCGTCTGCCCTTTTTATCAGGGCGTCGTCTTTAAGCCTCCTGGCCGCCCTGGTCATCAGGTACGAACACTCGCAGTCGTGACCGTAATTGATTTCTCCATCCAGGCGCCTCCCGTTCTCCGACATGCCGGCTTTCAGGTGGCCCCATCTGCGGTCCATCGCCGTGTCCAGCAAAAACTCCAGCTCATCTCTGAGTGCTCTGTCTGCACATTCATCCTGAACGGTTTCTGCCAGGTTTAAAATCCCTTCAAACAGATGCATGTTGGAATTTAACAGTTTTGCCGCTCCTGTGCGGTTTTTGATCCACAGATTCACCCAGTCATCCTGCTGCCAATCCCGGGCCGCCGAATCCCGGTATCCGCCGTTTTGCCACTTCATATTCGCGTTTACCAGGCGGAATGTCTCCATCGCCATTTTCAGTGCCTCTTCCTTCTGAAACACTCGATAGTACTCGGCCATGGCGTAAATCAGGAACGCCTGGCTGTATGTTCGCTTTTCCGGCTCAGAGGGTTCTCCCTTGCAGGTCAGCATCCAATAGATGCCGCCGTATTTCTTATCCCAAAAGTAGTCCCGGATGTAGGAGAACGCCCGGTCAGCCAGCACTCTGTCTTCTTCTCTTTTGTAAAGGGCGTAAGCCCGGCTGAAGGTCCACAGCAGGCGGCAGTTTAGCACCGCTGATTTGGGGCTGTCCGGGTCCGGTGTCAGGTCTCCACAAACCCGCCCGTAAAATCCGCCGTTTTTCTCGTCTGTGAGATATTTTCTCCAAAAAGGCAATATTCCTGTTTCTACATTGACTTTCATTCGGTTTTGCAGGCCAGATATCCTCTCCAAGTCTGTCATTTCTCTACCCCTTGACATAATCCAGCAAATTGACCGGCAAATAATCTGTGTTTTCCGGCGACACATCTGCATTTTCTATAATTGCGATTTTCGCCCCCGGACCAGTCACATGGGTATGCCAGACTCCTTTTCGGACATTGTACATAACCCCCTTCTCCATAACCGTCCCCTCCAGTCTGCCCAGCTCACTGCCTGTTCCGTCTGAGACGTAAAGTGTACAGGTGCCTTCCAGCAAGATGAAGACCTCATCAGAGGTATTATGGCGCTGCATCTCTCTGATATTTTCTGCGTGAAATTTTGCAGTATCATTCAAAAAAGCGACTCTCCATCCCTCAAAATACACCAGAGGATGGTATCCCTCTTCCGAGCAGGTGATCTTTTCTAGTAATTCCTGTCCCACGTTCTCACCCCTTTAATTTCTTTTCTGTAAGTTGCCTAAAAGAGCTCTTTGTTCCAGCCATTTTTCTTTCCAGTTTTTGAGAAAATTGAACAAATTATTTTATAATAACAAGCTCTTTTCTATAAAATACAACAATTTTGCCATTGAGTAAACAATAAATGCAAATCCTTGCAATCGTTTTTACTTTTCAGGGAAAATCTTCGCAAACTTTTCGATTTCAAGAAGATCAGAGCACTATTTTCCGCAAAAATAAAAACCCGCGCGGTCTGTAATTTTTACAGACTGCACAGGTTTTCGGCTGAAATTTTATTTTAATCGGCTGGCCAATACCGCCTTCTTGCAGGCCTCAATCTTTTCCAACTGCACCGGACGTCTTAAAAGCTCCGCCTGCAGCGCTCCTATAATTGCCAGTTCACACATACTGGCCAGGTGAAGGTACTGCAAATCATCCGGAATGTCATAGCTGTAAGTCAGACAGATATCTGCCAGTTTTGCCATAGTGGAATTAGGTTTTGCCGTTATGACAATCGTTGTCCCGTGGTTGTGCTTTACAATATTCAGGGCCTCTATCACTGATTTAATCTCGCCGCTGTAACCGATTCCAATTGCAACATCCCCTTTTGTTAACGTACTGGCAGCCAGATTCATGTCCAGATTGCCTTTTACCGTCTGGCTCAGAATATTGATTCGAAGCAGAAGCTGCTTTGCATACATAGCCGATACATACCCGCTGCTCTGCCCAAACAGAACCACATTTTTTGCAGCCATAATCGCATCCGCCGCCTTCACCAGACTTCTCGTATCCAGGGTGCGGAGCGTATCCGACACCGCATTCTGTGAGCTGTTCATCAATTTTTGGATCACCGTCTGGATCGAATCGCTTTTCTGGATGGGCGTGTCTGCCACAGAAGGGGAAATCAGATTTTTTTCTATATAAACCTTCAGCTCACTAAAGCCTTTGTAAGAAAGTGCCTGGCAAAACCTGGTCACTGTGGACGGAACGGTTCCTGTCTTTTGCGCCATTGTGGTAATGGAATAATGGACTACGGCTTCCCTGTGATTCAAAATATAATTGGCGATCCTCTTCTGAGCCTTTGAGAGCGATGCGTATTGCTTTTTTATCCTTCCGATATACTCAACGTCATCAGAAAATTCCTCTATATTTTTTAATTCCTCCATATTTCAGCGTATTCCCTCCAATATTCAATTACTATTATACAAATTATCAACCTGTTTTTCAATTATTTTTCGAATTTTTTGCAGAAATCTTTTTCTTTGGACGGAATTTCTTGCAACAATTTGCTTTTTCTGTTTACGAACCTTCTGTTTTCTTGTAGGATAAAAGAAGAGAAAAGAACAGCCATTTTTCTTTCATAGGTCAAAATCACCATTAAAGGATTAGAACTATGAAAATCATACAAGTTAAAACTATTTTGACTTCGCCCAACCAAAACTATCTCTTCGTCAAAATCGTGACTGATTCCGGTCTGTACGGTGTAGGCGACGCTTCCCTCAACGGCAGGGAGCGGGCGGTGGCCGACCTGATCGACACCTATCTGACCCCTATGCTGATCGGCCGGGATCCGGGACAGATCGAAGACTTTTGGCAACTGGTATATCGCGGGTCCTACTGGCGCGGCGGCAACATCGTCATGAGCGCCCTGTGCGGAATCGACATGGCCCTCTGGGATATTCTTGGAAAAGCAGCCAGGAAACCGCTCTACGCCCTCCTGGGCGGAAAGATGCGGAACCGAGTGCTCTGTTATTCCCATGTCCTGGGCGGCAATAAGGAACAGCAGATCGCTCAGGCCTCCGATTATGTCAAGAAGAGAGGGCTGAAGGTCATTCGACTCCGGGCAGGACTCCCTGCCGCCAACGGTACCTTCGGCGTGAAGAAAGAACAATGCGGCCCTGTGGTGGAATCCTGGGATCCCGAAGATGAAATCTACAGCACCATTGAATTTTTCATCAAGGTTCGAGAGGTTGTGGGAAAAGATGTGGGAATTATCTACGATCTCCACGAGAGGTTCAGTCCCGATCAGGCTATCCGCATCATGAACCGGCTGGAGCCTTACGATCCGTTCTTTATCGAGGATCCCATTGCTCCGGACTGTCCGGACAGCCTCAGATACGTAAGGGAAAAAACCACGGTCCCCATCGCCTTCGGCGAGCTGTACAAAAGCCGCTGGGAATGCCTGCCGGCCATCTCCAACCACTGGATTGACTACATCCGCTGCGATGTGATCCGAATTGGCGGCATCACGGAGGCCCGCAAGATCGCGGCTCTGGCAGAAACCTATGATATCAAGACGGCATGGCACGGTCCCAACGACGTATCGCCCATCACCCACGCCGTCAACTGGCACCTAAATGTATCGGAATACAATTTTGGAATCCAGGAGGACGGAACTGCCGACTCTCTCATCAAGCAGGTCGTCTCCGGCGGCCCCTCTTACCAGGACGGTTATCTGGTCATGGGCGATGCCCCAGGAATCGGCTGCGACATCGATGAGGAAGCAGCCGCCCGGTATCCCTTCCGCAAGGCTTATATTCCGATCTGCCGCCAGAAAGATGAAAGTCTGCACACCTGGTAGACGGTGATGCTGTGCGCTTTCATATATGGTACATATAATCAGACAAAAAGGAGCCGATTAATGGGTCTTCAAACTCATTAACCGGCTTCGTTCTTTACTCTTTCCCATCACAGCGAAGAGTAAAAGTAATCGGTCACTTCCGAGGCGTATTCCTCTTCTTTTCCAATATCCCATATCAATTGGAGCAGCGAATAGCGGTAGCGCATGTCCTTTGCGTACAAAACAGCATCCCGGAAATCCTCCCTGGAAAGCCCTAATTCCTGGGGTGCGGAGGGCCCCCGGACCTTTCTGATTTTTTCTATAATTTCCTCAGGTTCCGGTACATACTTTTCTATCGTTTCTATGATTTCTCCAAATTCTTTCTGGGCTGCTTTCAGGCGGCTCAGGCAATTCTCCGGTGCATTTTTTCCTATCTCCCGTTCCATCTTTATCATATCTTCTGTACCGGCAACCGGCAGAGAACGCACCTTTTTCTCCCAAAGAATTTCCGATCTGGCTTTTATCCGTTTTTCGCATTCTCCATAGTCGAGATGTTCTCTTTTAAACTTTTTATACAAAAGACTTGACACAACGGAGCCTACGGCCACCGATTCTCCGTGCATGGAAAGCGGCTGTCCCCGGTATAGCTGTATCAGCTCTACCGCATGGGAGAAATTATGCTCTGACCCGGACGCTGGCCTTGACGTATCAACATAGCTCATCATTAACCCGCACAAAACCAGAGCTTCCATTGTTTTTTTCACTGCCTCTGCCTCGCCCTTTACCAGCCCTTCTGCATTCTGCACACACTTCTTCATTGCTGAAAGCACATTGTCGGCAACCGTCTGGCAGTAGGCTTCTCCCAGTATCAGATTCGACAGTTTCCAGTCACAGATGCTGATTCCTTTGCCCACAACATCTCCAAAGCCTGCGGCTCTCAATCTCAGCGGAGATTCTTTTAATATATTAATGCGAATTTTATGATTGTGAAATTCATCCCACTTGCGGAATTGGCACCAATCAATCTTTCATTGGCGACTTTGATTCTCCTCAGACCTTTTTCCTGCCTGAACGGATTCACGCTCAAATCCTGTGGTCTGCTTCCGGCTTTGTAGAGTACCGTTTTCCCAATATCCTGCCAAAAGAGCGACGGATCAAGAGGATTTTCGTATCTCTCGAAATCTGTTCCGAGGCTCCCAATTACCGCGAAAACTGGAAATCGGACATCACCATGTGGATCAACCAGCTTGAATGCGGAACCTGGCAAAGTCCCGGGGATTTTGGCCTGCGCCGCGGCCGTTTAACGCCAGCATATATCCAGGCAGGCCACACCCAACACGGTCTTCTGACCACCTGGACCGTCTCCGAAAGCGGCAGTCTCGTAAATGAGATCCCTGTAAGCGGAGTATCGTTACATGAAATTCCTCTGTATGATTCCCCCTATATCAGTGTCAGAATCGGAAATAAGCCAACTGCCAAATACATAGGAGGATTCAGTATTTTTGGACGAGAGTGCGGCGATTATCCTCAGGATATTATTTTTTCAGTGGAGTACGAATAGGATTTAGTTCAGATACCCCTCCATTCTCATGCTCTCTCCATCGGTCCAGAGCATGATGGCCCCCTGCTCCCCTGTCTGAAGGATCTGAACTTTCCGTCTTTTCAGTCGCTCCAATGTCTCTGTGTGGGGATGGCCATAGGAATTGCCCTTCCCGCAGGAGATGACCCCATACTGCGGGAGAGTTGTCTCCAAAAGCGGCCATGTCGTGCTTGACCGGGAACCGTGGTGAGCAACTTTCAGCACATGGACCGGTCTGATCCTGTTCTGTCCAATCAAGCGTTTTTCATCTTCTCCCTCCATGTCTCCGGTGAGAAGCATCCGAAAACTCCCATACTCTACCAAAAAGACCAGAGAATGGCGGTTCGTCTCAGTTTGGCCAAAGGCCGGCGAATCCCGGTCGGGATAGAGACAGGTCATGGTAAGCCGCAGCGATCCTTCCTTTTCAATCCGGTTTCCCTGGCTGAAATAGTGGACGGCCCCTCCCTGGCCTTCCGCCAGTCTCTCCAGGTTTTCGTATATCTCCTGCCCTTTCCCCGCCTCTGGGAGGATCAGATTTCGGATAGGAATCCCCTGATCCAGCAGATATAAAAGGCCGCTGATATGATCCTGGTCCCCGTGGGTCACAATACTGTAGTCCACAGCCCCGATTCCCCGGCTCTCCAGAAAGGGAAGCAGACTCTGGCGGCCCAGAGATTTTTTATCTGTGCTTCCTCCGTCCACCAAAAATACGGTTTTTCCTCTCCGAATGACTATCCCGTCCCCCTGCCCCACATCCAGGAATGTGACTGCAAGCTCCCGCGGAGCCGGCGTTTTCAGCGTCATAGGGCCTATAAAAGCCAAAATTGTCCAGATCGCCAGTTTTAACCGGAACAGCAGTCCGGCTCTTTCCGCCTCTTTTTCTCTGTCTATTTTTTTATCCCGGAAACAGTTCCATCCTTTCCAGGCTCCCAGCACCACACCATAGTACAGACAGAGCTGCCAGAGCTCCGGCCTTCCAATGAGGAAACTGCTTCCAGGAATCCCTTCCATCCACCGGCAGATTTTTTCGTAGAATGCAAAAATCCAGCAGCCGGCCTGGAGAGCCAGTCTGCCGGCCGGAGGATAAAGACTCCCGAGAATAAGACCGAGAATTCCCGAATACAGAGCATACGCCATCAGCGGAATCACGATCATGTTTAAAAAAATACCGTAGAGAGGAAAACGAAAAAAATGGAAAGCAATCATCGGAGCGGTTACAATCTGGACCGCAAGGCTGGCAGTAAAGCTTCCTACGGTATAATCCAGCAGATTGCCTGCAATTTTGTTCATCTGTTTCTGTCTTGCTTTCCTATTTGTGTTTTTTCTATGCCGCCTCCACTCTGCTGTCAGATCGGAGCCAAAGCAGCCGATCCCCATCACCGCTCCAAAAGAAAGCTGAAAACCGCTCTGAAGAAGCTGATAGGGTTCCTCTCCCGCTATCAGGAGTGCCGCCAGCCCCAATGCCGAGAGAGAATCATAAGTCCGGCCCACACAGTCTGCGCCGAAAGCGCACAGCATCATGATAATCGCCCGTTTTGTGGAACCGGAAGCGCCAATCAGAAGACCGTAACTCAATACTGCAGCACAGGCGGCACAAGCCCCTGGAAGAATGGGACTTCCCGCCTTCCGGATAAGCCGGTACAGCCCCATCCCCAAAATGGACAGATGGAGGCCGCTGATAGCCAGAAGGTGGGCTATGCCATTCTGCTGATACAGGCTTCGGATCTCAGTATCCAGAGTCTTCTTATCCCCCAAAAGAACAGAGCAGAACAGTCCGGCCTCCGGCTCCCGGCACATGCTGCGAATAAGGCTGCTCCATTTATTCCTGAGACAGGCCAGCAGCTCCGGATACGGCTCCATCTCATCCCCTTTTCCGGCAGCCTCCACCCGGGCCCAGCTTATCTGCCCGACAATCCCCCTGGAAAACTGATAGAGCCTGTAATCGAATTCACCCGGATTTCGCGCCGGATCAAAAGCACTGATCTCCCCCTTTACCCGAATTGTCCTTCCCACAAAAAACGCATCTGCATCTTCGGGAAGGAGTGACTCCGCCCGGACCAGAAGACGGTCCGGCACTGCTGTCTCTGAGGCTGAATCCGGAACGGATTCCTTTTCCCGGAGATTTTTTATCACAAGCTCCCACCCATTGCCTGTCTCCTCTATTTGCTCAATCTCTCCGATAAACTCTCCTTGTCCCTTTTCCTGTCTCTCTTTCACCCACTGTTCCTGAGCATCAAGAGTGAATATTCTGGCTTCCGCCCATAGAACCCCTGCTGTCAGAGCAAAAACCCCAACGCAAAAAGGCAGAAGTTTCCCTCTGCCTCCTTTTTCTTTTCCGGAATTCAAGCGGAACCTCCATAGTCCCGCCAGACAAACGAATATCAGAATGGCGGCTCCAAAAGCCGCTTCTCCCACAGTCTCTATTTCTGCCGTTTCCATTCCTGCCATTTTCATCTGCAGAGCAAATACCTCTCCAAGTACGAACCCCGCTGCAACTACGAAAAATGGCCGTCTCATATTTAGTTTTTACCATACTCCTTTGTCAATAACAGTTCTACTGCCAGTCGGTCCGAAAGCCGGCCGGTCTTTACGTCCTCCTCCAACTGAGCGCACAGCCCCACATATGACAGAATCTGTTCTCTGGTAAAGGACCTTGCCTGAGGCATGGTTTTCCCAACGATAAAGGGCTGTATCTTCATCTTTCCCGCAATGGCGTTCCGCTCCATCCCTTTCCCCATCAGCTCTTTAACCTGAAGAATCTGGTTGAACTGTCTGGCGATCAGGAACAAAATCCTCATCGGCGGCTCTCTCAAAGTCAGAAGATCTTCATAGAGATCCATCGCCTTTCTTGTCTGGCGGCTGGCAATTGCCCCGATCATTTCAAAGATCTTGTTAACAGCTTGCGCTGCACAGATTTCCTCCACATCTTCATCAGTCACAACATCCCGGCCCATGGTGAAGCAGATCAGTTTTTCCAGTTCCATCCTGATATTGTCCATATCCTCTCCGGTCTTGCTCAGAAAAAGTTCCATGGTCCTTGCCGTAATCTTTTTTCCTTCTTTTGCCAGAAGCCCTGCTGCCCACCGAGACAATTGAGCCGCGTCCTGATGGTTCAGTTCAGCCGCATATCCCACTTTTTTTACTGCTTTGTAGAGCTTTCCCCTCTTGTCTACCTCTGATTCTACAAAAATAAGGCAGGTAGTCTCCGGAATTGAGGGAATCCAGGCAGTCAGTTCCTCCGGCGCACTTTTAAAAAAACCGCTGTCCTCTATCACAATCAGCCTGTGTTCCGCAAAGAAGGGCATCGTTTCTGCTAATCCGATTATCTCATTTATATCCAGCCCTTTTCCCTCGAAATGATTGTAGTTCATAGTATCGCCGCCGGTGATTGCATCTTTCAGCCGGTTTTTATAACTTTTTTTTAAAAAAGCCTCTTCTCCGAACAGGAGGTACGCCCGGCGGAACTGCCCACTTTTTAAGTCTTCATTAAGTGTCTGCAAACTGCTCCTCCTACTGTTCTACGTATTCCAAATTCTGCTCAAACAGCGTCTTCAGAGAAACAATGTCCTTAAACAGGACATCCTGAGAGCCATTGACTGCAAACTGTACTCGGCTGACTCCTCCGGTCTCCGTAAGGCTGTTGACTACCGAATAAATCGGAATGTACTCTTTTACACTCAGGCTGTTGTTCAAAAAGGCCTGATCGAAATTAATATAACATACGCTGTCCATCACGGATATATTGAGGATCTTCGTTTCCGGCGGAAGAGTTGCATACAGTCCCTCTGTGTGCGGCCCTTCTATCAATTGTTCCACAATCAGCCTTTCTGTTGAAGTGTTGATACTGTGGATTACCTCGCGCTCCTCCCTTACCAGTTTCTCTCCTGTCTCATCCGCAAAATACAGGACAAGCTGCGACTGCTCAAATGTGTTCACATCGCTGATGCTCTCGACGAAATCACCGGCTGTCAGCATCCCCACCGGTGTACCGGAAGAATCCATGATCGGCTGGTCACCGCTGTAAATATTAATATATTCTATTCCCTCTATCTGCGTAAAGAGTTTGACCAGCGCTGCCCGGCATAGGATCTCTCTCGTCGAATCCATCAGCATGTAATTGGCATCAAAGTAAAGATAGAGAACGTTGTTGTCCACAGCATATTTCTGGAATTCTACCTTTTCTCCAAGGGCAGTCTGACAATCCAGATCTGCAGGGACCTGAAGGAACTGGATCATCAGCTCTTCTATCAACGCCCCCATATCTTCCGTCTGCTCCGGGATATAATTTCTGGAGACCAGCTTTGTGCCAGACGAATTCAGATAATAAATTTGGTAAACTCCCTCTCCGGCCGTCTCCGCCTCTTCCGCCGCATTGCAGCCGCCCGCCAGAATCACGCACAGCAGACCGAGAAGAACCAGACAGAATCGCTTCATGTCATCCCTCCTGTTTGTCTACGCAATGTAAGTCAAAGGAATCTTCACCGTAAAGGTTGTTCCTTCCCCTTCTTTGCTCTCCAGTTTGATTGTTCCCTGATGCATCAGGATCACGCTCTTTGTAATTGCCAGACCAAGCCCTGTTCCTCCTGTTTCTCTTGAACGCGCTTTATCAACCCGGTAGAACCGCTCAAAAATTCGATCCTGGAATTCCTCCGGAATACCAATCCCAGAATCGGCCACTTTTATATAAAAATATTTATGATCAGCATCCAGAGTCACTCTCACCCAGCCGTCTTCTATATTGTATTTTACCGCATTTTCCACAAGATTATTGAGAGCCAGCGACAGCTTTACCTCATCCACCTCGGCGCTCACCTCGCGGATACTTTCCAGAATCAATTCAACATTTCTCTTTTTCGCAATGGGACGGATCCTTTTTAGTATCAGTTCCAGCAAGCCATTTATGCTGACTTGGGTGATATTCATCTCTGCAGCCGATTTGTCCATCTTAACCAGAGAGAGAAGATCATCAATAATTTTACTCTCCCGGTCAATCTCATCCGAAATGTCTTTCATAAATTCCTGGTATAATTCCACAGGCGCCTCCTCCATACTCATCAGAGAGTCTGCAAGTACGCGGATGGATGTAATTGGAGTTTTCAGCTCATGGGAAACATTTGAAACAAACTCCTGCCGGGACTGATCTGCCGCCCGTAGCTTTCCGATGGTCTGATTGACTGCTTCCGAAATCCGCTGGGTTTCCAGATACGTATCTTCCTCAACCGCCGTTTCCATGTTCCCCTCAGCCACTTTATCGATCATCGCCGCCAGATTCCGATAAGGCTGGGTTAAAAGTCTGGACAGTGCAACGGCAGCCACGCCAAGTATCAACACCACAATCAAATCCAGGAATCCGGACTGTTCCTCCATGGCGTCTGCAATGGAAATGAGATTTTCCGTGGAAGCAGTGACGACCATGACGCCGTCTATGGTGCGTTCCGGAGTATTGCTGTAGATCGGGATCGTCTGGGCAAAGTACTGCTTCTCTCTATTATAAACGTTGCTCAGTTCTCCCTGAAAACACCGGATTACTTCCTCCGCTATGTTGATCCTCCCCACTGACAGATCAAACGTGTCCGCTACAATCTTATAATTTTTATCAACAATAACGATACGGCCGTTATATAAATCGGCCGTGATCTCCATTTCTGTATTGAGGGAGGTATCCTTATACTCCGGCATAAAGTATCCCGCCCTGGTCATTTTGCTGCTTAAAATCTGGCACTGGTTCAGCACTTCACTCTGGCGGCTGTCTATCTGACTTTGTCTCACAGTCCCCGACAGTATGTTTCCCTGGAGAAGAAGGGGAAACAGGCCGACAGCCATAATGACCAATACCAACGGAACTACCATGCTGAACGTAGGTGGCCAGTTCCCTTTTCTCTCTTTTTTCCACAAAATCATGTTCAATCCTTCCGTTTTTCCACCAAGCAAAGGTTTATACAGCGGGACTGTCTTCTAGATATCCAGCATCTTTGTGCATGCCACTGCCAGCGACCCCGGTCCAATATGGCAGGCAACGCTGAGAGACAAAGGATCCATCCGAATCGGCGCCTGGGGATAAAGCTCGTGAAGTTCCTGGCGCAACTCCTCTGCTGCAGCGTAATTCTCCGTATGGGCGATCTGGAGATGCATATGTCTGGCTTCCTTGTCGCCCAGACGATTCTCTAAATCGTGAGCGAGCGCCGTCAGCATAATGGTCTTCGCCTGCTTCATGGTTCTGGCCTTGGCAAAGGCATCCAGCTTTCCTCCGTCAATCATCAGCACCGGCTTGATTTTCAAAAGAGTGCCCAGGGCAGCAGCAGCCGGCGTGATTCGGCCTCCCTTTTTCAGATATTTCAGCGTATCTACCGTAATATAGATCATGCTGTCTGACTTAGTTGCCTCCAGTTTTTCTTTAATCTGTTCCGCTGTCCAGCCTTTTTCCGCCATAGCTTTGGCATCCAGAACAGACTGGCGCTGAGTCACGGAAATCCTGTGATTATTTACTACGAAGACCTTTCCTTCATAATCCTCAGCCAGCATCATAGCTGTCTGGCAGGACCCCGACAGGCCACTGGACATCGGAATGTGGACGATCTGATCATACTCTTTCAAGACTTTGTCCCAAAGGCTGGTCACATCCTCCGGGGAAGGCTGAGAAGTAGAGATATTGGCCCCCACCGCCAATCTCTGATAAAATTCCGTTTGGGTCAGATCAATATCTTCAAAATAGGTCTCCTCATTGATCATAAAGGGCATCGGAAGCACAAACACCCCTAATTTTTCGGAATCACTCTGAGTAATTCCGCTGTTGCTGTCTGTTATTATCGCAGTCCTCATGGTTCCTTCTCCTTTTCTCACAATCATGTCTTTTTCTATTCTATCCTATTTCAGCCAGAAAAGAAACTATTTTTTACGTTCTTCTGGACGAATCTTTCTATTTCCCCTATAATATAGGGGAACAATTCAGTTAGAAACAAAGGAGATTTGCCGTTATGCCTTACTGTCCCAAATGCGACATGGAATTTGTAGAAGGGATTACCGTCTGCTCAGACTGCGGCGGCCCTCTCGTAGAATCCGAAGAGATCTATAAAAAAAGAAAGATGGAAGAAGATGCTCTGAAAAAGGAGGTTGAACGTCCTGAAGATTTCCGCGAAATATCCCAGGAGAGCGACCGACCGGAAAATGAAGATTTTCTGAAAAACTGGGGCAAAAAATCTGCCGTCCATCCAGGTGTTTACGTAGATGCCGCTCAACGATATGAAGACAGGAAGTCTTCTGCCTCCGCATTTTACATAATCGGAGCCGTCATTACCATTTTCTCTGCAATATGCTGGGCCGGCATCGTCCCTCTCGCCCTGATGGTTCGAATCGTTCTGACAATCATTGGAATCGGCTCTCTTATCATAGGGTTTAAAACCCAAAAGGAAGCCAAAGCCCTTGCCCCTGAGATTGAAAAAGAAAAGGAGCGCACCCAGTCGATCATCCAGTGGTTTGTCAGCTCCTATACCGGTGAAGAACTGGACGGCCGCATTCGGTCTGAGCACTCGGATCTCTCCCCGGAAGAGTTAAGTTTAAAGCGTTATGAATTGATTCAGGATCTGCTTGTCACCAACCACGATTTGCCGGATCCGGTCTATGTCGATGCTTTGACAGAAGAAATCTACGGAAAACTATACGGAAGGGATTGAGTTCTGCATTCAGCCTTCCCGTGGAAAAACTTACACCGCCCAGCCATCTTTTGGCCGGACGGTGTTTTTGATTCTTTTTATACTCCTCTGTCTTTTAGCAGCTTCCTTATTTCCTCCTCTGACGGCATTACCCTTAATGCCCCTTTTCTGGTTGTAATCAAGGAAGCGGCGGCATTGGCAAATGTCAACATTTCCTGAAGATTCTCCACTGTCAGCCCTTCCATCCCATGATCCAAAATGTAGTTCAGTACACAGGCACAGAACGTATCTCCGGCCCCTGTTGTTTCTACTGTATTTTCCTGGAGAAACGGCTTGACTTCTACGATAATCCCAGTCTCTTTTTCTTCTTCCTGATAGTAAGCCCGGCTTCCGTCTTTTCCCATGGAAACCAGAATCAGAGGAATCGCAAATTCGCGACGGATTTTTTTGACTCCTTCCGTATAGCTCTCTTCCCCTGTCAGCCACTGTATCTCATTGTCCGATATTTTCAAAATGTCGCAGTGTCCCAGTCCCCATCGAATCTGCTCTCTTGCATCTTCCAGGGTTCTCCAGAGGGGCGGCCGCAGATTGGGATCAAAGCTCACCAAAACCCCCTGACTTTTTGCTTCCAAAACCGCTGCTTTTGTCGCCTGACGAACGCCTTCATCTGTCATCGACAGGGTACCAAAATGGAAAATCCTTGTATTGCGAACCAGATTCATGTCTATTTCGTCTTCCCTCAGCATCATGTCAGCGCCAGGGTTTCTGTAAAACGAAAAGTCCCTGTCTCCGTCGGCAAAGGTATGAACCATTGCCAGAGTTGTGTGGATCTCACTGTCGTAAATCAGATTTCTCCCATCTATTCCCACCTTCTGAATGGTTTCTCCCAGAAGCCGGCCAAAAAAATCATCTCCGACCTTTCCAATAAAAGCCGTCTTTTTTCCCAGCTTTTGCAACATAGCCAGGACATTGCACGGCGCTCCTCCTGGATTTGCCTCGAACAGTCCATTTCCTTGCTGGCTCAATCCATTCTCAGTAAAGTCAATCAGCAGTTCTCCCAATGCTACTACGTCAAACATTCTATTCTCCTCCTGTTTACTCTCCTCAACCTCCAGTGGTCGAAAAATGCTGGTAATCTTTGCTGCTAGTCCAATCCCCTCCCCACAGAAAGCCATGTCTGGCAAAAATCCGTACACAGGGATCTCCCTCTTCAATCTTATACGGGAATTTCCTGCCTCGGTCCATATAGGGCCGGCTTCCTTCCGGTGAACAGCAGAGAACTCCCTCTTTATTTGTCCTGACATATGGATTATAAAATGGGTTGATGTCCACTGCCAGTCCCAGGCTGTGAAGGGACAATTTGTCCTTCCCCGGAACTTTCCGGAAATTAAAGCAGCTTGAGTTATTGTCTGCCATTGATGCTTCGTCATCTGCATCGTACTCGTCGATTAGTCGAACCTTCTCAATCAGATATTTCTCTTCATACAATTCTTTAAAGACAGCTAATAAGGCCTGACTGACGCTTTTATCACAGACTAGTTCTCCTACAGTCGTCCCCTTGGGCCCCCAATGAAGGACTCTCAGATACCGCAACGTCTCCCTCGGCACTGTACAGTCCTCTTTAAAGGACCGGCCCTTGATCCGCTCAAACACAGGATCTGTTATCTCCGTCTCAAAAAAATAGTCATCTGCCTCCTTGGACTCTAAAAAATCCCCATCTTTCACTGTCTCTCCCACAAGGACATCCCCTGGTTTCCACCCTTGTCCGTCTTTTACTTCTGAAGATTCCATTCTTATCCGCACCTCCTGTTTTTCCTCCCCGTCAGAACCGGGCATAAATAAAGGCCGAGGGATCATAACCCCTCCCATAAAATCCAAATATCAAGATTGCGAATGCCAGGATCGCACATACCGCTCCTCTGATTTCAGGTTTTCCTTCCTGATTTCCATGGACTTCTTTCCAGTGGGATACTGCCCCCAGCAATCCCAAGCTCAGAAGAAGGACTGCGCCGTCTGCTCCATTCAATCCCAAAACGCCAAGTCCCTCTGCCGCAAGTTGCCCGGCATTGCCGGAAAACATCCCCTTAAAAATCTCTCCCGCCATCTTCAGCGAATCAGACCGGAAAAGCACAAACCCTGCCGAAACCAGCACAAACGTCCGGACTCTCTGAAAAAATACCCAGACCGGATTCTCCTTATTCAGCCCTGTCAGGGAATAAAATTTCTTTTGCCATGGCTCCGTCAGCAGGGCTGCTGCCATCAGAACGGCATGGTAAAGACCAGAGCCAATGATAAAGGTCCATTTTCCTCCATGCCACAATCCCAGCAGAAACCAGACAATCAGCAAAGCGGCCACTGTAGGAATTTTCTTCCCCTGTTTTTTTCCAAAATGCCGCTTTCCCCAATCGCCTAAACGCTGGAATCCATCCGTCTTCAGCAGGGGATACATTACAAAATCTTTGAACCAGGCTCCCAGAGTCATGTGCCATCTTCTCCAGAATTCTGCAATAGACCGGGAACAAAAAGGCTGTCTGAAATTTTCCGGAAGCTTTACACCGAAAAGTCCGGCCGCCCCCAGAGCAATATCCATAGCACCGGCAAAATCTGTGTAGAGCTGAAAGGCAAATGCTGCAGCAGCCAGCACCAGATACCATCCGCCGAATGTCTCGCAGTCGCTGTAAACCGTATCTACGATCACTCTCAAGCGCTCGGAAATCACCAGTTTCTGGAACAATCCCCACAGAATCCTCTGCAGGCCGCCTAAAAATCTCTCTGCTCCGGCTCCCTTTCCAGAAAATAGCGTTTCTGACAATGTGCCGTATCTGACAATTGGCCCCATGGCCATCTGCGGAAAGAACCCGCCAAACAGAGCCAGCTTCACCGGATTTCTCTCCGCAGGAATAACTCCCCACCTGACCTCTACAAGGTATCCCAGAAGGCTCAGAGTATAAAAAGAAATTGCCGTCGGAGCCACTGTCTGTATCGGTGTCCAGTCATATTCTCTTCCTATAAGCCAAAAAAATTCCTGCGCCGTATATCCCGGAAAATTGATATACTGAAATCCGGCTAAGAGGCCCAACAGTATCACGACCGCCGCCCAGAACAGAAGGCGGGCCACTCCGCCCTTCTCTTCTCTAAAGCGCTCGCTTCCAAGGGCTGCCGCCCAGGCGACAAACACCGAAAATCCATAGACTGCAAGACTTCTTACCCCTCCGGAAAGGATCAGAAACAGCCCGCTGGCGAGCAGCAGAGTTCCCATCCTCCATCGCTTCGGGCACACGTAAAAAAGAGCTGCCACTGCCGGCAAAAACAGTGCAAATTGGTACGATACAAACGTCATCTTTTCTGCTCCTGCTTCTTGGCAATCAAATCTGCCATTTCTCCTACGTTTTCCATATGAGTGACTTCTCCCATACTGAATTTCACTCCAAAACCTTTTTCCACGGCCACAATCAAGTTAATATGCTCCAAACTGTCCCAGTCCTCAATGTCCTCCGCTGTTGTATCGTCTGTTACATGAATGTTGGGATCGTCAAAAACATCCTGAAATATCTCATCCAGCTTTTCAAAAATTTCCTTCCGCGTCATCCTTTTTTCCTTCTTATCCGGTCATCTTCACGGTTCACTTCATCTGCCTGATCTCAATAACGGAACAGCAGGGTCTGTATGTCTCTGTCTCCAACTCCCAGACTGTACTTTTGTCTTCTCTCTCTTCTATCAGGCGAAATCCCATGGTTCCATAAAAATCTTTCACCATCTGGTTTTTTGCCGTTGGAATATAATACCCTCTTATCACCGAAATCCCCATTCTCTTTGATCGGATTACCAGCTCGTCCAGCATTGCCTTTTCCATATCTCTTTTTAGTACTCGGCAGGACATGAGCCACAGCTCTATATGAAGGATCCGCTCCTCTTTTCTTCCCAGAATTACAGATACCACTCCGTTGTCTCCAAAGCGGTCTGTCAGCCTTCCATACAAATCCAGGTAGTCCTGATCCGCTGCACACTGCTCCAGTTCGGCCTGAGTAAAACGTTTTGTCGTCAAATTGAACTGATTGGACTTATTCGTCAGTTGGGCAATTCTGTCCATATATTCCGGCGAATAAGAACCTATCTCCGCTTTCATATCTAATGATCGCAAATACTGGCCGTAATCCGCAAAAGCTGCCTCCTGCTTTTTTCTCAGAAGATTTTCCCGATACATGGCATCTCTCTTTAGATCATCCTTGGAAAGTCTGACCGGCTCAAAAAAGCCTGACCGGTCCAAAATCTGAATATATCTCTCCGGCTGTGGCTCTTGTCCCTCCGTCATCTCAGGAACCGCGGCCAAAGGAACCTGATGTTCCACCATATGGCGCTCCGCCGGATTATCATCGACAAATACAAGGGCATCCTGTCCAATATTCAGCTCTGACGCAATTTCTCTTAAATTTTGATCCTTGGGCTGCCAATTAGCTTTTATCACAATGAAGTCTTCCGGAGACAGTATGCTGTCTGGCCGTTTTAGTCCCGCCAGGGCATTCTCCTCCTGATTTTTGGAATCTATATTTAATAAGACTCCCATTTTTTTGTGAGCTTTTAAATACATCTGAAATTCGCTGTAGACCTGAGCCATCCCGGTCTCGTGGCCGATGGCAATGCCTTCCGGCCCATCGTCCCCTACGACTCCTCCCCACAGGGTATTGTCCAGATCCAATACCAGCGCCTTTTTGTTCTTACCAAAGACCGCCTTTATCATGTTGGCCAAATTAAAAGCAAGTTCCGGAATCGCAGGCACTGCAGGACTGTATTTATACATATGCCAGTACAGTGGATCATTCCAACGGCTAAGGCCATACTCAGCAGCCAGCCAGTCGATATCCTGAATCAAAAAATCATCGTGTTCCTCCGCATACTGATAAAATCTTTGATTGAGCTGTCCTAAAAAGCTCTCTCTTCCTCTGAAATCCCAGGCATCCATATTTCCCAATAACCGATAAGAAGGCTTTTCAAAATTGTTCTGAATGACTGGACAGTGAAATTGCTTTCCAATCCCCTCCCATACCTGTCGGAAATGGCTGTACGCCTCCTCAAGTTTTCTCTCGACCTCTTCTCTGCTGTCCTCCGGCTGCGGAAACATCAGTTCCGGAACATTTCTGCTGGTAGTATGGATATAAACCAGATCCGGGGCAAAGTCAGTCAATTTTTCATTTCCAAAAATTCCGTCCTCGTAGTACCGGTTATAACCTGACTCATAAAATTCCGCCTCAATCCCATAATTCAGGAGAAACAGTTCCAAAAGCTTCACAATATCATCTGTCGTAGAGCCGCCCAGAACTGCAATCTTCTTTCGCAGACGTGCGGAACCATCCTGAAGCAGGGTTCTCTTTATGCTCTTCTTTTTCTTAAGCAAATATTCTCCATTAAAAGGATACTCCAACTCTCTCATATATTCCCCCTGTACGCCGATGCTAACCCTGGCACAAAAAACGGGAATACCATTTCTGATATTCCCGTCGCATCAGCCAATTATTTTTGAGGCACATAATGCTCATAAGAAATATCCACGACCTTATCATTTTTCAAACCGCAGTCAATGATAATCTGGGAATTTCCCAGGGTAACTGTGTAAAGCCCCAGGCTTTCCACCGCATCCGGATAAGCCGCCTTGACTTCCTTCGGCGTCTGGCCCAGTTTAAGCCCCTCTTCTGTTGCAGCATCATCTTTCAGCACAATGGTCTGGACAATCGTCTTCTTCGCCTCGTTCTGGGTCGTATAAAGATCAAAGTCTTCATATTGATATACCTTGTCCTTGCCTCCGTTGGCACAGTTATTCAACACCCTGGTATCATCTGCCTCTCCCAGACTGTCCAGAATCGGCTGCGCCTCTGCCCCCACTGCAATCTGAACCTTTTCTGCAGTAAACGTATAGGAGGCCTTTGCCTCTGCAGCCCAGGTGTACACGGTCGAGGACAGAACTGCGGTCGCCGCCAGCATCCCGGCCAACACTTTTCTCATCTTTTTCATTTTCTTTCCTCCTGTTCTATGATTATCACGCCCATCCTTTCTCTGCAGCTTCCATGCCTGAAATGGATAGACTTTTCATCCTGACATCGCTATTCAGATTCTTCATTAAATTTCGCAATATATCCCAGCTTTTCAAATTCCTCAGCCTGGCGGGCTTTTTCTTCCTCGTAAGCCTCAAGCCTTTCCTCATAATAAGAAGCAATTGCCGGCTCCTGCCTGTGATCCGGTAATTCCAGCTCTCGCTGAAGAGCTGCTCCAAGATACCGAGCCACCTTCTCTGCTCCATATACATTTAAATGGAGTCCCTCATCGTAAGTGTCTCTGGTCATATCCAGTCCTGTTTCTTCCATCAGCTCTAAAAAATTATAGTACAGAAGTCCATGCTCCTGCGAATATGCCTCAATCTGCTCCTCATATGGCTCCGGCCATTCCGGATAAAGGCTCGGCGCTTTCATAAGAATCAGCGGAATCCCTTTGTCTTCACAGGCCTCTCGTATCCGGTCAAGATATTGATAATTTTCCTCCGGAAACGTGTAATCCGCCCTTCTCCGTTCCCTTGGGAACTCTGCCGCCGGCCGGATATCTGCCCGCAAATAATAGCCCTGGAAGGAAGTTAGCGGTTTTTCCTTCCAGCTATAGATAAAATCTTCCTTTTCAAGACTGCTCCATCTGGAATGATAGCGAAGAATCGGAAACAGGTATTCCACCATATGCTCGCCCTCCATCATGGATGCGGAAATTCCTTCCCATTTATTCCTTCCCCACGGCATCCCGTCAAACACCATCCGGTTGTATTCCTCTGTATCCTGGCCTGCCACTTCCATAGCCTGAACATTCAAAAGAACTGCTTTGGGGGTTTCCCTCTCCAAAGCATCCATCAAAATGTAGTAAGACTGAGACATCAGTTGATTGGAATTTCCTCTGATAAAACTCGTAATGCCGAATTCACTCCAGAGTTCCATTGGTGAGATATTTTCATAAGATTCGCAATTCCCGATGATCAGAAGATCGTGAGGCGTTTTGTCCCGATAATATTCTTCTGTAAAATTCCCTTCTATAACTGCTCCCTGATATTTTGGTATAAGGATTCTCTGAGCCGCGGCCGCCGCCAAAACAAATATCACTGCCGGCAAAATGATGGATATCAGGAGCTGCCTCCTATTTTTGTTTTTGCACATTACGGCGTTTTCGGGTAGGCGCTGACATCAAAATTGTGGGCTCCCCAGGAACCTGCCTGAAGCTGCCCGGTTGTCACCAGGCACCAACGTCCTCCCGTCCTCCTTGGTGTTGTGTCAAAATGGTACCAGGCTCCGTCTACGTTTACCAGATTCCAGAAATGATCCCCGTCCGAAGCCCGAACCACGCATATATTGGGCATCCCTGCAGCTTCCAGAAGATATTTCGACATCGCATAATACTCAAAACAATTCCCTGAATGGCGCCGGAACCCATACAGAGCAGCGGCGGCCTCTCCGCTCTCCGGCCTCAGCCCTCCGCTTGTATATGTCATATTTCCGCGAATATAATTGTAAATAGCAGAAGCCTTCTGAGGTTTTGTCATTGCCGGTGTCGTAATCGATGCGACAATCTGGGCCGCAATCGCCTCTGCCTGAAGTTCTTCCTCAGTTTTTTCCTGAATCGTATCGGTCACAGCCCCATCCTCACCCAGAACATATTGAATTCCGTCAACTGTGATTGTCTGTCCTGTCAGCATTCCTCCATCTGTACCAACCCGATAACGCTTTCCGTCTGTGTCGATCCAGGCATCCTCCATCATGTATCCCTGGCTGTCAAAGTAATACCAGACGCCGTCTATTTTCTGCCAGCCATCCTTCAAAAAGCTCCCATCAAAATTCTGGTAATACCATCCGGTATCATCCTGCCTCCAGTTACTGACCCCAGGTCCCGGGCCATCATCATTCTCAACTGTATACCGGCTTATAACTGCTTCTTCAGATGGATTTTCGATCCATACTCCCTGGCCGTCAAAGCGCTCTGTTCTGCCATTTATCAGATAACTTCCGGTCACCATACAGCCAGTTCCATCAAAATAATACCAATTTCCGTCAATCTCTTTCCAGGAATTTACAACATAAGATCCATCATCTTCCCGATAGCGCCAAGATGAAATGCCCTCTTCCTTTTTTTCCCATTGTCCGGCATAGGCAGGCAAAGCCAGCCCAGCAGAAAGAGCAGCAGAAAAAACGATCACAGCCGCTTGTGTCTTTTTCATTTTTCTCTCCTGTTACAAATTCATTAAAATCTATTTCTTTTATTTTACTCTCCTCTGTCAGCTATTGTCAATCATTTCCCATTAAATAAAAAAGTCGAAATATCGTCTTTTATATAGACAATAATTGGATAATATGCTATACTTCATTTTACCTTTTATCAATGCCGGCGTGAACCTAAAAGACCACTCATTTTCTTACACTTATAAAGGAGTATGCCTATGACCAATGAAGAACTAAGGCTGTTATCCGAGTTACTGGACAGCAAACTTGACCCAATCAAACAAGATATTAGTTGTCTAAGAGCAGATGTCTTTGAACTTAGACAGGACATGGCCCAGGCCAAACAGGATATTTCTGAACTCAAACAGGATGTCTCTGTCCTCAAACAGGACATGGCTCAAGCCAAGCAGGATATTTCCGAACTTAAACAGGGCATTGCCCAGCTGACTTCCAGAGTTTCTGTCCTGGAAAGAGATATGGCCGAAGTGAAAACCGCAGTCTTTGAAATGAAAGTATGTATGGAAAATCACATACTCCCCTGTATCCAGCTTCTTGCAGAAAATTATCTTCCTGCCGCCAAACGGTATGAAACCGCAGTGGTGGATATGGAAATTGTAAAAGCTGATGTCGAAATACTGAAAATGACTGTGAAAAAGCACAGCCATATGATCCAGGAATTAATCCGCTGATATACATTTGAGGTGAGGTTAGCGTCAGTGCACAGAAGCGTACGCGGAATGAAAGTAACGTAAAGGCAGAACAAATTAACCCTTCACCGACCGTATTGTCCTCCTGTACACTAACGCTATCAAGGAAAGGGTGTAGCTTTTTTGGCGGCCGGGTAATTCGGCCGCCATTTTACATGATCATGAATTGAACGGAAGTTCAGGCTCATCGGATCCTGCTGCAACTTTCAGAAGGAGACAGGACAGTCCGGCCCTCCTGTTCAATTCCCTTTATTTCATACCGGAAGGATTCGTACTCTTCTTTGGGAACCGGGAGAAGCATGCCGCCATACATTAAAGCAGAACCGGAATAAATTTTTCCATTGACTTCATATCTCATATCTTTCTGAAGCCCTTTCAGCTTAACAATCAATGGGGCCGGATTTGCCTGAAGCCGGGTGATCACGGCGCAGAAAAGGCCATTCTTCTTCTCCTTGTCGACAAACTGCCAGGCTGTAACCCTGTCGTTCCCGTAAGGACCGCAAAGCCGGTAATAGTCTCCCTCATGGATCAGTTCATCATACTTCTTATATTCTTCTATCTGGGAGCGAATGATATTTTTTTCTTCTTCCGTCATCTTCGTCAAATCCAGCTCGTAGCCAAAGCTCCCCGCCATCGCTACAGTTCCTCTGGTCTCCAGCGGAGTCAGCCGCCCCGTTTGATGGTTGGGGCAGGCAGAAACGTGGCTTCCTACGGCCCCGATCGGATACCCAAAGGAGGTTCCATACTGTATTTTTAGACGTTCAATCGCATCCGTATCATCACTGCACCAGATTTGTGGGGTATAATACAACATCCCACCGTCAAAACGGCCTCCTCCTCCGCTGCAGCCCTCAAACAAAATATAGGGGTATTTCGTTGTCAGCCTCTCTAACAGGTCATACAGCCCCAATACATACCTGTGGCAGATTTCTCCTTGGCGTTCCGGCGGAAGAGCCGCAGAAAAAATATTGCACATGCTTCGATTCATATCCCACTTAATGTACTCAATATTCGCTGAGTCCAAAACCTTGCTCATTGCTTCTTCAATATAAGCTCTGACATCTCTTCTTGTAAAATCCAGGACAAACTGAGCCCTTGCAATATTGCCTTTCCTTCCAGGCACCCGCATCATCCAGTCTGGATGCGCCTGGTAAAGCCTGCTGTTTTCGCAGATCATCTCCGGCTCGAACCATATTCCAAACTTTAATCCCAGCCTGTTGACTCCGTCCACCAGTTCTTTTAGCGTACAGCCCAATTTCGCCTCGTTTACCTGCCAGTCCCCCAGGCCGGAATCATCGGAGTCTCTCTCTCCAAACCATCCGTCATCCATGACCAGCATCTCAATACCCACATCCTTCGCGTCTCTGGCGATCTGCAGCAATTTTTCTCCATCAAAATCAAAATAGGTAGCTTCCCAGTTATTGATCAGGATCGGGCGCCTTTTGTGCGCCCATTCTCCCCGCAGCAAATGGTTCCTGATCGCATCATGGTAATTCTTAGAGAGATTGGAAAAACCCTTTCGAGTATAGCTCATGACAGCTTCCGGCAAAACCAATTTCTCCCCTGGTTCTAATTGAAACGAGAACTGATCCGGATGGATTCCCATGACTGCCCTGGTCTGATGAATCTGATCTACCTCCACTTCTGCCAGAAAGCATCCGCTGTAGAGCAGCATCATGCCATAGCAGTCTCCCCGTTCTTCTGTGGCATGGCGGTCACACAGGATTATGAATGGGTTATGGTGATGGCTGGAAGTCCCCCGCACGCTCCCGACAGACTGCTTTCCATGGTGGAGCGGCGTTCTCTCCATCTGGCGTTCCATACAGTGGCGCCCGTAAAAATGGACAAAATCCAATTGATTGTGGTTAATATCCAAGCAAACTGACATTGCCTTTCGCACTTCTGTCCTATCCTTTGAGCCGTTGATTACCTTGCAGGCTCTGGTAATGATGTCTCCCTTTTCCAGGACGCCATAGTACAAGATGACCTGAATTCCTGTCACCGGATCTTTCAAGGTGATTTCCAGACTGTCCCCATCGTCCTCCCCCCAAAACATAGCAGGAAGGCCGGGAAGCGTGTATTTGCCCGGATGGATTCTGTGAGAACAGTAACGCAGGTCGATCACATTGCTGCCATCTCCGTTGACCGTCTGGATGCTGTCTGCCCTGTAGTCTCCATTTCCGAAACAGGAATATTCCTGCGGAAAATAATCCAGGGAAAATGTCCTGTCATACCTTGCCTCATAAGGATTCCCTGAAAACCCCCTGTCTGCCCTTTGAATCAAATACGACAGATCTGAGCCGTCCTCCAGCCTCTCCCCATAATACAGGTGGAGAAGAAAGCCAAACTCCCCAGCTTTCATCTGATAAGTTGTATGCTCCGTCTGGAGGTTAAATACACCTGTCGTCTCATTGTAAATAATCGCCATAGCTGTATCTCCTGTCTCGTGATGATATCTGTATCTATTCTTCTACGCTAACCACAAAACCTCATAAGGCCCCAACAGTATCTGATTATTCCAGGTTTTCACTCTTCTCCCAGAAAGCAGATCTTCCATCTCCCCCGGAAGCCCGAACCAATCAAAGTACTTTGTATCCGCCCATTGCTCCCGCTCTGAAAAGTTGGCCAAAACCATCAGCTTGTCTCCTTTATGGAAGCCAAAGACTGCAGGGTTTCCCATCTCGACCGGAACCGATTTCAAAGCAGAAGAAAATACGCTGTTTCCTTTGCGAATGTCAAGCATCCTCCGGATTTCCGTAAAAATCTGTCCGGGAATCGTCCTGACATCCTCTCTCTCTGCCGCGGCCTCCCAATTCATCTTTCCCCTGTGAAGCCACCTAGAATCGTGAGCGATAGCCGGATCCTTTTTATATTCCCAGTCATTAAGCTGTCCAATCTCATCTCCGCTGTACAGCAGAGGAATTCCCGTATAAGAAATCACAATGCTGTTGAGCAGCAAAATCCGTTTGACTGCCTGTTCTATTTTGTATCTGTGTTTCTCGTTGACCGCCTGTTCCAGCCCGCACATGGATGCCATAGTCCCGCTGTTTCTGGCGTCAAGCGTTACTGGATTAAATTCGTACAATTCCCCGATCGAAAAGCTGCCGGGAAATTTCCCTTCCATAAATCGAATGATAAACTGTTTATGTTTCTCGGGATCCAGCCCCAATTCCCGGATAATATTTTCTTCAAATCCCCACCCAATATCATCGTGGCATCTGGCATAGTTAATCCATACGCCGTCATCCGGCACGCCGTAATCAATAGAAAGAGACCTCTCCATCAGACGGACGTCACGAGTGGCCAAACTATTCCAAAGCAAAACCATCATGGAAGCATTATACATGACATTGCACTCTTTTTCATCCGAAGTTCCAAAATATTTCACAATTTCATGAGGTTCCACGATCGCCTCCCCCAGAAAGACGACTGACGGGCACACCTCATCAGCTATCATCCGCATCATCTTCAAGAGTGTGTGAACCTGAGGCAGATTCATGGATGTTGTCCCCAGTTCTTTCCACATGTACGGGATGGCATCCAGGCGAAAAATATCAATCCCTTTATTTGCCAAGGTTAAAAGGACTTCTATAATCTTATTGAACACCTGAGGATTTTTATAGTTTAAATCCCATTGGAATTCATAAAACCGAGTCATAACATATTTGTGGATATCCTCATAATATGTAAAATTCCCCGGAGCCACTTCCGGGAAAATCTGTGTCAGAGTTTTCTCATACTGATCCGGTATCTCTCTGCTGTCAAACATAAAATACATGTCATTGTAATCCGGATCTCCGGCCAGACATTTTTTTGCCCATATATGCTCCTTAGCTGTGTGATTCAGGACAAAGTCGATGCAAGTGCGGATCCCCTTCTTTTTTAGCTGCTTAATCACACGCTCAAATTGCTTCATCGTACCCAGGCGGCTGTCAACAGAGAGATAATCCGAGACAGCGTAGCCGCCGTCATTGTTCCCTTCCCGGGATTTCAGCAGCGGCATAAAATGCACATAGGTAATTCCCAAATCTGCCAGATACTCTATCTTTGTCTCAAAATTTTTCAAATTATCGCTGAACTTATCAATGTACAGCATGATTCCTGCCATTTTTTCAGAAAGATACCAACCGCTTCCTTTCTGATCCTCTTTTCTTAGCTCTGCGCTTCGCTCCTGCTTTGCCTTTTCGATGATTTCCACCAGTTGATTCCAGCGATAATTTGAAATATCCCCATCGCCGTACAATTCTATGTAATAGTCTCTCAATGTCTTCGTCATAGTTATTATCCCTGCTCCTCCTCATATAAATCGAAATAATGTCTCATCCTGCAATTTTAATTGAAATCGCCCTAAAAACAGTTTATAATCATAATATCTTATAAGGTTAGGGGGATTTTTAATGAACTTTCTCAGCAACGACAGCTTTCTTGGCCGTATTCTGGACAAGGTCTGCACGCTTGTGCTGCTTAATCTTTGTTTTATGGTCTGCTGCCTTCCAGTCATTACCGCTGGAGCAGCTCTCACTGCGCTTTATTACTCTGTACTAAAAATGCATAAAGATAAAGAAGTTTCTGCTGTCCAGCTTTTTTTCAGGAGCTTCCGGCAGAATTGGAAGCAGGCTACCGCTGGCTGGATTCTGATCCTTTTTCTTCTCCTTGCCTCCTGGATGGAGCATCTTTTTTTCCCGGACGGTTCGCCGATTGCCATGGTCTTTTCTATCAGCATTTTAGCTTTGCTGTTTCTTGCCCTTCTCCTCTTCCTCTATCTTTTTCCGGTGATGGCGGCGTTTGACAACAATCTGAAAACCCTGATCTGCCATTCATTTTATTTTGCATTCCGCAAAATTGGCTATTTTGTAGCCATTCTTTGCATTTCCTGCATTCCTATGTACTTCACGCTGGTAGATGCACAGATGTTTCCTATTTATCTCCTTATATGGCTCCTATGCGGTTTTTCTCTATCAGCCTGGGCGAATGCCTGGTTCTTTTACCGCCTGTTCCGTCCTTATCTGGGAATCAGTACAGATGATTCTTCCAAATCTGATGCTACACCAGATTCCTATGTTTTCTAAATGTTTTGGCCGCTCTAAGTTATGATGCTGCTAAACGGCATATCCTTTTACTAAAATACATAAGATAAGGAGACAAATATGGAAGAAAATCGCATTCCCGCTCTTGTTATATCCCCGAAAAAGACTGGATATTTTATCACAGCAACTTACCGTGTCCTGGATTATGTCAATCGCCAAACACAGGATCTGATTCTCACCTGCTGCGGGCGGGAACATTTTGTAAATGTCAAGCGCTTTGGCCCCGAAGCCCGCCCCGGATATCATGTCCACTTTATTCTATCCGGGCAGGGATATCTCCAAATCGAAGGCAACCCGCCTATCCCGCTGTCCAGAGGGCAAATCTTTGCCGTTCGCCCCGGAGTGATCACTTCTTACTGGCCTGACGCTGAAAATCCCTGGGAATACACCTGGGTGACGTTTGAGGGGGACAAAGCAGCCTCATACATGGATAAAGCAGGGATGCCCGACGGCGTTTATGTTCGTGACTCCATTCTCCACCCTGAAGAGTACTCTGCATTGATAGAAGAGATTCTGGCCGTTCCAGAACTGACCTTTGCGAATGAATTGAAGCGAACAGGCCTTCTGTTCTCCATCATTTCGCTCCTGATCAGCTCTTATGTCAGCCGTTCTTATGGCCAGTCCAACCATTATGACTATTCTCCGAAAGTCTATGTCGCCCACGCCCTGGACTACATTCATCACAATTATTCCCGGCTGACCATCAACGACCTGGCCCGTGAGATCGGAATCAACCGCTCCTACCTTACTTCTATCTTTAAAAAGGTGATCGGCCTCTCGCCCCAGGAATATTTGGTCCAATACCGCTTAGATGAGGGAGCGAAACGTCTGGTAAACACCTCTACGCCAATCAAAGATATCGCGCAGGAAATAGGTTATGATAATCCGCTTACATTTTCAAAAATATTTAAATCCCGCTTTGGCTGTAGCCCACAGAGTTACCGCCGACAGCACAGTCAATAGCCTAAATGAAGTCCGGTAGTGCAAACAGCACGCCCGGACTTCATTAACCTAAAAGCTGCTTTCCAGTCAATATTACAGCTTTCCGCCGGAGGTAGCAATGCCCTCAATAAACTGCTTCTGGAAAATCAAATATAAAATAATCATTGGAATACACGCCAGCAGAGATGCCGCCATCAACTGAGGATAGTTGTTGCTGTATTGTCCCTGCATTTTAGCCAAAGCCGCAGACAGAGGCATAACGGTTCTGTTACAGATCAAAGGCCACATCAGGTCTTTGTAGGCAAACACAGCAGTAAAAATTCCCAGAGCGACCATTCCCGAGCGGGTAAGCGGAGCCATTATATAGAGGAATGTCTGTCCGATATTGCATCCGTCCAGCCGGGCCGCTTCTTCCAGATCTTTCGGCAGTCCCATATAAGACTGTCTCAGCAGGAATGTTCCGAAAGCTGTCACCAATCCCGGAAAGATCAGCGCAAATATCGTGTCCATCGCTCCCAAAGAGCTTATCATTAAATATTGCGGGATGATAAAAATTTGCCCTGGCACCATCATCTGGAACATAACAAGAGAAAACATTAAATTTCTTCCTGGAAATTTCAGCCTTGCAAATGCGTAGCCCGCCATGGTCGCTGTCAGTACAGCGCAGATTACGCGGCCGGCAATCAGCAGGATCGTATTTAAGTAAAGCTGCGGAAAATTCATGTTATTGATGACTTCCACAAAGCTGTCCGTTCTCCAGACCTTCGGGAAAATTACAAAGGGATCTACGCTTGTGGATTCCGTTACTGTTTTAAATGCGGTCAACGCCATCCATGCAAAGGGTACCAGCATTGTAATGCTAACTGCAATCAAAATCGCATGGATCAATACGTTGATCATCTTTTCTTTGCGTTCCATATTTCTTCCCCCTTTTAGTTGTAATAAACCCACTTTTTCTGAGCATACATCTGGAATACCGTGATGATCATAATGATGACCAGCAGCAATACCACGATAGAAGAGCCCAGCCCTCTGTTATTATTAATAAAAGAATAATCATAGAACAGGTACACTAACGACTGAGTTTTTGACAAAGCAGGATTGTTCTTATCCATAACCATAAAAATCAGATCAAATACCTGCAGAGCACTGATCACCCTCGTTACTGTAACAAAAAATATCGTAGGGGACAGAAGCGGTACGGTAATATGGAAAAACTGATAAATGCCGTTTGCTCCGTCAATGCTGGAAGCCTCGTAATAATCCCTGGGGATCTCCTGAAGCCCGGACAGGAACAAAACCATATTGTAGCCGATAATAGACCAGATGCCGATCACTGCGATAGAAAATACAGCGATCTTTGGATCCGAAATCCAATTGATCTCAGTGCCAAAAAGATTGTTTAACAGGCCGAACTCTGAGTTAAAAAGCCAGCGCCATACCATTGCCACCGCGGCCGGGGCAGCTACCATGGGCAGGAAAAAGATTGTCCGGTATGCCGCTCTCCCTTTCATCTTGCGGTTCAAAAGAACTGCCAAAAGGAGCGCGATCACAAGGGAAAACGGTACCTCTACGATTGCGTATTTAAATGTATTGAGAAGAGACTGCCATACTTCTCCATCGGTCAGGATCCTCTTGTAATTTTCCAGCCCGATAAATACGTTTCCTCGTCCAAAATCTCCAGTCTTAAAAAAGCTCTCATAGATTGTCTTAAAAATCGGATATATATTCAATATAATCAATCCGATCATAGTGGGCAGGATAAAAAGCCATCCCCAGATACATTCGTTCTTTTCTCTCGGCGTCATTTTAAACCTTTTGCCTGTTTTCTTCGCCGTTGTTGTTCCTGTTTTGGCCACGAATTCTCACTCCTTTTATAAAGTACAGGAGCTGCCTGGAGGCAACTCCCGGTTCAAAACTTACTGAGCTTCTTCTGCAAGGCATTGGTTCATGTCTTCAGCCGCCTTCTTGCATGCATCTTCCATTGACACATTCCCGTTCCATGCCTCTTTCAAATCCTCCACTACCATGTTCCACCAGGTCAGTGTGGCGCGGGTACTTGGACGGAATACCAGATCTCCGTTCAGCATATCCAGGTAAGGCTGGAGGTTAAAGAGATCCGTATTGTTCTTCCACTCATCCGATACGCCCTGGTATGCAGCCATGGTAACACCCAACTGAGCCTGTTTTAGCTGCATGTCCTTTGTGCCGAACCACTCAAGCAGCTTCCACGCGCCCTCAGGATTGTCCGTATTGGCGTTGGCTGCCCATCCCAGTCCATTGTACAGGCAAACCCGCTTGCCGGTCTCTGGATCCTTTGGAAGAACCGCTACATCACAGTTGGCAGCAATATACTCGTTTTCCTTAAATGCCGGAACCATCCAGGAACCCTGAGTCAGCATAGCGATCTGGCCCGATCCGAGAAGAACGTCCGTTCCCGTCTCAGCCATCACCGTCGCCGGGGGCATCACTGTCTTGATCATTTTATCTACAAAATTCATTGCCTTGATCGTATTGGGATCATCCATACCAGAACTCTTCTTGTCCTCAGAAAGTACGTATCCGCCCATGGTATAGATAATATTCATATATCCGTCCTGCTCATTGCTGGGGTTCATAGCTGTTCCATACTGGCTTCCGTCTTCTTTCGTCAGCTTCACCGCAGCGTCATAGAAATCATCCCAGGTCCAGTCTTCATTCGGATATTCCAAGCCAGCCTCGTCAAACATCGTCTTGTTGTACCACAGGGCAATCGTATCAATATCTTTCGGAATCGCATATACTTTTCCATCATACTGATAAAGCTGTTTAATGTCTTCCGGGAATTTATCCATCTCTAATTTATCGCTGGCTGCAATGCGGTCTGTCAAATCCATCAAAATTCCATTCGACATGTACTTCTGCACTTCGTTGGAATGCATCCAGAATACATCCGGCATATCTCCGCCAGATGCGCCTGCCTCCAAAAGAGTCCAATACTGATCCCACGTAATAACCTGGACTTCAGCTTCAATCCCTGTAGCCGCTGTAAAATCAGCGACAATCTGATCTAACCCTGCTTTCTGTCCATTGTCCCAGATTGCCACTGTCAGTTTCCCGCCTGCGTCTCCTCCGGAAGAAGCGCCGCCGCCCTCCCCTGAAGTGCTGCCGCCGCAGGCTGCCAGGGAAACGGCTGTAACCGCTGCCATCGCCAAAGCCGTCAGTTTCTTTGTTCTCTTTTTCATAAAATACCTCCGCCTTTTGTTTTATTTGCACGTTTTTCTAAAAATAATTATATGTTTTTTAGGCATTAGGGTACATGGGATGATGTTGCGGTTATATAGACTCATGTGAGATATATGCATTTTATACAATCATTTTTCTTTCTTTCGTCTCTTTTTCCCCAGTTTACCAGAAAAAGCCGCTGGCTGGCATCATCTGCCTTCCAGCGGCTTTCCAAATTTAAACTATATCAGGCTTTCCTGTCCTTATTTATTGTAGCACACAATTTTTCCGAAATCCGGTTTTAAAGAAGCTCCCCCTACCAGGCCGCCGTCAATATCCGGCTGAGCAAACAATTCGGCTGCATTTCCTGCGTTCACAGAACCGCCGTACTGGATGCGGATCGCATCTGCAGTAGCTTCGTCGTAAATCTCGCCGATACATGCCCGGATCGCAGCGCACACTTCTTCCGCCTGCTCAGTAGTCGCGGTCTTACCAGTTCCGATCGCCCAGATTGGCTCATAGGCAATCACTGTGGTCTTTGCCTGATCAGCCGTTACGTTTAAGAACGCTATCTTAATCTGCTGGCGAATCCAGTCAATCGTAATCCCCTGCTCTCTTTGAGTCAAGCTTTCGCCGCAGCAGATGATGGGAGTAATTCCGTGTTCCAGAGCTTTTAAAACCTTCTTGTTGACCGTTTCATCGGTCTCTGCGAAGTACTCTCTTCTTTCGGAATGGCCGATCACTACGTACTTAACACCTGCGTCTTCCAGCATCTTGGGAGAAATTTCTCCGGTGTAGGCACCGCTCTCCTCAAAGTACATATTTTCAGCACCGATATGGATATTCGTTCCCTTGGCAGCTTCCATAGCAGGGATAATATCAATAGCCGGAACGCAGAAGACAACATCCACGTCTTCGTTGTTTACCAGAGGTTTCAGAGTATTCACCAGATTCACTGCCTCGGTAGGTGTCATGTTCATTTTCCAGTTCCCGGCAATAATTTTCTTTCTCATAACGTTAGCCCTCTTATCTTCCTATGGATTATTTATCATTAGCTGCTGCCACACCGGGAAGCTCTTTCCCCTCTAAAAATTCCAGAGAAGCACCGCCGCCGGTAGAAATATGGGTCATCTTATCGCCAAAGCCAAGCTGATTAACCGCTGCTGCGGAATCGCCGCCGCCGATGATCGTGGTTGCATCGGTCTCTGCCAGCGCTTTTGCAACAGCAATAGTTCCGGCTGCCAGGGTAGGATTCTCAAATACGCCCATCGGTCCATTCCACACTACAGTCTTTGCATTTTTAACAGCATCTGCATATAATTTGGAAGTCTCCGGTCCAATATCTACGCCTTCTTTGTCTGCCGGAATCGCATCTACAGAAACTACCTCTGTATCGACAGGAGCATCAATCGGGTTGGGGAACTCAGAAATTATAACGGTATCAACCGGAAGCAACAGCTTCTTGCCCAATTTTCCAGCCTTGTCGATCATTTCCTTGCAATAATCAATCTTACTGTCATCTACCAGAGATTTTCCAATCTCTTTGCCCTGTGCTTTCAGGAAGGTATATGCCATACCGCCGCCAATGATCAGAGTATCACACTTCTCCAGAAGATTAGAGATAACATTTAACTTGTCGGCAACCTTCGCTCCGCCTAAAATTGCTACGAACGGGCGAACCGGATTCTCCACAGCATTGCCCAGGAAATCGATCTCTTTCTGCATTAAGTATCCTACAACTGCAGTGTCTACATACTGAGTCACGCCTACGTTAGAGCAGTGTGCTCTGTGGGCTGTGCCAAATGCATCATTTACATAAACATCACACAGAGAAGCCAGATCTTTGCTAAATTCTTCGCCGTTCTTGGTCTCTTCTTTGCGATAGCGGGTATTTTCCAGAAGAACTACATCACCGTCTTTCATAGCTTCAACAGCTGCCTTGGCGTTCGGTCCCACTACTTCCGGATCTGCTGCAAATTTTACTTCCTGGCCTAACAGCTCAGACAATCTTGCGGCAACAGGAGCCAGGGACAGTTCCGGTTTGGGTTCTCCTTTGGGTTTTCCCAAATGGGAGCACAAAATTACTTTTCCTCCATCAGCAATCAACTTTTTGATTGTCGGCAAAGCTGCTACCAGACGATTCTCATCTGTAATCTTTCCTTCTTTCAGCGGTACGTTAAAATCGCATCTGCAAAGAACGCGTTTTCCCTTTACATTAATATCATCAATTGATTTTTTGTTCAGCATAGCCAAAAGGCTCCTTTCTATGATTTTAAAAAAATCCAGTCGTAATATAAAAATGGGTCCGGTCCATACGACCGGACCCTGTAGGTCAAAGGTTCATTATGCTAACTCAGCGAAATATTTGATGGTTCTTACCATCTGGCTGGTGTAAGAGTTCTCATTGTCATACCAAGAAACAACCTGTACTTCATATAAATCATCGCTGATCTTGGAAACCATAGTCTGGGTAGCATCAAACAGAGAACCGTACTTCATGCCAATAACGTCAGAAGATACGATCGGATCCTCATTGTAGCCGAAGGACTCGCTTGCTGCTGCCTTCATAGCTGCGTTAATACCCTCTACGGTAACGTCTGCACCCTTAACAACTGCAGTCAGGATAGTGGTGGAACCGGTAGTTACCGGAACACGCTGTGCAGAGCCGATCAGCTTGCCGTTCAATTCCGGAATAACCAGGCCGATAGCCTTAGCTGCGCCGGTAGAGTTGGGAACGATGTTAGCAGCGCCTGCTCTTGCTCTTCTTAAATCGCCTTTTCTGTGCGGTCCATCCAGAATCATCTGATCACCAGTGTAAGCGTGAATGGTACTCATGATACCAGACTGAATAGGAGCGTAGTCATTTAATGCCTTAGCCATAGGAGCTAAGCAGTTAGTGGTACAGGAAGCTGCAGAAATAATCTGGTCGTCCTTGTCCAGTGTCTTCTCATTTACGCTGTAAACGATGGTCTTTAAGTCATTTCCTGCCGGAGCGGAGATAACAACCTTCTTAGCACCTGCATTGATATGAGCCATAGCCTTGTCCTTCTTCGTATAGAAGCCAGTGCACTCCAGAACAACGTCTACGCCTAATTCTCCCCAAGGAAGGTCTGCTGCGTTCGGTTCTTTATAAATGGTAATGGTCTTTCCATCAACGATGATGCAGCCCTCGCCAGCCTCTACGGTATGCTTGCCCTCACCGATATGGCCGCAGTATCCACCCTGAGCGGTGTCATACTTTAACAGGTTTGCCAGCATCTTCGGATCAGTTAAATCATTAATTGCAACAACGTCATATCCCTCCGCTCCAAACATCTGTCTGAATGCCAGACGGCCGATACGGCCAAAACCATTGATTGCTACTTTTACTGCCATGATTCATTTCCTCCTATTGATAAACTCGTTAAATATTAATCAACTTACCGTTTATTGTACATAATTTTCCTGGAAATAGCAAGTCCTTTTTTTGAAATTCACGCCGATTCCCGTTGCGTTTCCTGACAGTTTTGCTATACTTGTGGAAAAGGTCGTCAGAAAAAACTCTCAAAACCGATAATGCCGTCTGCTGCGGTATTGCTATTTAATATTAACTAGGAAAGGCGGATTTTTTATGATTGATACCCACGTACACACAGAGTTTTCTGCGGATTCATCCGCGCCTGTCCGAAGTCAGATCGATCAGGCTATCCGTTTAGGCATGCCTAAAATCTGTATTACAGACCACTATGACCCGGATACTCCTTTTACAGAGTTAGATTTTACCCTGGATCTAGAACAGTATTTTCCAGCTTTGGAAGCCATTCGTGAAGAGTACCGGGGACGGATTGAAATTCTTATTGGGATTGAGCTTGGCATTCAAAATCATATTGCCGATCTCCTGGAAACCATTGCCTGTTCCTATCCGTTTGATTACATTATTGGCTCCAGCCACTTTGTGGATGGAAAAGATCCCTATGAGCCGTCCTTCTACGACGGAAGGACAGAGGAAGAGACTTTCCGCCGCTATTTTGAAGTAACTCTGGATCGTGTAAAGTCCATTCCGGGTTTTGACAGCCTAGGGCATTTAGACTATATTCTGAGGTACTCCCCCAATCAAAACCGCCTCTATTCCTATGATCGTTACCGCGATGTTATTGACCCTATTCTGGAGGTTCTGATCGCACAGGGCAGAGCTTTGGAATGCAATACCGGCGGTTATAAATACGGCTTGGGGGAGCCGAATCCTTCGGCCAGTGTTCTGAAACGCTACCGGGAATTAGGTGGAGAACTGATCACCATCGGATCCGATGCCCATGAATCCCGGCATCTCGGATATGCTTTCTCCCAGGCCAACAGTTTGCTGAAGGAATGCGGTTTCCGCTACTACACTGTTTATCAGAACCGCAAGCCCTGCTTTTACCCCTTATAGCTGAAGTCCATCACTTATCACCTTTTACGGAGGAACAGACCAATGAATGTATTTGACATTATCGGTCCGGTCATGATCGGACCTTCCAGTTCCCATACAGCGGGAGCCGTTCGCATCGGAAAGGCCGCCGCCCTTCTTCTGGGTACTACACCGGTCAAGGCAGACATCCTTCTTCACGGCTCCTTTGCCAAGACCTACAGAGGCCACGGCACCGACAAGGCTCTTGCCGGCGGTATTATGGGAATGGAACCCTGGGATTCCAGAATCCGGGACAGCCTGAAATTGGCGGCCGCTGCCGGCATACAGGTCACATTTTCTACAGGGACGATTGACGGCGCCCACCCCAACACAGCCCGGATCACCCTCACCGGCTCAGACCAGCGATCCGTTCAGCTCGAAGGTTCCTCGGTCGGCGGTGGAAATATCCTGATCACCCGGATCAATGGGATGGAGGTAGCCTTTACCGGTCAAAATCCCACCCTCATCATCTTGCATCAGGACATACCAGGCGTGATTGCCGAAGTGACCGCCTTTGTTTCTGAACATCAGGGTAACATCTGCAATTTCCGGCTAAACCGATTGGAAAAAGGCGGAGACGCCATTATGTCAATCGAGCTGGACAGTCCGTTCAGCGAAGAGCTGGCTGGCCACATCCGAGAAATGCCCCATATTCAGGAAGTGATTCTCTTTCATTTGGCATAAGTGTTATATCCTTTCCCGTTCCAAACCACAGAAGGACTGAAAAAAGCCGCGGAACCAGGTTCTATTCCTGGACCGCGGCTCAATTATTATTACTTACTTACAGAATCAAGCTGACCTTCTATAATATAACGCTGCAAAAGGACGTACAGCAAAATAACCGGCAGAAGGGCTACCGCGCACATCGCGCAGGCCAGAGGTACATTCTGGACAGCCCCGTAAGCTGTATAGAAGGCTTTTCTTACCGTCAGAATCACAGTGGCTTTACTGGTATCCGTCAACAGATAGCTGGGCATTGCGTAGCTGTTCCACGCACCAACTGCAATCATGATCAGCCTCGTCACAGTGATCGGCTTAAGCTGAGGCAGAATAATAGTAAAAAATGTTCTGAAAATTCCTGCTCCGTCGATGGCCGCCGCTTCATCAAGATCCTTTGGAATTGAAATGATGAATGAGGTATAGAAAAACATGGTACTGGACATTCCGATGGCTGCAGTCTGGAGAGCTAACGCCCAGATCTTATTCACCATGTGAAATTTCACCATCAGAGAGTAGGTACCAACCAGAAGAGAGAGGCTGGGTATCATCATAATGCAGATGTTGAATGTTCTTAAAGTTGTAGAAATCTTTCCTCCTGCTCTGGCCAGACCGTAAGCTGCAATTCCGCCCAATATGATCTCCACAGCACACACCTCAACTACAAGAACGATAGAATTCTTAAAACTGCCCATGAGAGCTGAGGAGGTAAACGCTTCAATATAGTTATCCAGAGTCCATTCTTCCGGCAGATACAACCGCGGCGACAAATCCGTCACATAGCGGAAAGACTGATTCAGCATAACATAGATCGGCAGCAAATACAGGAGCACCAGGAGAGCTGCTATGACATATACTCCCGCTTTTACTTTTTTATTTGGAGCATATATCTCTTTCATTTTTGTTTTTCCGGATGCAGAAGTCCTCATCTAAAATTCCACCTCCTTGCTCCTTAAGTACCGGTTAATCGGCACAGCTACAATAAATATAATCACAAACAGCGCAATTCCGACTGCCGATGAATATCCTGCCTTCTCATCGTTAAAATAAAGCAGGGAAATGTAGTATGACAGTGACAGTGATTTTCTGTTTGGCCCTCCATTGGTAAGGGTTACGATAATATCATACAGCTTGAATCCGCCGATCAGGTTCGTGATCACGGCGGTCGTAATAGCCGGCATCAAAAGCGGAATATCCACCTTGAAAAATGCCTGCCATTTGCTGGCGCCATCAAGCCGTGCTGCCTCCTGGTACATTTTGGGGATATTTTGAAGCCCTGCCAGATAGATCAGCATACAGAAGCCCATTGCCTGCCAGCTATTAATCAGGGTAATAATGAGAACAGAACCGACTCCGCTCTTCATCCAGTAAATATCTTCAATTCCAAAAAGATTTAAAAAGTTGTTCAGTACGCCATTGTCATAACTGAAAATATAGTACTGAATTGCACCCATGATGACGCCTGATATCATGATGGGCATATACAGAATCAAGCGCACAAAATTCCGGCCCTTAAACTGCTTATTGACAAACAGTGCTGCAGCCAGACCAAAAATATTTTGGAGAAGAGTACTGCCAAATCCGTAAACAAACGTATTGGCAGTGGACCGCCAGAACACTTTATCCGAAAAAAGGGATAGGTAGTTCTCCAGCCCTATAAATCTCATATTCTGAGAAAAGCCGTTCCACTTAAAAAATGATACTCTCAGTGCATTTCCCAGCGGAACGATCATGAAAATAATGATCAGCAGAAAAGCTGGAATACTAAGTGACAATAATATCCCTTTTTTCCTTCTATTCATATCAGCGCATCCTTTCCAACAGAGGACCGCAGGCTTCCTGCGATCCTCTGTTCTGTATAGTCATTTTCCGACTGCCTTATCAAGCGCTCTTCACACTCTTTAGACCTCTTCCTGTGCAGCCGCATACAGATCCTGATAGTTTTCTCTCAGGTACTCAATAATTTCCTGCTTGCTCTCCTCAGACTGGTCTTCGCAGAACATCCCGGCAGCAACCTCAAAAATGCTCCACATTCCGGCCGGCATATACTTGCGGTCCCACAGGTTGTCATAGAATACATCCGGGTAATGAGATTCCATCTCTTCCATCATCTGCATACCATAGGATTTCGTTGTCTCAGAAGGCAGCGTGCTGATCTCACCTGCTGCTGCATTGATACCGTCAGCATTCTCAGCAACATAATTCAAAAATGCCTTGCAGACCTCCATCTCTTCTGTGTCTTTCCAGATACCGAAGGAAGCGCCCTCACCGATTCCGCAGAATCTTGCTCCGCCTTCCTGGCTTGCACAGATCGGGATCATTGCCATCGTCACATCAGGATTTAAAGCTACTACAGCAGTCTGATAGGATGTACCGATACCGACAATAAAAGCACATTCGTTTCTCGCACAGCGCTCGATAGCATCGGTCTGTCCGATGGTACCGCAGTCTTCATAAAGATATCCGTTATCAAACCATGTCTGAAGGTAATCCAGAATCGTCTTAAAGTGTTCCCAGTCCCAGGTTCCGTTCAGGATCGCTTCATTGTCATCGTACACTGCGCCCTCATAGCTCAGCCAGGAACCATTTGCATTGGCCAGCGCTCCTGCAGAAGTAAAGTAATTTGCAATAGGCGTGTAGCCTGCCGCTTTGATTTTATCACATGCTGCATTAAAGTCTTCCCATGTCTCAATAGCCCACGGATCTACACCTGCCGCCTCACATACGTCCACATTAACTGCTGTGCCCAGGCAGGAACCTGTTGTCATCAGAGTATAGATCTTTCCGTCCGTATCCTGAATAACGCCCAGAGCTGCTTCATTCAAATCATCTGCCCACTCTTCACCGCTTAAATCTGTCAAATACTCTTTATAGCGAATCAGGCTCCATCCATGAGTCTCAAACACATCCGGAAGATCATTAGACGCCATTCTGATCTTCATGGTATTCTCATAATCCTCGCCGTATTCATCCAGAGTTACCTTCACGCCAGTTTCGCTTTCAAATCCGGCAATTACCTCTTTATAGGCCTCCAAAGTATCGCCTGTCAGATAAGTAGCAATCTCAATTTCCTTTCCGCTGAAATCCGTCGTTCCTGCTGCTTCTCCCTCTGAGGCCGCTCCGCTCGTTTCGCCACCTGAAGTTTCTGTCCCGGCTGCTGCAGCCGTTGTCTCAGCACTGGCACTGGTTTCGCTTGTTCCGCTGCTGCACGCAGACAACAGTACAGAACTTGCAGCCAAACAAAAAACCGCCGTTGTTTTTGCCCACTTTTTCTTCATATATATTCTTCCTCCTTTTATTTTCAGGCGAACCGTATTTCGCCTTGTTATCTCATTTTTCTGTGCAAAACAAAAATCTAAAATTCATAATAGCAGCCGTCGAATGCTACCTCGTAGCCTTTTGGATTCTCCTCAGCGCAGATTTTATCATGGGTAAAATCCCCGTAATGTGCAAAATGGCTCAACACAAGAATCGTTTTTGAGTCAATGCATCCCATCCCGGCCATTCTTTCCCTCACTTCGTCCACGGCTTTAAATCCCATATGTCCCCTTCTCCAGTCCCGAGTCAGGGCCGTACAGTCAAAACTCACAAAGTCAAATCTTTTTCCTTCTAAATAATCCCAGGTACATTCCGGAAAAATCCCTGTGTCATGGGCGTACAGGATCTGCCGGTTACCTTTCTTTACGATATACATCAAGGATTTTTCTGGCTGATTGTGGTCTGCCAGAAGAGCTGTCACTTCATATCCGTCTTCTGTACAGATTCTGTCAAAAGGCTCCAGACGATGAAATACGACAAAATCGCCAATATTGGAATGAATCGCTGCAGCCTCATAAAAGCCTTTTTCGATAGCATCATTTCCATACACAAAAAGTTTACTGTCCTTGATTCCCTCGGCAAAATTAGAGGTTCTCATACAGATATCACCAGGAAAATAGTGATCGTGATGGCTGTGGGTGATCAACAGGGACTTGACAGCCTGCAGATTTAAATGGTACCTTTGTGCATGATAATTCGTGTCTGGCGGAAAATCAATCAGCAGGGAATCGTCAATCAGCGCCTGACTCCTTGTCCGTATGTTTTTTCCCCCGTACTCTCGTGCCAGCTCACAAGCTTTACAGTTACAGAACAATGCCGGCCAGGCTTCCGAAGCCGATGTCCCATAATATGTAATTTTCATGTTATCGCCGCCCTCCTAAGACCGGAAGCTTTTATAGCTCGCTGTCTTTTTCGGAACCTTGTCTATCTCAATCGCGCTATGTCTGACAGTTGGTTGTTATAGAATTCACAAAATGTTGTCGCTGCCGTTCCAATATAAAATCTATGTTTTTGTGCCATCCGTTATATATTAGCCAACATTCCTCTGACATCTTGTTATTTTTTTTGTTAATTTTATCGGTTCCAACATTTCTTATATTGTTATTTATACCATGTTTTGCTATAAATAAAAGAGAATTATGTTGCGAATTTTTCATATTTTGTTGTTCATAAGGAGCTGAAGTTGTGGGAACCAAAAATATTGTCTATTTTAACCAGAATAAATCTACCAACGAGACCATTCGGATCTTAGACTACGGATACCACGAAACGATTCAAGGGCACTATTCCGCTCAGACTGTCATTGATCACTACGTCCTTCACTGCATTGTTCGCGGAAAGGGTACCTATCAGATTCATGGGCAAACTTACCGGCTGGAGGCCGGCGACTGCTTTCTGCTGGTTCCTCACGTCCCCATTTCCTACCAATCAGACCTCCACGACCCCTGGGTATACTATTGGGTAGGTTTCGACGGAATCGATGCTGTTCCGCTTATGCAGCTCTGCAACATCAGCACAGGGACCCCCATTCTCCATTACGGCCCCACCGAAGAACTGGCCGAGCTGATCCGCCCCCTCACTATTCCGAAAACAGTAGCTGTATCAGACAGTTTTATGGCCTTGGGGCAGTTTTACCTTCTCTGTTCCAGACTGATGGAGCACAACCGCAATATCAAGCCTCTGTCCAGAAAGGAATACTATGTAAACCAGGCCATCGCTCTGATCCAGGATTCCTATTATAGCAACATTTCTGTTCAGAGTATTTCAGATGCCATTGGACTTGACCGTACCTATCTCTATCGGATCTTCAAAGAAATCAGTGGAATGCCCATGCAGCAGTATATCACCAATCTCAGGATAAAGCGTGCGTGTTATTTTTTGTCCAATTCCACCCTCTCCTATTCCGAGATCGCCTATTACTGCGGATACCTTTCAGAACAGTATTTTTCTATGGCTTTTAAAAAAAGTACCGGGATGACCCCATCAGCATACCGCAAGAGTTCGGCTTCCCGCAACGCATCAGAAAAAAACAGCGCCCAGGAATGAACCAACCAAATAAATGAAAAGACAGGAGAACATTTGAAATGAAATTGCAGTACAACTCAGTAGAAGAATTAGTCTACGCAGCCGAAAGCTGCAAAAAGAAAATTTCAGAGATTGTATTAGAGGAACAGGCTCAAACAACAGAACAGCCTCAGGAACGCCTCTTTTCCGATATGAAAAAGCGGTTCCATGTCATGAAACAATCCGTCAAGGAGGGCATGGCTCCCGACCTGCGCTCTTCCAGCGGCCTTTCCGGCGGTTCTGCCGCCAAAATGAAATCCGCAGTAGAACAGGGCCTAAATCATTTTGGATCTCTTTTCGGGAATGCCATGGCTATGGCTCTGGCAGTAGCTGAGTCAAATTCCTGTATGGGCCGGATCGTAGCCGCCCCTACTGCCGGATCCTGTGGCGTTCTTCCTGCCGCCCTGATATCCGTCATGGAGGACAAGAGCCTTCCGGAAGATGAAGTCGTAATGTCCATGTTCACCGCCTCCGCCATTGGCATGGTCATTGCAAAAAATGCCAGCATTGCCGGAGCAGAAGGCGGCTGTCAGGCCGAAGTTGGTACGGCGTCTGCTATGGCTGCCGGCGCTTTAACGGAGTTATTAGGCGGAACGCCGTCCATGGTCTGCCATAGCTGCGCCATCGCCTTAAAAAACATTCTGGGGCTGGTCTGTGATCCAGTGGCCGGCCTGGTAGAAGTTCCCTGCGTCAAACGAAACGCTATGGGAGTGGCCAATGCTTTTACTGCCTGCGAACTGGCCTGTGCCGGAATTACCAGCGTTATACCTACCGAAGAGGTCATTCAGGCCATGAATCAGATCGGAAAAGAGATGAACAGTTCTTTAAAGGAAACTGCGGAAGGCGGTCTGGCCGCCACCCCGACCGGCTGCAGGCTGTGCCAAGAAATTTTTGGCCGGCCCTAAACAGGCCGGCCAAAATCCTAATTTACATTTTTAATCAATTCCGCCATATTCAAAGCTTCATCGGCAGGCACCATCTGGGCCGTTACCTTTACACCCTTATCAATCAGATAAGTGAAATTCTCCAGATCCTCTTCCGTAACGTTGACGGCTTTTTTCAGCATCTTTGTATTCGTCTTGCCACCCATATTGCCGACATTTACGCTTTCCATATGAAAGCCTTTATCATAAATATCCCGAATCGTTTTGGGGCTTTTCGCTACGATAAATACCTTTTCTCCCTCGTATTTTCCAGCGCAAAGATTGGCCGCTGCTCTTTCAGCCGTAAGGATGGACAATTTGCACTGCTTGGGGCAGGCCAGCTTCAAAGCCTCTTTATTGACAGTATCTTTTACCACCAGATCATCTACTACCATAATCCGGGTAGCTTTGGTCGTCAGACTCCACACCGTCGCCACCTGACCATGAATCAGCCGGTCATCAATTCTCACATTAACAATTTCCTGCATTCTTTTATTCTCCTTTCCCTGTTGGACTATTTCTTTACTTTGACAAAAACAGGAGATGTCCAGGCGGCATCGCCGTTCTTCTGCCAGATTCTCAGTCGGACATTGCAGTCTTTCTCAAATCTCATCTTCTTTTGGTAAGTAAGATCGTAAGAGCTTTCCGGATACGCCTTGTTCACCCGGATCTTATAGGCATTGTGCCACCAGGGATCATCCCGGTAATGCTCCAGGTCTCCCCAGGTCTTTTTGGTCAGCTCCTTCACTTCGTCCCAGAGAGCATACACTTTTGAAGTGTACAGCATATCTCTGACTTTCATAGGATATTCTTTTCCGTCGATAAACAGCCGAACCGTGCTGTCAGCATCAGCTTCAATCTCAAAAATAAAGCCTTCTGTTGTCACATTGCTCGGTCCCATCCACTTTCCTGTCGCTGTAGACTGGTACGTTGTCACATTAAATTCACAGCTCTTATCATCCTGTTTTACAATTTCCTGTCCGAAATTGTTCCAGCATTTTTCTACACTGAGAAGTTTCCCTTCTGTCTCCAGCCGTCCGGTCCATTCCTTCAGCCACTGATCTTTATAGACCCTGGTATCCGGTCCCCAGCCCAGTTCCAGCCGGAATTTAAAGTGAATCGTTCCCTCCGGCCGCTCTCTCTCCCAAGTTCCGGAATGAACGACCATTTCCTCAAGCACATTGTCCTTTACAATCTCAATCCGGTCTACCGCTCCGGTACCCTTCACATGGAAAGTCAGCTCCTCTTCTCCGTCCGTCTCCAGAACGCCTCCCATAACAGCGTCCCCGATTGCGTAATCCACTTCAATACGGCTCTGTGAAACTCCATATGTCCGGCGATTTACGAAGGCATCCCAGATTGCCTCTTTTGTTGCATCCTCTGCCAGGACGCACATGCTGCCATGTTCAAAAACTCCGGGTACACTGTGGTTATCGCCAGCCGCTATAACACCTACATGCCAGCCCTTTTCCAGTCCCCGCTCATAGGTTGTCTCTCCCGTTCTCGGCCCCATATGGACGTGACGGTTCATTGCCATAGGGCCGTCATCGTTCTCGCTACATCCATGGCTGGAATAAATTTCTGCAAAAGGAGAAAACTTCTCATTGTGGGTATCCCAATTCTTGCCTCTGGACCCTGGCTGGTAGGCAAGATGGTGGGGAATGCCGATTACGTCCTGACCTTCATAGTCCTTTACCAGCTCCTGGTAACGCATGGGATGACGCTGCTCCCCGTCATTCTTCAAAAAGAACACATTGTGGTCGCCATCCAGTCCTGCGCCCTGCCATTCATATCCCATAAACATCGGAAAGCCTTCTTCTTTTGCTCTTTCCGCCAGCGCTCTGACCTGCTCCCAGTCCTTTGCGATGGTCTCATCGTCGTAGCGATCCTCTACCTTTATGCCAAATTCCGTAGGCCTCATATAAAATGGATAATAGGCAATCGGCCAAAAATCCATGGTCTTCTTTATCTGTTCATACCACATATCCAGCCCTTCCATCTGGTCATGATGGATGTTGCTGTGCATATCTGTCCAAAGTTTTTTATATTTCATGGTACTCTCCTTATTCGTTTCAATTTAGGCAGAACTCAGCATCCGCTTTCAGCCCTGCATCCTGCTCCTTTATTCCGCAGGCTTTTTCCGGGCTGCTTCCGGTGCAATCATAACAGCCGGCTCCTTCGGATGCTTTGCTTTTCCCCAAGCTTTTAACCGCTGGTGCCGGAGACGCTGCGCTCTCTCCCTGGCCAAGCAATCTGCAGCTTCCCTCTCTGTCATAAAATATTCCATGGCACTCCGAACCACCTCCGGTTGTTCCGCTGAAAGATCCATCTTCTCTTCAGGATCATCCAGAAGGTGAAAGACGCGAACCTGCTCTCCTATCCGCACCACTTTATAGGGATAACAGATAACAGCCTCCGCCATCACCAGGGCGCCTTTGTGCTCTAAAATCTGCTGAATCCGGACAGGTTTTCCCTCTGCGCCAAAGACTTCGGGAAACAAATCTTCTTTTTCCTCATCTGAGGCTGCAAGGTCCATAATTCCCTTGGAAATATCCAGAAGACTCAAAGGAGCTTCCATTCTCCCCGAACCGCTTGAACATCCGCTTCCCGCTGCGATAAAAGGAACCCGGACCGCATCTTCATAGAGAGTCTGTTTTCCAAAGATCTTTCTTTTTCCCAGCTGCTCTCCGTGATCCGAGGTATAAAGAAAAGCGTATTGCCTGCCAGCCCTCTGTTCCATGCCGCAGAACACATCATACAATTGTCCCACATAGCCATCCAGAGTCTCTACCAATCCACAGTAGGCAGCCCTGCAGTTCAAGGCTTTCTCTTCCGTGCATGACTGGAGATAGTCAGCATATTCTGGCAGTGCCGCAAGGCCAAGGCCCTCTCTCCACTTCTCCTTGTCTCCGTCCTCTTTTTCCAGCCGTTCCTTATATTTCCGGTACAGTTCAGGACTGCAGGTAAATGGAAAATGCGGGCCGTAAAACCCTATTATCAAAAATACCGGTTCCCGGCTTTCCCCTCTCTCTCGCTCTTGTCTCAGGCCCTCCAGATATTCCAGAGCCGTCTTTAGAACCTGTTCATCGTAGGCCATTACAGGAGAATATCCTCCCCCTACCGCTTCCAGACAGTGCTTTCGGTTAGTGGTCCCGGCAAAAGCTCCAAAATCGGTTCGGCTCTTTCCGCCCGTTCCCCAGTACTGAGAGGTAATATCTCCCGCCAGCCGTACATCAAAACCGTGGTTTTGGTCGTCGCCTTTAAAATGCATCCTACCGATCAATGCCGTCTGATATCCCATAGCTCCCAGATCATGGGCAATGGTAGGCATATCTATGGGAAGGGTGGTGTCATTATTGAATATTCCCAGCTCCGAGGGGAGCAGTCCGGAGAGAAAAGACATGCGGGAGGGAACACACAGAGGCGCATTGCAATAACACCGCTCCCAAAGCCATCCCTCTCCGGCGATTCTCTCCATATTCGGTGTATCCACCGCCGAACCTGCGAATCCGGTATAGGCCCAGCTATGCTGATCCGACATCACCAACAGGATATCTCTCATTGCACGTCCCTCCTTGCCTGTCAAATATCAGTGCAGCCGGACAAATCACCTCGCCGCCTGCACTGACTGATACTATTTGCAAAAACCAGGACGCCTCATACGCCCAGGCTTTCCTAATCTATTACATAATTCCCAGAGCTACCATAACCGCCGAAAATACAACGATTGCCAGAATGATTTTTGTAGCTGACCATTTCTTTTTGTCTAACAGATACCAAACTACCAGAGTCAGGATCAAAGGCAGAACGCCCGGCATGATCTTATCAAAAATCTGCTCCTGGAGTCCAATCACCATATCGCCGCTTACAAACTGGTACGTGATTTTTGCGCTTACTGTGGTGGAAGCCACGCCGCCGATTACGATCAGGCCCATCATGGTAAGGCCGGTGGTAATCTTATCAGCCAGGGATTTATTTTTAAAGAACAGGTTGGCAGCATCAATACCCATTGAATACCCTTTGTGGAAAAGATACCACTGCATCGCCACGATCGTAACCAGCCATACCACGCAGAAGAAAAGAGGTCCTATCGGGTTTCCGTCATTCATACACATGCTCATGGCAATACTCAAAAGAATCGGGCTGTAAGTACCAACAACCATAGAATCTCCGATTCCTGCAAACGGCCCCATCAGAGCGTTCTTGGTATTAACGATCAGCTCTTCGCTGACATCTTCCCCTTTTGCCCTTGCCTCTTCCATAGCAATGGTAATACCAGGAATCAAAGCGCCGAGCTGCGGTTCTGTGTTATAGTACTGCATGTGGCGCTGCAAGGCACGCTTGTATTCCTCAGGGTTATCTTTATAAAGCTTTTTCAGGATCGGCTCTATTACGTGGCAGAATGCCAGACCCATCATACGTTCAAAGTTCTGTGTTGCCTGAGCAAAAAATATGTACGACCAAGCCGCTTTGTCAATATCTTTTTTCGTCAACAGGCTGTTTTCATTCTTATTCTTCATAGCAGTCATCCTCCTCTTCTGCGCTGGCGCTAACTACAGGCGCAGCAACAACTTTGGTTTCTCCCTGTGCCATAACAAATACCAGGGCAACAGCAGTAGCGAAAACTGCAAGAGCAGTTACTGACATACTGGTGGCGCCGATCATAACCCATCCCAACAGGAACAGAACAATCATCCACTGTTTTGCCAGAGACTGTTTTAACAACATTGCAAAACCTAATGCCGGGAGAAGTTTACCAGCCACTTCAAAGAAGTGAAGAACGATTTCAGGCATACTGTTGATCAGGAATTCTGCCAGAGGAGTACCCAGATAGCAGATCAGCATAGCTGAACCAGCCCGAAGGATAAAACTGGGAACTGCAGCCAGATAAGTTGCCTTGTGGATTCCTGCACCATCGCCCTTAGCAGCGGCTTTATCGCCCATGTGTGCGAAGTATGCATTGATCGTCATAATAAAGTTAAATAAGCCCAGGCCCAGCATGCTCAGAGGAACTGCCAGAGCAACCGCCTGCTCTCCGGTACCGCCTGCAGCCAATGCCAGCGGAATACCGATATATGCTGCCCAGTTTACATCGGCCGGCATAGCTCCACCAGGAGTGATCTGACCGATAAACAGAGCCTGAACCATAGCACCGGCGATAACACCGTTTCTTACATCCCCTAAAATGATACCAACAATCAAACCTGCTACCAACGGACGGCCGATCATGTTCCATCCTCCGGTTACACCGAAGAACCACGGCGTACGCTTACTTCCCAGGTAAGCAAACAGACCAATCAGTATTGCTTGAAATAAAGTCATACCTATTTCCTCCAATCTTTACACATAACCTTTTTTATTCTTCTTCACACTCGTCATCCCCATCCGGGACGCCTGCATACCGGATCATGGCATTTTTGCCCGCTTCCAGAGCGCTTTCTGCCAGTGTCTCCGCACTTTCCTGAAACTTGCTGGACATAAAAGCTTCAATGACAGCCGGAAGGTTCGCTCCTCCAATCACCTCAATCGGTTCTTGCCGGCTCAGCTTCAAGCGGAGAGACACATTAAAGGGAGAGCCTCCCGTCAGATCCGCAAAGATTACGATTCCATCGCATCCCGCAAGCCGTTCAAGGGCCGCCGTCAGCTTTTCCGTCAAGGTATCCACAGAATCTTCAGGCGTAAAATCCACTGCCTCGTAATTCTCCGGCTCTCCTGCCAGAAGCCTCAGACCGCTGGTGATTCCCGTTGCAAAGCTCCCATGACCGGTTACAATCATTCCAACCATCTTTTTCTCCTTTCTCCTGCTTAGTGATATTTATCCCACACATTCCGGTTCTCCGCCCAGAATGTCAATGGCATTTATTTCCCCAGGCTTTCATAATCCTCAGGGTTTTTAGAACTGGCTTTGTCGCATTCTCTGCGGTTAACCTTCCACTCCGGCTGGATCTGAATCTTGCCCTTCAGCAGCGGGTCATTGGTCCTCTCCTGAATTTTTTCCAGGCGGCCTGCCAGCTCATTCCTGATCTCTTCGTATTCCTTCAGTTCTGCCAGATTGCACCGTTCCCCAGGATCATAGACCAGGTCGTACAAAGCTTCTTCATACTTTGTCTGCTCATCCAGCCCTCTCTGAGAAAAGAAATCTTTAGAAGGCGATTCATCAATATTAGACCGGTTGATCTTCAGCCATTCCTTATCATAGTAACGAATATATTTATACCGCTTTGTCCGAACGCACCGGATCGGCTCATAGGAAGTATGGAAGTTAACCTCTGCAAAAATCTCTTCTCTGACCTCGTCTTTCTCTCCTTTTAATAAAGGCGCCAGAGATTCACCTTCCAGCCACTCCGGTTTCTGGGTTCCAAGCAGATCGCAGAGCGTTGGGAACACATCTATGTGAGAGACAAGGCTGTCAAAGACTTTCCCATTCCCCTTACTACCCGGAATCCGCAGCATCAGATTGACACCGATTCCACTGTCAAAGAGCGTGCATTTTGCGAAGGGATTAGCCAATCCGTGATCCGTTGTAAATAGTACGATAGTATCTTCTAAAAGCCCTTCCTCCTCCATACAGGAGAGAACCTGACCAAAACAGGTATCCGCGCTCTTTACGCTCATCAAGTAGCCGGCGAAATCCGCTCTGGTCTCAGGGCTGTCAGGGATCGGGTACGGCGGTATTGCGTAGTCCGGATTAATGTCTTTGTCAATCTTGTCCGGAAACCTTCTGTGTGTGGCATACATGCCATAAGATAGGAAAAACGGCTTTGTCCCGTCATATCTGCGAAGCCACTTGCAGACTTCCATCGCATTTTCCTTATCCCAGTCCACCAGATCTTCCTGACGGAATCCTCCGTTGTCCCGGCTGATCTCTTCCTGGTAGCCGATGGCTTCAGCACCCTGCTTTAAGTCCAGATACCATCCCGCCTCGTGCTGAATACCGCACAGCACAGTAGTATAACCGAGACGGTTGAAATACCGAACCATATGTTTCTCGTAATCCAGAGTGAAGCCTCTTTGAGACAGTCCCAGCATTCCGTTCTGATGAGGATACGTCCCCGTCAAAAGTCCGGCCCGGCTTGGCGAGCAAGTGGGACCTGTGCAGTAAGCATTGCGAAACACTGCAGCATCCTTTGCGAATTCTTCCATGCAGGGTGTTGGCACTTTATAACCATAGGGACTCAAAATTCTGCCGGAATCATGAGTATGAATGTACAAAACATTCACAATCTTCAGCCTCCCTTCTCCATTAATCTTGCCTATTTTTTCTTGCCATACGCTTAATATATATTATATTTGCATAAATGTCAATACATTTATGTCATTATTGGTATTATCATTATTCTTTTTATTTGTATTTATTTTATCATAATTATCTAATTTTTTGTTGTATTTTTTAAAAATTTAGGTTATAATGTAAATACATCACATGATTCCGTGCATAGAAATGTAAATATATTTTGAGGTGCTATATGACACAGAAACGCATTGCCCAATATAAACAGATAGAAAATGACCTGTTGGAGAAAATTAATCTGGGTTACTACCAGAAAGACGATATGATTCCAACTGAACTGGAGCTCTCCAACACTTACCACGTTTCCCGCGTGACTGTAAGGCGGGCTACAGACAATCTGGTAGCCAGAGGGCTGCTCTCCCGCATAGCAGGAGTAGGAACCTTTGTATGCCATCCCGATGTGACCTCGAACCCCACATTCATTCAGGGCTTTTCTGATACTATGGAAAAAGAAGGGATCGTTGTCCATACGGATGTCCCTTCTTTTATGATTCAGCAGGCCCCCGCCAACATTGCCTCCCTTTTGGAGATCGAAAAAGGAGAGCCGATCTATTTCATTGAGCGGGTCCGATATGCCAACGATGAAATCCTTCAGTTTGAAACCACCTATATGTCGGCCCGCCTTTATCCCGACATTTCCATCCAGATTTTAAAAGGTTCCAAATACCGGTATTTTGAACAGGAAAAGGGAATGAAAATCGCCTACAGCCACCACACTGTAACACCTCTGCTTCCCTCTAAACGGATTGCTGATCTATTCGAGATCAGCCAGCACACCCCCATTCTGAGGGTAGCCAATGTCACCCATCTGACTAACGGCCAGGTCATGGATTACACAGAGCTGACGTTAAACTCCCCAAAGTATCAGTTGACCTATATTAAAAAATAGCAGACTGGTCTCCATAAACGGAAGCCAGTCTGCTAGGTACGTTTATCCTGTGATGCCGCCGGCTGGCGGCATATTTCCTTTGTCCTCACATAGCGTTTTTCACATCTTCCAAAAATTGTTTCCAGGCATCTTCATTCTCCACAAAGTATTTGGGGCAGACTTTCCCGCCCTCGTCGTAATGGCGAATCACGTCTTTCTTCGGATCCAGGTTCAGTTCCCTGCACAACCAGGCTGTCAATTTTACCATGGAATCGTATGTGGCCTGCTCATACTGTCCTGTATCGTCGGGATGACAGCTCTCAATGGAAATCGTATCATCGTTCCTTCCCTTGGTGGCGTAGGCCATCTCGCTGATCGGCACCGCCTGAACGATCTCCCCTTCCAGTCCCACTATAAAGTGGGAGCTGACTGATGTGCCGTCGCCGGTCTGGTCTGCCAGGCTGTCAAAATAATCCCGGTTGTTTTTTGCCGTCGTCCCGGGATTTGCCACATAATGGATCACGATTCCATTTACTTCCTCCAGGCTGACCGCTGGACGGGAGTAAATATTTTTCCGTATAAAATCTTGTTCGATCCAAGAGGGGGCTTCTATTGCTTTCAGGTCAATATCTGCTTTTTTCTCTTCCTTTCCCCATAAAAACCAGCCGATGCCAATTCCTATCCCCATAAAAATCAGCAGCACTGCCAGCCAGATCGCTGTCATCAAAACCAGCTCGCCTGTACCGGAACCTTTCTCGACGGCCCTGCCGCTTCGCGATCTCGACCTTCTGCTTTTCCCGCTCTCCGGCTTCCTCCCTGATAACTTCATACGGCTATCTTTTCCCTTATCTGACGGCACATAATATTCCGTATAATCTCCTTCTTCCCGCATCTGTGGAATCTCCTCTCCGGCTTTATCCCAGCCGATGTTTCGACATTTTCTGCCCCTTTTCTGTCTTCCATCAAATTACCACATTCATTATCCATTGTACATAATGTATCTCATTAGAAATTCTAATAATTCATTTATATTGAACATTGGTGCTAATATATGCTACACTAAAAGAGAATTGTCACTTTTATCCCCATACTATTACATAAAAAGGAGCATATTACAAATGGGCGGAATCTTTGGTGTTGTATCAAAAACAAGCTGTGTTATGGATTTGTTTTTTGGAACGGATTACCACTCTCATCTGGGAACCCGGCGAGGCGGCATGGCAGTCTATGGGCCCAATGGTTTCCAGCGTTCGATCCATAATATTCAGAATTCCCCGTTCCGGACAAAATTTGAGCGGGATGTGGAGGAATTAGAAGGAAATCTGGGAATCGGCTCCATCTCTGATACGGATCCTCAGCCTCTTCTGATTCAATCTCATCTTGGAAGCTACGCCATTGCAACAGTGGGCAAAATCAACAATGAAGACGAACTGGTTCAAAAAGCATATGAGAATGGCCATATTCATTTTTTAGAAATGAGCGGCGGCCGCATCAATGCTTCTGAGCTGGTGGCAGCTCTGATTAATCAAAAAGACAGTCTTGTGGAAGGTCTCCTTTATGCCCAGGAAATGATCAGCGGTTCCATGACCATTCTTTTGCTGGCCCCGGAAGGAATCTACGCCTCCAGAGACCGTTACGGCCGCACCCCTCTGATCATAGGCAAACGGGACGATGCCTTCTGCGTTTCTTTTGAAAGCTTTGCATACATCAATCTGGGATATAAAGATTACTCTGAGCTCGGCCCCGGAGAAATCGTCCTGGTCACCCCCGACCACATCCAATCACTGAGCAAACCCAGAAATGAAATGAAGATCTGTTCGTTCCTCTGGGTATATTACGGCTACCCAACCTCCTCTTATGAGGGAATCAATGTAGAACAGATGCGCTATAACTGCGGCCGTCTTTTAGCCCAAAGGGACAAAGACCAGGATATTCAGCCGGACAGCATTGCCGGAGTGCCGGACTCCGGAACGGCTCACGCTATCGGCTATGCCAATGAGTCCGGAATTCCCTTTGCAAGGCCCTTTATCAAATACACCCCAACCTGGCCCCGTTCCTTTATGCCTCAAAAACAGAGCCAGAGAAACCTTATCGCAAAAATGAAGCTGATTCCCGTGGATACTTTGATTCGCGGAAAGAGCCTTCTTCTCATCGATGATTCCATCGTTCGCGGAACCCAGCTTGGTGAGACAACGGAATTTCTCTATAACAGTGGGGCAAAAGAGGTTCATATCCGGCCCGCCTGCCCGCCTCTGCTTTTCGGCTGTAAATACCTGAATTTTTCCCGCTCCAATTCCGACCTGGATCTGATTACACGGCGGATTATCCGGGAACGTGAGGGGGACAATGTCTCAGATGAGGTTCTGGCAGACTACGCCAATCCAGACAGCCAGAACTATGCAGAAATGGTAGAAGAAATCCGCAGACGTCTGAACTTTACCACGCTCCGTTTCCACCGTCTGGACGATCTGGTAAAATCCATCGGGCTGTCTCCCTGCAAGCTCTGCACCTACTGCTGGAGCGGCAAGGAATAATCCGATTATATGATCCGGCGGCAGGATCTGTCTTTTTCCTTGACATTCCTGCCGCTTTTATTTATAATCCAAAATAGTTTAGGTTCCTAAGTATCAATCTCTCCAGGAGGTGACAAAATGACTGTGAATCCCTCGGCCGGCCGCCTTATCAGCCGCTTGTCCAACCAGATTCGAAGGCGCTTAGACGCCTTCTCCACCCGCAACAGTATGAGCGGCACTCAAGGTCGCATCCTGCATTTTATTCTGGCCCAGCCGGATGAAGTTTTTCAAAGGGACATTGAGGAAGAATTTTGCCTCAGACCGTCCTCAGCATCCGGCATTTTAAAGCTAATGGAACAGAATGGACTGATCGAGCGGGTAAGCACCTCTTATGATGCCCGTCTAAAGCAGATCCTCGTCACACCCAAAGCTTCCCTTTTGAAAGACCAGGTTATTCACGATGTAAATGAGCTGGAGGCCGCTCTCACGAAGGGTATTTCTGATGCTGATATGGAAATATTTTTTCGGATCCTTCAGCAGATGTACGACAATATATCTGACTAAACCCTTTTATCGCCGGGCTGCTTTTGCACGCCGGCGTAAATTCCGTCTAAATACTTAGGTTCCTATGTAAAAAAGTGAAAAGGAGTCTTTTATGAAAACAACTGTTGATTTTCAAAACGGGAAATTGCTTCCCATGATTCTTCATTTTTCTATCCCTGCCGCTATCTCCCTTCTGATCACAGCTATCTACAACATTGTTGACCGGATCTTTGTAGGAAATTTTGTCGGCACATCAGCTCTGGCTGGCCTGTCTATCTGTTTCCCCCTCTCTTATATGATGATGGCCTTTGGTCTTAACTGCAGCGCCGGCGGTTCCACTCTGTTCAGCATTTTCGGCGGGAGAAATGAAGAGGAAAGAATGAATCTCTCTTTCGGCAACGCCTTCGTACTTGCCGTTATCTCAGAACTGTTCCTGACCTTGGCTCTCTTACTTTTTGCAGATCCGATCCTCCGCGTCTTCGGTGTAACAGAAACTTCCTATGAATACGCCATCACATACTACCGGATCGTAGCTCCGGGCTGCGTCTTCCAGGGCTTGACTCAATTGTTCTGTGATTTCGCCCGTGTCTCCGGAAAGCCCTTCTGGGGCATGTGCGTCACCGGCATCGGCGCCATTACGAACATCATCCTGGATGCCCTTTTCGTGGCCGGCTTCCACTGGGGAGTTGCCGGCGCTGCCTGGGCCACCGTGATAGGCCAGATTCTGTCCACAGTTTTTGGCGCCTGGATGGTTTTTGGCGGGAGGTCCCAGGTTCAGGTCTCACGCCGCATCTTTAAGCTGAAAAAAGAAATATGGCCTGAGATCGTTTCCTGCGGTTTTGCTTTCTGGATCGCCCAAATGGCCATGGGCTTTATCAGTCTGGTATACAACAGCCAGCTTGGGCGCTATGGCGGCGATGTGGCTATCAGCGTTTATGCCGTCATTGCCAGTATCATGACTTTTGTTATCATGCCTGCCAGCGGCATCAGCCAGGGAATCCAGCCTATTATCGGGAACAACTTTGGCTCCGGCAGATACCGGCGGGTCATGAATACGCTGTACCTGGCCGCTGCCCTGTCTGTCGGCATCACCTGTATCATCTGGATAATTGTCATGCTTTTCCCGAGACAGATTCTTATGGCTTTCGGCGGCAGTGAAGAAATGTTTGCTATCGGTGTCTCTGGGCTGCGAATCAATTTCTGCATCACACCGATTCTCGGCTTCGTCATGCTGGCCACTACCTTTTTCCAGTCTCTGGGCAAACCAGTCCCCTCTATTGTGATTACGATGCTGCGGCAGGTTGTATTCTTGGTTCCTTTCCTGTATGTCCTCCCGCTGTTTCTGGGCATTAACGGAATTTTTTACGCTCAGCCCATCAGCGACGCCCTGGCTCTGGTTCTCTCTCTGTTTCTGGTTCTCAGGGAGCACAGAACCCTGGTCAGCAAATCATAGCCCAACTCTTACGATTGACTCTTCAGCAGCGGTTCGGCAATAGCCGCTGCTTCCCGGGCAATCTCCAATTCCTCATTGGTTTTAATTACCAGGACATTCACTTTTGATGTGCCATCGGAAATTTTGACTGCTTCTTTCTGTTCCCGGTTTTTTACCTCATCGATGGTGATTCCCAGGAAACCCAGATAATCACAAATTTCCTGGCGAATATCCGAATCATTTTCCCCGACTCCGGCGGTAAAAACAATATTATCGACTCCATTCATTGCCGCCGCATAGCTTCCAACGTATTTGGCAACCTTGTAGGCAAAAATCTCCCTGGCCAGCGCCGCCTTTTCGTTATATTTGATCTCCGCATCTTTCAGCTCTCTGAAATCACTGGAATAATTCTTAGAAATTCCCAGCACCCCGGATTCCTGATTCAGAATCTGCATAATCTGCTGAAAATCCAGATTTTCTTTCTTAGCCAGAAATTCCAGGGCGCCCGGATCTACGTCCCCGCACCGGGTACCCATGACCAACCCTTCCAGGGGGGTAAATCCCATCGAATTGTCAATCACTTTTCCGTATTTGACAGCGCTGATGCTGGCACCATTTCCCAGATGGCAGACAATCGTTTTTACCCGCCTAGGATCCTGTTTCATAAACTCCGCCGCCCGCTGAGAAACATACTTGTGGCTGATTCCATGAAATCCATAGCGGCGGATCTTGTATTTTTCATAATAGCGGTAGGGCAGGCCGTAAAGAAACGCTTTGGGTTCCATGGTCTGATTGAAGGCCGTATCAAAAACACCTACCATTAATGTATCCGGCATCAGCTTACGGCAGGCGTCCACTCCCACCAGATTGGCGGGATTGTGAAGAGGCGCCAAGTCGTTGCACTCTGTCATGGCCTGTATCACATCGTCGGTAATTACCACTGAACCAGTAAATTTTTCACCTCCGTGAACCAACCTGTGTCCGATCACATCAATCTCCCTAAACTCTTTTATAATTCCTCTCTCTGAATCGATCAGCGTATTCAGAAGTGTGTGGACAGCCTGGGTGTGGTTCTCCATAGGAATGGATTCCCGCATATTGATCCCCGTATTGGTCTTATAATTAAAAATGCCATCGATCCCGATACGTTCACATACCCCTTTCGCCAGTACTTCTTCTGACTGAGAGTCAAATAGCTGGAATTTTAACGAGGAGCTGCCGCTGTTAATCACTAAAATGTTCATAGTTTTCTCCTCCTTGCTGTGTGTATTGCTTTTGATTATATATCAGTTTTTTTTGAAAGTCAAAATTCCCCTTGCAGACTGCTCTCCATACTCGCAGCAGTTTAGATTTTTTTTATTTTTTCACCACAATTTCATCACAGTTTCCTGGTAACATATGGAGTGTTGAAAGGAAAGGGCAGAGGCCTTTTTCACATAGACTTTTTCATACTCACGGCCGGCGGGGTGATACCCGACCGGCCCCTCCCCTTTTCTGGGACTTTACTTTATGAACAGGAGGTTTTGTGAATGGCTCGATATGAATATCAACCTTACGGAGAAGAACCATACGAATATTTTAACGATAATAATAGAAGCTCATTGTCATCCAAAAACCGCAGAAAAAAGAAAAGCCGCTTTGTCAAAAAAATGGCATCCCTGGTTCTGAGCGGAGCAATTTTTGGCGTTGCAGCCGCCGGAACTTTTCACGGGGCAGACAGGCTTTTGACTCTGACTGACCCAGCCAATATAGAAGCGGCCATGACCAACCTGTCCTCCGCCTCTTCATCTTCCGATTCGTCCTCGAAAAATCTTTCATCTCCTGTATTGCTAACCGACACAGCATCAGGACAGGGCATAAATTTGAATGTCACTCAGGTAGCGGCCGCCGGACTTCCTTCTATTGTCTCTATCACAAACATTTCCGTCCAGGAAGTTCAGGACTATTACGGTATGTTTAGCCGGTATGGCCGTTGGAGTACCCCAGTGGAAGAGACAGTAAGCTGCGGTTCTGGCATTATTATCCAAGCGACGGATTCCTATCTGTATATTGTTACGAATTACCATGTAGTTGAGAATCCCACGACCCTTTCCGTCAGCTTCGTAGACAATCAGACTTACGAAGCGCAGCTATGTGGAGCCGATGAAGCCAATGATCTGGCTGTCATCCGCGTACCTATGAGTTCCATATCGTCTGATACCCTATCCCGCATTACAGTAGCGTCAATCGGAGATTCCAACGCACTGGTAGTCGGCGAACAGGTGGTCGCCATCGGCAATGCTCTGGGTTACGGCCAATCCGTCACCACCGGTATCGTAAGTGCTCTGGACCGCACCATAGGTTCCAGCAGCTCCAGCCAGACGACTTATATTCAGACTGACGCGGCGATCAATCCAGGCAACAGCGGAGGCGCCCTTTTAAATATGAACGGTCAGGTGGTCGGAATCAATACCGCCAAGCTGTCTTCCACAGAGGTTGAGGGTATGGGCTATGCAATCCCCATCTCCCAAGTTTTAAGCATTATTCAATCCCTGATTGTATAATTTGTAGTTTAGATGAACTGATACAGAACAAGCCCCCTCGGCAGAATTGGCTTTCTACTGAGGGGGCTTCGCTTCTTTCATAAGGAATTTCGCTTTTTATATTTAAATCACAGCAAATCCCGGCCATACCAGGTACATGATCCATCCAAGAACAATCACACTGATCAGGCACAGCGGTATTGTCTTTAATCCCCATCGGATCATCTTATTCATATCAATTCCATATCCTGCTACCATTGCTGGCCCTGCTCCGGATGAAGGCAGGCAGATCGAGATGTTGCATGCTGCATAGCAGAGCAGAAGGAACGGAATCGGATTGTATCCCAGCCCCGACATAGTGGTGATAATAATCGGTCCTACCAGAGCTGCACATCCTGTAATTGTCATAATGTTGCTGAAGAAACATCCCATAATTGAGAATACAATAATAGCGGCCAGGGCACTTTGTCCGGCAATAGGAAGCAGCAACTGTGAAATCATTCCGCCAACGCCGCTGTCCGTAATAATATCTCCTAATGCCGTTCCTCCGGCAATCAGAAGGAACACACCCCATTTAATCTTCGGCATTGCATAGTTCCATTTTAAAATCGGTTCCTTCTCGTTTGCCGGCATGATGAAGCACAGAAGTGCTGCCAGCAGGAAAATATAATTTGCCGTCAACGTCGGGAATAGATCAGAGAATAACGGCCTAGCCAGAGACAGTACAAACGCACCGATAAACAAAGTTGCGCTGAAGATCTCGCCCCGGTTCATAGGACCCATTTTTTTCAGCTCGGCTTCCAGAGCCTCTCTTGTTCCTGGCAGTTCGTCGTACTCCATTTTGTTGGTCAGCAGCAGCAAAAGCATGGGAACCGCTACAAAAATCACCAGCGGTACACAGCGGATAATCCAGTCAACATACATAAATTCCTGACCGGTGTACTCTTCAATCAGATTCACGACTACCAGGTTCATGGCTCCTCCCAGAGGAGTGCCGAAACCAACATTGGAACCCCAGGCCACTGCCAGCAGAGCGCAGGTAGCATAGTTGGAAGTTTTAATCTCGCTTTCATCGATATTCACAGCCTTGATGGTCGTCAGTACGATCGGGAACAAGGCGGCAGCTACCGCTGCGTTGGCAACTACGGAAGACAGAGCAACCGATAAAACAAACCACATAGCTACCAAACGTCTGGGCTTATTTCCTACTTTCATCATGATCGCCAAAGCCAGCCTTCGGTCAAATCCCCATTTCGTCCACGCAAGAGTAATGATGTTGGCACTCAACAGCAGGACAACAGTGGCGTTAAAGTACGTTGCCAGTACACTGGAGGTATTTGCAATACTGAAAAGTTGAGAAATCAAAATCGGAAGCAATGCTGTCACCGACGGATCTACCGGCTGCATAATCCACCACACCAACATCCACAGCAGCAGTCCGATGGCTCCTCTCATGGTACTGTCCAAGCCGCCTATGGGCACAAGCATCAGAATCAGAAACAGTAACGGTCCTAACAATACTTTTACTAATTTTTTCATGTCTGTACTTCCCCTTTCCCCCTAAGAAACAAAAGTGTTTAGGCGCCTAGCATATTCAGACGCACGGGTTTTGCCTTTTCATACGGATGTTCTTTCAGCATCTCCAAGTTCAGATTCACGCCAAGTCCCGGGCCTTCAGGAACCGCAAAGCATCCATCTTCCACATCCCAGTAGCGGTCTGAAAATTCTCTCAGCCATGGTGCTTCCGCTGGATGGTATTCCAGGTGCATAAAATTCTTCATCACCGCCGCCATATGAAGACTGGCTGCACAGGTTATTACGCTGCACATATTATGAGGAGATATGAGTACATCATAGGTCTCCAGCACTCCGTTCATTTTCACCATGCCAGTTATTCCTCCTACATAACGAATATCCGGCATATATACATCCAGGCAATTCTGCTGCAGCAGCGGCAGGACTGCCTCCGCTCCTGTCTGCATCTCGCCTCCTGCAACCAGAATGCCGCTCTGCATCCGAAACTCTCTCAATAACTCTGGCTTTTTCTCTGGAATCGGCGTCTCCAGCCAGAATGGATGGTAAGGTTTCAGCCTATCCGCTACATACAGCGCGGTCTTCAGATCGAAACGCCAGTGGGCATCCGCTCCGATGGAAATACTGTCCCCAACAGCTTCCCGCATAGCAATAAAACGGTCGCACCCCCCATCAACAAGCCGCTTCTGATCGGCCAGGGGCGTTCTCCATGATACGCCGTCAAACGGGTGGCATTTTAACGCTTTGTTTCCGGCCGCCACCAACTCTTTGGCGAATTTTCCAAATCCCTCCGGAGTCCGGTCGCGGATCGCACGGTTAAATGACGCATACACCGGAATCTTTTTTCGGATTGCTCCTCCCAAAAGCTGATAGACAGGCTTTCCAAGAGCCTTCCCTTTTAGATCCCACATTGCAATGTCAATCCCGGATGCCGCTGCCGCTGTGATCAGGCCTCCGCCTCCTCCATCTACAGAAAGCTGATCCTCCAGAACATCCTTTCCAATTAACTTACTTCCCAAGTTGTTTACTGCCGCTACGACTTCAAATTCCAACCCGTCCAGAGTCGCATCCCCAAATCCGGTAATTCCTTCATCAGTCTCAGCAATTACAAAAACGTAATTGGAATACATGGAAGCATGAGTTACTTCCGCCCAGATTTTCGTAATCTTCATAGCCGTCCCCCTTTTTTTGATCGATTAGCGCCTTCAATTTCCTGCTTATTTTAATATAGTTAACTATATTAAAATAAATACCATATTTTGTTATAGTTGTCAATTTCTTTCTCGTTTTTTCGTCCTTTTTCTTCAACTTGCATATTGCCAAGGATTATGTTAAGATTCTTCTAGTCATTTTTTTACAGGGAGCCAGAACAGAGATGAGTTCAGAAAATACAGAAATCCGCCTTCAGATCTACAATGATCTGAGAGAGCAAATTTTCAAAGGCAGTTTAAAAAATGGGATGCGGCTGATAGAAACCAGACTGGCCCAAAAATATCATGTGAACAAAGCTCATGTCAGAAGTGTACTGCTGGAGCTTCAAAAGCAGGGATTGGTTCAGCATATTCCAATGAAAGGGTTTGTCGTAATCGGGGTCTCAAAAGCTGATTTACTGGAAGTTGCAAAAATCAGGGAAATGCTGGAAAGCGCTATCTTCGATGACTTTTTAAAAAGAGCTTCTGATGAGGATCTGTCTGAAGTAATGTTGTATACCAAGCGCAAAATCGCGTTTCTGCAGGCGGATCTGAAACAGGAAGCCCACAAAGAAACTCTGGCCACCTTTGATAAAATCTATAGCTGTACTTCCTACCAGCGGATGGCCCACATGCTTATAGAATACCGGGAATACATCAATATCATGATACAACTGGCCTTCGATATGCCTGATGATGTGGAAAAAACCATTCAAAACTCCACCTTACTTTACCATGTCTTTGAAAAAAGAGATTATGAACTCTGCAAAAAGTGGGTCGAAATCCGCTATGAAAACCTGGTCTTCAAAATCAATCATTCCTCTGTCTTTCAATGACCATTCCTTAGATGAATTGGGCCATGCCTATCATTGCAGTACTGACTGATACCCATAAAAATAGCCGTCCTGCCGCATTTTCGCTTTCACGATCTCCGCTACATCCTACAGCGCGGAGGCTGGTCGTCCGACAATGTTATGAAGACCGTATACCGCAATGTCATTGATCTGGAAAATGTCAGACGGGCAAAAAAAATCCCGGCTAAAAAGCCGGGCCAGGCATGGCGAAAACCCTTGTAAATAAAGGATTTTTCCGCATTTACAAGGGTTTTCCAAAAAACGGAGATGGTGGGATTTGAACCCAATA
>CAJFOF010000020.1 GCA_904395885.1 uncultured Lachnospiraceae bacterium
AACCCTTGTAAATGCGGAAAAATCCTTTATTTACAAGGGTTTTCGCCATGTCTGGCCCGGCTTTTTAGCCGGGATTTTTTAGCGTAAAACCGGTATTTTTAAGGTTCGATGCAACACGAATGCAACACGAAAATCACATGCGTTTGAGCGATTCAAAGTGTTCATTGATTTTTTTGGTCTGCCTGACATTTTCCAGATCAATGACATTGCGGTATACGGTCTTCATAACATTGTCAGACGACCAGCCTCCGCGCTGTAGGATGTACTGATCGGGCACACCTATGGCGTGCATGATGGATGCCGCATAGTGCCGGAGATCGTGAAACCGGAAATGTGGCAGGCCGGTTTTTAAAAGAGCCTGCCGGAACATATTGCTCAGCCTGTCCGGCGTGACATGGATAATCGCACCTTTACGGCTAGCAAGTTTCTGGATCACAAAATCCGGAAACTCTATTTCTCGATAGCTCCCGTATGTTTTGGGCTGCTTGGTATGCCAGACGCCTTCAGGCCCCCTTACCTTGCTTTTGCTCACAGTCACAATATTTCCTTTGATGTCGGTGCTCTCCAGGGCGCAGATTTCTCCGCGGCGCAGGGGCCCAAAGGCAGCCAGGAGCACAGCAAGTTCAAGCTCTGTCCCTTCAATGGATTTTAAGAGGATTTTGATATCTTCGTCACTGGGGCAATACAGGTCGGGCTTTTGCTTTGCCGGAAGAGTTACTTTGATTATGTGAGTTGGAGCGAACATATCCAGGGTAGCAGAAAAGAGACCATAGATATTCCGGATTGATTTTGGGGAGAGTCCCTTCCGTAGCAGCTCGCTGATCCAGAGCTGGACATCCGGACTTTCGGCATCCCATAACTTTTTCATGCCAAAATTTCCCGCAAAATGATTCTGGTAATTCTTTTCATAGGCCGTGACTGTTGACGGGCTCAGGGCCGCTGATTTGATATCTATGTAACGCCTTACAGCCTCTTTGATTGTAAGGTCTTCTACATCGCTTGAGCGCCGTTGCCGCGATAGTTTCCATTGCTCAGCCTTCAGCCTGGCTTCTTTTTTTGTTGGAGCCGTAAACGACTTGTAATGCCGTTTCCCTAAGTCGTCTGTATAATCGTATACCTGTACCCGATAGTTGTTTGAGGGCAATTTCCCTTTTGATTTCTTTGGGGTCTTACTCATAGCTATTTTCCTCCTTTAATTTGAGTATAAAAATAACAGCCAGCAAACGTATGTTCCGTGTTGCGGGCTGCCCCCAAAGATGATACAATATATCTGTGGTTATAGTGCATATCTTTAGGGGTATGTGAGGCCGGTCTCTGTTGGCGCAGAGGCCGGTTTTTGTATTTGACATTGCCCCAAATAGGGGCTATAATATACTTAACAGGACAGTCGGTGGGTAGGTGCACGCTACCCGTCCCGGCGAGATGAAATTAAAAAAATAGTCGTCAGCTTTCCAGGGCAGGACGGCTATTTTTTATGGGTATAAGTTAGAATCGCAACTACGAGTAAAGCAAATGTCAGTAGAATTTGCATTTCTTCATATGTACTCATAATTACCACCCCTTTCCGCAGGATCTCGGAACGGGTTGGAGCACGTCCCCCGGCTGCCCGGGTAAGGATATTATATATATTAAACTTATTTTAGCTTTTTAATAAATTCTTTTTTAATGATTTCGTCATATTGGCTTAAATCAGGAGTAGTAGTCGAGATAAAAAGTTTTTTGGTTATTTCCCCAAACATTTCTAATGTACAAAGATTGAACGGGCCGATAAAGCTGTGGTAAATATCCGAGGCGGCTTGCTCGGAATAATAATCTTTAAGCCCTATTATATTCATAGCGACGAACTCGTTGACATGTATTGGAACATAGTTTTTTAAAACTTCCACATTTTTTAACCTCAGGCCGTGCTTGTATCCTATAAGCCAATAATTTTCACATCCACTTACAGAAAGCAAGAGAGAGGATAATAAAGGTTTAATAGCATTTTGAGGTTCCCGTCTATCTTGTAAGAGCTGGTAAATGCTAAGATATATTTCATGGAGTCGATGATACTCATATTGACTTAAATCAAAACGTTTCTTTTTAATAGCTATCAATTTTTGGTTGAGCAAAGACAATACAATATCATCAAACGTTTTAGTACCATTTGATATATCTTTCATTTGAATATATTCGTTAATCCCGATTCCCCATTGAGAATTTTGCCTTATTCTTATAAAATCATTATGAGATTTGAGAAAATTAAGCCCTTTTTGTGACAGAGAATAGTATGATTCTGTTAATATTTGTATCTGGCTCAAGTCTGCTTCGTTTAAAATTCTTTCTACAAGAATAGGCTTATTTCCAGTTTTTTTAAGGTCGTTATTTTCCAGAATTTCCTTAAGTTCCGACACTTTCAGAAGAGCAAGAACGCTGTTTTTTGGAGCCGGCTCAATAAATTGCTTTTCACACAATTCGTCAAAATATTGTTCTGTATTGATTATGCCGAGTTCATAAGTGATATAGGCAGGAAAATTTCCCTTTCTCTTTCTGGGGGGTTTTTCAAAGAGAGAAAGAAAAACTGTCATTCTATAATCAGGATCAATTTCATTCTTCTCATCTACACGGTTTTCCTCAATGCTTTCACGGGTAAATTCCGCAGAACGTTCGTGTTTGTCGTTTTTGATAAATAATTTCCAAAACATAACAGTTCCCTCATTAAATTTTCTGCAGTGGTTCATATTGATTAATTTCATCGTTACCTTAAACGCAATTCAATTAATCGTTTCTCGTATCCTAATAAACGTGTCAGTTGCTCGGTATTATAAGAGGAGTATTCTGATAGAACATCATCCCCCACCAATAGATCCATAGCGAATATATCAGCCTCAAGTTCAAATTTATCTGAATTAAAATTTGTCCTTGTATCCATAAAAATTGCATTTGCCTTTTTATGAAGAAACATGTGCCCCATTTCATGGGCGCATTCAAAGGCTTGTTCCTGCTTAGTAAGGCTTTCATCTATATAGATAATGTTGTTCCGCTGAAAATACTGATAAAAGGCCCTAGTGTTTACCAGCGGAGCAAATACGAGTATTACATTTAGCCCCTGGATAATTTCAAACGGATTGCGTGTTTGGAACTTTCGCACCAGGGAATCCGCTTTTTTCTTTATATCCATAGGCACATCAGTCCTTTTTGTATTTCTTTGGTGTATACTTCTCTTTATTTTTTTTCTTTGCCAATTCCATTCCCACTTGCATAGCAGATAAGATGGATTCAACGGCCTCCGGAGAGGCGGGCTGCCCATCAAACATGAGGCCTTCTTGAGAGAGCAGATGCTCTCTAGTCTGGTCTAATATCTTCTCGATATCACGTTCATCCCGGCGAGTGAGGGTGATTCCTTCTTTTTCTGAGGAAGTTTCGCCGGTCATGAGATATTCTACAGATACACCAAAATAATCAGCAATTTTTTGCAATTTTTCATTTTTGGGTTTGCTTCGTCCACTCTTCCAATCAGAAAAAGTTGATTTTGTGATTCCAGTTGCTTTTACTACATCAGAATCTTTAACGCCTTTAGCGTCTCTTAACTTGCAATAAATTTCGTACATAGGCCACCTCGAAGAAAGTTTTGAAATCCGTACAAAAGCTATTAACAAGTTCTGAAATCCGTTTTATACTTATTGCAGGTTCGGAAATCAAAACAGTCAGTTGCTGTAGTTATTTTATATCTGGTAAATGTATTATAACTGATTTCCGAACTAAAATCAATAGAAAAGTTCGGAAAGGAGAAAATTAAGTGTATGAAAAATATTGCCTTTTAAGAGATAAAAAAGGTGTAACAGATTACAGAGTAGCAGAAGAAACAGGTATTACCAAGTCGACTTTTTCTGATTGGAAAACCGGCCGAAGTAAACCCAAGTTCGACAAGCTGCTGATTCTGGCTAAGTATTTTGATGTGCCGGTGGAGTATTTTGCAGAAGATGAGAGGGGGTGAGATGGTGAAAAAAATAGAGAATCCTCGCGACCATATCTTACGAGCAATCGACGGGAATGTGGGAGCAAAAGAAAACACTTTGGCTATGTGTGCCAGAATAAAAGAAATCTTTGAGGAGGCCACTCCTGAACAGATTTCCCAGTGGTGGAGTGGCCTGCGTTTCGACTTTGGAAAAAGTGCCGCGATTGTCACCTTTGTTTTTCCTTCACGGCTGCCTCAATCCCCGCTGGAGTAATTTCGCAGGGATATTCAAGGCAAGATTCCCAGTCTTTCACGGTGGACTGGTTGTCAAAATGAAGGATTAGAAAACCTTGTAATTCCAAATTTCTGAAAGCGTCTCGATAATTAGCTAAAATGGTTCCGTCAAAACCGCTTAGTCTGATGGTATGCTCATAAGAATGGTTTTTAGAAAAGTTTTCGTAGACTTCAAGCAAAATTTTCTTTTCAGTGGTATGCATTATTTCTCACCTCCTTTTGGAGTAATTATAACACAGCCTTGTGAAGCGAGGGAGAAAACCATAACCAGGTGAAAAAAGGAGGTGAGGCCGTGAAGAAAAAGAACACCGATCAGCGCCAGAAAGATGATGTCCGGGTGCTGATCGAAGAGGCAAAGATTCGCAATGATTTCAATGAATCAGAACTATCCCGGTATCTGGGAATCTCTACAACAACTCTGACAGAAAAGAAAGACAACCCAGGGAAGATCACTCTGGAAAAACTCTTGATTCTGTTGGAACTGACAGGAAAAGAAATGAAATTTGTGGAAAGGGCCGGAGCTTTATAGGGAGAGGGTGCAGATGAAAAGGTATGAAGTAACAAGTAATTACGGGACAAGCGTGATGGAGACGGAACAAGATGCCATTAACGCCATGTGGCTGCTGGGCACCTATCATGATATAAAGATCAGTCCGGGAGCTGTCAGGGCAGGGCTAAGAAAAAATGGTTTTTATGAGATTTTCCCGCTGTCTGTAGTAACATGCGGGTAAGAAAAAAGGAGGATGAGAATGATGCAGGCAATCCACGAGTTTGAGGGTCCCACCTATGATGAGCTAGAAAGAGAAAATGCCCGGTTAAGGGGCAGGCTGGCAGAACGCCATCGCTATCATAGCTGGATGGTAGCCTTAAATGTTGCCATGATGGTGGCGAATGTCTACATGTTCGGACAGATGATAGCAGTCGTGATGGGAATATGAAAGTAACAATAAAAAACGGGCCTAAGCGGTGGCCACCGCAAAAGGCCCAAACACAATCACACACCCTTATTGTAAAGGGAAATAGGAGGAAATGTCAATGAATTTTGAGGAATTTTATGAAGGCTGCATGGATGCATCGGCACATGTCACCTGGGAACAGGATCCGAAGACCAGGAAGGAAAACGTTTCGATTGCCGGGCCTGTGCCAGTTACTCTATACGGAGCTGCTCAGATTCTGGCAACGATTGCCGCCCGGAGTCAACTGCGGGGATTGTCTGATGCAGATGAACTGATTGACTTTGCCAGCAAACATGCCAAAAATTTTGCAGCGGAATATTTAGGCAGACCGGATCCGACGGCAGAAGAACTGCTGCGCGAGGTCTTCGGAACATGCGGAAAGGAGAGTGAGCCGGATGAGTATGAAAATTAACAAGCTGGAAATTGAGAACGTCAAACGGGTTAAGGCGGTTCGGCTGGAGCCGGCAGCGGATGGCTTGACGATTATCGGCGGCAACAATAGGCAAGGCAAGACCTCTGTATTAGATGCCATTGCCTGGGCACTGGGCGGGGACCGTTTCCGGCCCTCCCAGCCCCAGCGGGAGGGTTCCGTCGTCCCGCCCAACTTACATATTGTAATGAATAACGGCCTGGTCGTGGAACGGAAGGGCAAGAACAGTGATTTAAAGGTCATAGACCCATCCGGAAACAAGGGCGGCCAGCAGCTCCTAAATGAGTTCGTGGAGCAGCTTGCCCTGGACCTCCCCCAATTCATGGAGGCTCCCGGGAAGGAAAAGGCCCGGATCCTGTTAAAGATTATCGGTGTGGAGGACCGGCTGGAAGCGTTGGACCGGCAGGAAAAGGAACAGTATAATGAGCGGCTGGCTATTGGCCGGGTCGCAGATCAGAAAGAGAAATATGCCAAGGAGCAGCCCTATTATCCGGAGGCGCCGAGAGAACTGATATCCCCGATGGAGCTGATCCGGCAGCAGCAGGAGATCCTGGCAAAGAATGGGGAAAACCAGAGAAAACGTCAGAAGCTCCACCAGATCGAACAGGATTACCAGTCTGTGAACGCAAAGATCCAGGAACTTTTGCAGAAACAGGCACAGCTGGAGTCGGATTTGAAGATCGCCCGGATGGATGCCCAGGGGCTGATCGATCAGTCCACAGCAGAGCTGGAAGACAGCATTGTGAACATCGAAGAAATCAACCGGAAAGTCCGGGCAAATCTGGACAAGGAAAAGGCAGAGGAGGACGCCAAAGAATACCGCCGTCAGTATGACCTTTTGACCAAAGCCCTGGAGGAAACCCGGAAGGACAAGACAGACCTGTTAAAGACAGCCCCTCTTCCCCTGCCGGATCTTAGCATCATGGACGGGGAACTGGTCTATCAGGGACAGAAATGGGACAACATGTCTGGTTCCGATCGGTTAAAGGTAGCAACGGCCATTGTCCGGAAGCTGAATCCTAAGTGTGGTTTTGTCCTGTTGGACAAGCTGGAACAGATGGATCTGAACACCCTGAGGGAGTTCGGCGAGTGGCTGGAGGCAGAAGGGCTGCAAGCGATCGCAACCCGTGTCAGTACAGGAGACGAATGCAGCATACTGATCAGCGATGGATATGTGGCCGGACAGGAACCTCCGGAACCGGACGAAGCTGCAGGGCAGAGCAAACGATGGAAGGCAGGGATGTTTTAATGAGGATTATCAGAGGCAAGATATCGGGGGCCAAGAAAGTGGTCGTCTATGGACCGGAAGGAATCGGAAAGAGTACCTTTGCGTCACAGTTCCCGGAACCGGTGTTTATTGACACAGAGGGGAGCACCAAGGACCTGGACGTGGCCCGCTTTGAACCGGCCAGCAGCTGGACTATGCTGTTAAACCAGGTCGCCAGTGTGAAAGCCCACCCGGAGCTGTGCCGGACCCTGGTCATTGATACGGCAGACTGGGCAGAGATGTCCTGCATCGCCCATGTCTGCGCCAAATATCAGAAAAACGGCGTGGAGGATTTTGGTTATGGGAAGGGGTACGTATATGTACAGGAAGAATTCGGGCGCCTTTTAAACCTTTTGGAAGAAGTTGTACAGAACGGAACTAATGTTGTTATGACTGCCCATGCGAAGATGCGGAAATTTGAGCAGCCGGACGAGATGGGATCCTACGACCGGTGGGAGATGAAGCTGACGAAGCAGACGGCTCCTATGGTAAAAGAATGGGCAGACATGGTCCTGTTTGCCAACTATAAAACATTTGTGGTCAACGTAGACGGTCAGGGCGTGCAGAAGGGAAAGAACAAGGCACAGGGAGGGAAACGGGTCATGTATACAGCCCACCATCCCTGCTGGGATGCCAAAAACCGGTATGGTCTGCCGGAAGAGCTGCCGTTTGATTATGGGGAGATTGCCCACATCATAGAACCGGCATCAGGGTCCCGGACAAAACAGAGAGAAGAAGCCGCAGAACCGGCTGCAGGACAGACGATAGAACAGATAACCCTCCAGAGGGAGAAATCAAAAATGCAGGAGGCAAGCACAAACATACACACAGAAGCCGCCCCGGAGCCAGAACTTCCGCCTTTTATGCACCAGGAGACAATGACAACAGAGCAGGAGGTTCCGCCCAAACCGCCCAAGCAGGAAATGGATCAGCCACCCGCAAATAAAGAGGCTCCGCCAGCTTCCATCCCTCGGTCGCTGCCGGAGAATATCCCCAAAGCCTTGCGGGACCTGATGGAGGCAAATGGGGTGGATGAATGGGATATTCAGAATGCGGTGGCCTACAGAGGGTATTTTACCGCAGATGTCCCCATTGAAAAATATGACGTATATGAACCGGGTTTTACCAATGCGGTTCTGATAACAGCCTGGGATCAGGTCTATGGCGTGATCCGGGAAATGAAAGAAAAAGAGAAGATCCCATTTTGAAAAAATAGGAGGTAACGCAGAATGAATGAAGATTTAGGAAAAGAGTTGGGCTGGGATGACCAGATTGAAAATGAAGGGCAGGAGTTTGAGCTCCTGCCGGAGGGAACTTATGATTATACGGTGGAGAGCATGGAGCGGGGGCGGTATGCCGGAAGCGACAGGATGGCTGCCTGTAACTGCGCCAATCTGACATTATTGATTCGCAATCCGGAGACCGGAAACGACTGCAGGGTATTCGATACCCTATACTTAAATTCCAAGGCGGAATGGCGGTTAAGCCAGTTCTTCCTTTCGATTGGACAGAAGAAAAAAGGGGAGCCCCTGCGTCCCAACTGGGCGGCAGTGCCCACTTCAAGCGGGAAAGTAGAGATTGAAGTTCACGAGTATACAGACAAGAACGGGAAGGTTCGGAAAAATAACCAGGTGGCAAAATACCTCCCGTATGAACCCAAAAAGTTTGTGGCAGGTAAATTTTAATGGAACTGAGACCCTATCAAGAGGAAGCGAAGCAAGCGGTATTTCGTCAGTGGGAAGCAGGCACCCTGCATACCCTCCTGGTCCTTCCCACCGGCTGCGGTAAAACGATTGTGTTTGCCAAGGTAATTGAGGAATGTGTGCGCCAGGGGGACCGGGTTCTGATCCTGGCCCACCGCGGGGAGCTTTTGGAACAGGCGGCTGATAAACTGCACAAGGCGACCGGGCTGCGGTGCGCGACAGAGAAGGCAGACCAGACCTGCCTGGGAAGCTGGTACCGGGTAGTGGTGGGATCCGTCCAGTCCTTTATGAGGCAGTCCCGTCTGAAGCGATTTTCGGAAGACTATTTTGATATCGTCATCATTGACGAGGCCCATCACTGCCTGTCAGATGGCTACCAGAGGGTGCTGGAGCATTTCCCTAACGCAAGGGTTTTAGGGGTAACAGCCACGCCGGATCGGGGAGATATGCGGAACCTCGGAGAATACTTTGAAAGTCTGGCTTATGAATATACCCTTCCTAAGGCGATCCGGGAGGGGTATCTTTCCCCTATCAAGGCCCTGACGATCCCGCTGAAACTGGACTTATCCGGTGTAGGGATCCAGGCCGGGGACTTTAAAGCGGGGGAGATCAGCACTGCCCTGGATCCGTATCTGCACCAGATCGCGGAGGAAATGGGCCGGTACTGCAGGGACCGGAAGACCGTGGTATTCCTGCCCCTAATTAAGACGTCCCAGAAGTTCAGGGATATTTTAAATGAGGCAGGATTTCAGGCTGCAGAAGTCAATGGGGAAAGCGGGGACCGGGCGGAGGTGTTGACAGATTTTGAAGCCGGCCGTTACAACGTCCTTTGCAATTCCATGTTGCTGACAGAGGGATGGGACTGTCCATCCGTAGACTGCATCGTAGTGCTGCGGCCGACTAAGGTGCGGAGCCTGTACTGCCAGATGGTTGGCAGAGGTACCCGGCTGGCGCCTGGTAAGGATCATCTGCTTCTGTTGGATTTTCTGTGGCATACGGAGCGGCATGAGCTGTGCCATCCGGCTTCCCTGATCTGCGAGAGCGATGAGGTGGCGAAAAAGATGACGGAAAACCTGGAAGAGGCTGCCGGCTGTCCTGTTGATCTGGAAGAAGCGGAAAAGACCGCTGCAGCCGATGTAGTGGCTCAGAGGGAAGAGGCCCTGGCCAAAAAGCTGTCGGAGATGAAGCGGAGAAAGCGGGCCCTGGTGGATCCGCTACAGTTTGAGATGAGCATCCAGGCAGAGGATTTGTCCGGATATGTCCCTGCGTTCGGCTGGGAGATGGCGCCGCCGTCAGACAAGCAGAAGACAACCCTGGAAAAGCTGGGGATCCTGCCGGATGAGATCGACAGCGCGGGAAAGGCATCGAAACTGCTGGAGCGTCTAGAAAAACGGAAGCAGGAAGGACTGTCGACACCAAAACAGATCCGCCGTCTGGAAATGTATGGGTTCCAGCATGTGGGCAGTTGGAGTTTTGAGGCTGCCAAAAACATGATTGACCGGATTGCTGCCGGCGGGTGGAAAGGGGCGCCAAGAGGGATCATCCCCCAGGAATATGTCCCGGACCGATAAAGGAGAGAAACAATGAAGAACGACCAATATGACCTGATCCAGATCCTGGACCATATCGAGCCGGCGGAACTGTCTTATCAGGACTGGATCAACGTGGGAATGGCCCTGCAGTACGAAGGCTATGGCCCAGAGGTTTGGGATGCATGGAGCCAGAGAGATCCTGCCCGGTACCATACAGGGGAATGCCGGAGAAAATGGGACGGATTTCGTGGGAGCACTATGTCCAGCCCGGTGACCGGTGGGACGATCGTACAGCTGGCCAGGGATCAGGGGTGGACGCCGCCCTATGATCCGGGCCATGCCCTGGGCTGGGATGACGCCATCCAGGAGGAAGGTGTGATTGTGGACAGCAACTGGGTGGAAGGAAGAGAGATCGATCCGCCGGAGAAATGGGACCCAGCCCAGGAGCTGATCCGGTATCTGGAAGTCCTGTTTGATTCAACGGAAAACGTGGGATATGTGACAACCAGTTTTGAAAAAGACGGAAAATATATGCCGACGAAGGGAGACTGGAGCCGTACGGCCGGGCAGCTCATTGAGCAACTGTCCCACTGTAACGGAGATATTGGCAGTGTGTTGGGGGATTATAACCCCAAGGTAGGCGCCTGGATCCGGTTTAATCCCTTGGACGGCAATGGAATCAAAAATGAGAACGTGACCGATTTCCGGTATGCCCTGGTAGAATCGGACAGCATGGAGATTGAAAAGCAGAACGCCTTGATCCGGGAGCTGGAGCTGCCTGTGGCGTGCCTGGTGCATTCTGGGAAAAAGAGCCTGCACGCAATCGTCCACATCGATGCAGGCAGCTATGAAGAGTACCGGAAAAGGGTGGACTACCTGTATGACATCTGCCGGAAGAATGGCCTGGATATTGACCGGCAAAATCGGAACCCTTCCCGATTGTCCCGGATGCCCGGCGTGATCCGAGATGGCGGAAAACAATTTTTAGTAGACACCAATATCGGGAAGGAAAGCTGGTCGGAATGGAAGGAGTGGATCGAAAGCATCCATGATGACCTTCCGGATCCGGAGAGTCTGCAGGAAGTCTGGGACCATATGCCGGAGCTGTCCCCGCCGCTGATCAGCGGGGTGCTACGCCAGGGCCACAAATTGCTTCTGGCAGGACCTTCCAAGGCCGGAAAGTCCTTTGCCCTCATTGAGCTGTGTATCGCCATCGCTGAGGGGAGAAACTGGCTGTCCTGGCCGTGCTCCCAGGGGCGGGTCTTATACGTCAATCTGGAGCTGGATCGGGCCAGCTGCCTCCACCGGTTCCAGGATGTGTACCGTGCCTTAGGAATACGGCCGGAGAACCTTTCCAATATCGACATCTGGAATCTAAGAGGGAAATCCCGGCCAATGGACAAACTGGCGCCGATGCTGATCCGCAGGGCAGCCAAAAAGAACTATATTGCGGTGATCATAGACCCCATTTACAAGGTTATCACCGGTGACGAAAACAGTGCCGACCAGATGGCCAATTTCTGCAACCAGTTTGACCTGATCTGCAATGAGCTTAGAACGGCCGTAATCTACTGCCATCACCACAGCAAGGGCGCCCAGGGCGGGAAAAAGAGCATGGACCGTGCCAGTGGCTCCGGCGTGTTTGCCAGGGATCCGGACGCTATGCTGGACATGATCGAGCTGGAACTAACGGAAGAAATCCTGAAGCAGGAAGAGAACAAGGCCGTCTGTGCGGCCTGCAGACAGTACCTGGATGCTCATTTTAAGTGGGAAGAGGACCTGTCTCAGGACGACCTGTGCAGCAGCTATCAGATGCTGGAATATTGTAAGGATAAACTGGACAAGTGGCAGTACAAGGCCCTGAGCCGGATGGTGGAGGAGGCCAAACAGAAAGTAAAGGGCCGGACTGCCTGGCGGATTGAGGGAACCCTGAGAGAATTCCCGAAATTCCCCGCGGTGAACCTCTGGTTTGACTATCCATGCCACCGGGTCGATCAGGTAGGTGTGCTGGGTAATATCCAGCCAGAGACCGAGCTTCCGCCCTGGAAAAAGGGCACGGCTAAAAACAAAAAGAATGCCGAGAACCGGAAGGACGAACGTCGAAAAGCCTTGGAGGAGGCCGTAGAAAATGCTTGCTTCGGGTCGGCACCGGCGGTAAAAGAGGTGGCCAATTACCTCGGAATTGCAGAGCGGTCGGTCCGGGATCGGGTGAAAGAACACGGGGAATATGTCATTGAGGATGGAGTTATCCACAAAAAATCCAGTGCGGGAAAGACTGAGAGTTAAGACATCCCCGCCAGAGTGAATTGTGCGGGGAACACTGAAAATTTAGTCTTCCCCGTCATAGGGTAAGCAGCGGGAAAGTCTGAAATCTAAGTCTTCCCCGCGAGAGACAACAGTGCGGGAAAGACTGAATTTCAGTCCTCCCCGTCAAAAGCGGAGAGTGCGGGAAAGACATACTTTTCAGCCTTTCCCGGAGTGCGGGGAAGGCTTATTATATATCATAAAAAATAGTTCCCCCCTTGCGGTGGTTACGGGGGTAGGAATGGACGGGCTGAAAGCAGAGCCCGCCCGTTCCCTTCCCCCCTCCCCGTAACAAGGGACGGAGGATAGGAAAGGGGATCAGAGAAATGGCTACGAAGAAACCAAGAGACAAACGTCTGTTTGTTGCTTATAATATGCCGCCGCTCAGGAAGACTCAGCCTGGACAAGAATATGATCATAAGCAGGATGAGATCCTTAAATGGATTTCAGAGCGGCCAGGGCTTTTGATGTATGTCTTTGATAAGCTGGTACAGGGAAAATATATCAAGTACGATTCTGATACTGGTACATGGCGAGGAGTGGACTATGATGGTTAAGAAATTTTTTATGCCGATGATCCCGCCTACCTGCACCTACCAGGAAAAACAGGTACGTGTAGTGAATGGAAAGCCAGTATTTTATGAGCCGGCGGAATTGGTAGCAGCCAGACAAAAGCTGAGGGATTATCTGGGACAATATCGGATGAGTCAGCCGCTGGAAGGAGCGGTCCGGCTTACGACCTGGTGGTGCTTCCCCAGAGGAAAACACCACGACGGGGAGTACCGGATCAGCAGGCCAGATACAGACAATCTGGTAAAAATGCTCAAGGATGTGATGACAGAACTAAGATTCTGGAAGGATGACGCTCAGGTGGCCAGCGAGGTGATTGAAAAATACTGGGCAGAAATTCCTGGGATTTACATAAAACTGGAAACCGTATCAGGAAATCAAGACGAGGGGAGGACAAGCCCGTGAACAGCAGGCAGAAACGGGAACTAAACCGGCATAAAAACCGGAGCGAGATCGCGCACCAGGCCGATCTGGAGGTGATGGCAAGCAGTCCTACGCCAAAGACCTGGAGCGCCACGATGCCGGCATATTGCTATACGGAGCTTTGCCCGGTAGTGGAGATGAGGACGGCGCGCAAAAGGAAATTGAATTTGGCAGCTGGAGCTAGTGGAGAAAATTAAGATTTGATGGAAGGGCGTGATAATCAATCATGACAAATAGAGAAGCGTACGAGAATATGTGTGATGAGCTGGAGCAGTACCAGGAGATCGGTACCGTGGAAGAATGCAAAGAATTGGCGTCTATAGTCAATATGGCAGAAAAGGAAGAATTGGCTAAAATCATTGACGAGTGGCTCTTATATAGCAAAATCGGAACTGTAGAAGAATGCCGGGAAGCTGTGGAGAAGCAGACTCCAAAGAAATGTGTTGAGGATTCTTGCCCTGACCACACACATTATAAGTGCCCGTCATGTGGGAAAATCCAAAAAACAAAATATAACGATTCGACATTTGGGTGCATATTAAATAATTGCTCAAATTGCGGTCAGGCTCTTGCAGATGAGAATTTGGAGGGAGTGGAAGATGGGATTGATTGAAACGGACAATTTGATTTTATTCAAAACTGACATTTAGAAAAAGAGGGGTGAATGCTATGAGAAACAAAGAAGGTTATTCGGATCCAACCGCCGGCGAGGCGATCCGGGAAGCAGATCAGCAGCCGGATAAGATTGGATGGTATCTGCAGACAATAAAAGACCTTGCCGATATTGTGGACCTGGAGATTGTAGGACGCGTCCGGATTAAGGATAAAAAGACAAGGCGGGTGTGGTGATCCATAAAACAGACAGCAAGTAGAGCGGGAGGTGATGCCGGTGGACAAGCAGATTTTATACCAGTACATAGATGCCTGTGAGCTGGTCAAAGAGACGGAAGAGGATATCCGGAAGATCAAGCAGATGCGAAAGCGGATCGAGCAGGATATTGTAAAGGGGTCATCTCATGATTTCCCGTACACGCCCGTGAACTTCCACGTTGAGGGATTATCCTATTCCGCGGTAAGTGATCCGCGCGGCCTGGAGGTGCAGGAGCAGATTTTGGAAGAGCGTAAAGCCGCAGCACAGGCCATCAAGCTGCAGGTTGAGGCGTGGATGCTCACGATCCCCCAGAGGATGCAGCGGATCATCCGGTATAAGATTTTTGAGGAGATGACGTGGGCGGAGGTAGCGGTAAAGATGGGGAGAAAAGCCACTGCGGATGGTGTACGTGTAGAGTTCCAAAGATTTATGGAAGAAAATTAAAGTTTGTTCGTTTTGTTCGCAATGTTCGTTTTTAAAATGTTATAGTATAAACTGGAAGTAGTGGAAAGGATGACGTTTCATACTTTTCTCCCCTGGCGCCCCGTGAGGGGCGTGGATTGAAGCATTATTCTCCTAGGATGGGTCCCCGCCGGTCGGCGGGGGCTTTTCTTTTGTCGTTTTTTGGGGTATAATATAAAAATCAATAGGAGAAAATTATGAAATGGAAGAAAAAAAAAGAAAAATTTCACAAAACAAAATTGCGTAAAACTATGAGAAACTTACAGCGTAAAAATAAGCGTAACTGTAAGCATACACGTAAGAGCAAGGATACTATTTATAGTGTTTTAACTAGCCAAATCTTGAAAGAAAAAAATTTTTATACTAAAACTGTGTCTGATTACATATTAATAAAAATGGGTGGAAAAGTACAAATTGAAATTCCCAATGATTTTTCAATGTCCCAAAATGCTGATGAAGTTATTGACGTATTGAAAAGGATATTTTATTGTGGTACAAAATTAGATATTAAAGAAATTATATTTGATCATTCTAGGTGTAGCAGACTTGGCATCGCAGCAAGTACGGTAATGGATGCGGTTGTTTTAGCCGCCAAATCATTTCACAAATCGCTAGGCAGCGAATTAATAATATCTGGCAATTATCCAGATGATCAATATACAAAGGAAATTTTTATTGCCAGTGGCCTTGTGAAACATTTAAATATTAACAAGGCGATAAACTGTGATAATATGATTCGCTTTAAACTTGTGTCAGGAACTACAGAAACACAAAATTCAGGACAAGTTGCAACTATGTTAACAAACTATTTTAATAAATGTCTTAAAACACAGCAATATATATTAACAGAAAACGGAGAAAATTATTTAGCATCAATGTTTGGAGAAATATTAGATAATTGTGAAAAGCATGGAGGAGAAAAATCTGTATGGTATGCATTAGGACACTATCAAATAAGAGAGGAGTTTGAATGCGGAGAAATTCAGTTGACAATTTTTAATTTTGGCGATTCAATATATGAGCAATTATCTAATCCTAAAACAACGCCTGAAACTCAAGAAAAATTAGAAAAGATGTTGGAAATTCATAAAAGGGAATTTTGCAATGAATGGAATCAAGAAACGATGTATACGGTTTTTTCTTTACAGGAAGGTATAAGCAGATTAAGAGACAAAAATCGTTCTGGATATCGTAATAGAGGAATAGGGACAATTAGATTAATGGATACTTTTTATCGTTTGGGACAAACTAGACACGGTATCAAGCCTGAACTTATTATTGTATCAGGACATACATGGATTAAATTTGATGAAAAGTATAGGTTAACTAAGAAAAGTTTTAATGACGATATTATGGGAAATAGAGAACGGAAAATCATAGCCTTCAATAAGGACAATAATATATATCAAAGGGCCGAAGACAACGTAAAATTATTAAAAAATTATTTCCCGGGTACAATTATTGCGATGAAATTTTATTTGGATCAAAAATATTTGGATGAATATGTTTAAAAAGGAGAAGAGCAACAGTGGATATAATTAAATTACAAGCATACAGAAAGCCGAAATCCAAGATGTATTCAGGCCGTGATCATGGGATTGAGGTTCGGAATAAGTTAAAACTGGATGAAAAAGATAGAGATGAAAAAAAATATACAATTTATATTCCCAATGATACATTGGCAATAAATAGTTCTTTTTTTGGAGGACTTTTTTCAGATAGTGTGATTTTTCTAGGAAAAGAAAAGTTCAAAGAAAAGTATAATTTTTTAGGAGAAAATGGAGAAACTCTAAAAAAAACACTTGTTAACGATATAGAAGAGGGAATTTATGATGCTATCAATAGCTAGCCCTGGGAATGCTTTTTGTGATATGTTTGATAGTGGAGTTGGAGCTGTCGAAGCAATTGCTGCAGTTTTAAACTTAGCATTGGTGATATATTTTTTCTTCCGAGATAAGAAAGAGTTTCGGGAAAAAGAAGATAAACGAATTAAAGAGCAAGTACATTATGCTTGGTATGATGCCCTAATTAGAGAAAGATTACTAAATACGATAGATGATTATTTCGACTCTGTCGAAAGTGTCATAACCAAAGACGGTGTAGGACAAGAAAGATTTTTGGAAGACATTCGCGATATTAAAAATATATTTAATAGATATAAGCGACTGGTATTTCCTACGCTTATCTTATTTAGCGATGAATTAAAAAAATCTGTATGGGGACTGATTCAAGAAAACCATGATCAAATTTTAAACGAATATGAAAAATCACATTATGATGGGGAAATCTCAAATAAAATTTTTGAACTTATTAACGAAACAAAGACAAAAGTATATAAAGAATTGTATGATTACGATATTAACAAATTAGAAGATATAATTAAAAATAAATGATCTATAAGTGTGAACAAAAACAAACACGAATGAGAGGTGGTGATGGTTGAATGAGGTAGTACAGCAGGCTTTTGATGATTACCAGAATGGTTTGAAATATAAAGAGATCGCGGCAAAATATGGGGTGAGCCTCTCGGCGGTGAAATCTTGGGCGGCCCGTTATTGGAAAAAAGAAGGTTGCAACCAAAAGAAAGACAGGTCGCAACCGAAAAAGCAAAAAGTTACAACCAGGAAGGGCGGTCAGCCCGGCAATCAGAACGCAGTGGGCAATGCTGGAGGCGCCGCACCGATCGGAAACAAGAATGCAGTTACTACAGGAGAGTTTGAGACTCTCCTTTTTGATTGCCTGAATCCAGAGGAGCAGCGCCTGGCAGATGCCGTGCCGGCGGATAAGGAGCAGCTCCTTTTGCAGGAAATCCGGCTTCTGACGGTCCGGGAATACCGGATGCTCCGTCGGATCGAAGACCTGCGGAAAGCAGAAGAATACTATGACAGCGGAGAGCTTGCTGAGGGTATGACAATGGTCAGCCGGAAATCTGGAATTGAAAAAGGCCATGAGACCGATTTGAAAGAATTCCAGGGCAAGTTGGGCCAGATCCAGGCCATCGAGGACGCCTTGACTCGCGTTCAAGGGCGGAAGCAACGGGCCATTGAGGCGCTGCACAAGTTTGGGTTTGACGATGCACGCCTGGAGATCGAGATGGCCAAGGTAGAGCTGGCCTCCCTGAAAGTCGGCGGCCAGGACGCCGAGATCGAGGATGATGGTTTCCTGGAGGCGCTGAATGCCCAGGCAGGCGATTTGTGGAGGGATGCAGATGACAATGAATGATTGGATCGCTGGCTTGCGGGGGCAGCTCCAGGAGCTGAAGAAGAAACGCGGCGTCCTGGCAAAAGTACAGATATTTCAATTTCAGCCGTTTTCCCGGAAGCAGAAGCAGGTGCTTACCTGGTGGCTTCCGGCCAGCCCGGTCAAAGATTATGACGGCATTATCGCAGACGGCGCGATCCGTTCCGGAAAGACGGTAAGCATGTCCTTGTCTTTTGTGATGTGGGCTATGCAGTCTTTCAATGGCCAGAACTTCATTATGGCCGGAAAGACGGTTGGGAGCTTTCGCCGGAACGTCCTGTTTCTGCTGAAGCTGATGCTGCGAAGCCGCGGCTATCACGTGACGGACCGGCGTGCGGATAACCTGGTGGAGATCAGCCGCGGGCAGGTCACCAACTACTTCTACATCTTTGGCGGTAAGGACGAGAGCAGTCAGGATTTAGTACAGGGGATAACGGCAGCGGGAGCCTTCTTTGATGAGGTGGCGCTGATGCCAGAATCCTTTGTCAATCAGGCCACCGGACGCTGCTCCGTAACTGGATCAAAGTATTGGTTTAACTGTAATCCAGGCGGGCCGATGCACTGGTTCAAAATAAATTGGATCGACAAATGCGATAGTAAGCATCTGTTGTACCTGCACTTTACGATGGATGATAATCTGAGCCTGTCGGAAGAGATAAAAGCCAGATACCGCGGCTTATATGCCGGCGTGTTTTACCTGCGCTACATCAAAGGCTTGTGGGCCGTGGCGGAAGGCCTGATTTACACAATGCTTTCCGACGAGAATCTCTATGACAGCCTGCCGTCCTATATCAAGCACACCGCTTCCAGGGTGATTGCGGTCGATTACGGGACAACAAATCCCTGTGTATTCCTTGACACCTGGGATGACGGTGAAACGATCTGGTTTGAGCAGGAATACCGTTGGGACAGCCGGTCAGAAGAAGCGCAGCGGTCTGGAAAGCCTCAGAAGACGGACCGGGAATATGCAGATGATATGGTAGAGTTCATGGGGAGCCGGCCGGAGGATCAGTGCATGATTATTGTTGACCCGTCGGCTGCCAGCTTTATTGCAGAGCTGAGGAGCCGGGGATGGGTTGTAAAAGAGGCCGATAATGAGGTGCTGGATGGCATCCGCAAGGTATCTACGATGCTGGCATCCGGGAGAATGAGGATCAATCGGAATCATTGCAAGGGGTTCCTCGCAGAGATGCAGTCTTATGTTTGGGATGATAAAGCGATTGAGCGGGGAGAAGAGAAACCAGTAAAGCAAAAAGATCATGGGCCGGATGCGGCCCGGTATAGAATAAATGCATTGCCGAAATGGAGGATAGGGGCATGAGAAAAAGAAGAGGCACCCGGACACGGGCAGAAAAACTGAATAATACTCAGAAGGCGTCCGTGACCACTATGGACGCCTTTTCCAATCCGGCAGCCCGTATCGGCTTTGGGACAATGGATCTTCTGCAGGCCACATCCTATCCCATGACCCGGATGACCCAGAATTACGAGCTGCTGACCAGCCTGTATCGGGACAACTGGATTGTACAGAACATAGTGGCCACCATCCCGAATGACATGATCCGGAAATGGTACGAGATAAAGAGCGGCATTGCCCCAGATTACATAGATCAGATGGCAAAGCTGGAGCGCAAGACGCAGATCCGGAAAAAGATCCTGAACGGGATGTACTGGGGGCGGCTCTATGGCGGCGCCGTCGGCGTGATCTTGCTGAAAGGCCAGGACGATTTGAGCCAGCCCCTTGACCTGAACATGGTGCTGCCGGGGAGTTTCCTGGGACTGCAGATCCTTGACCGGTGGAGTGGCGTTTACCCGGAAGGTGAGCTGGTGAAAGATGCATCTGACCCTGATTTTGGACTGCCTGCGTATTATACGATCCGGGATGATACCACTGGCTACATGGTGGCCCGGGTCCATCACAGCCGGATCATCCGGTTCATCGGCCGGGAGTTGCCCTGGCTGGAACAGGTGACGGAAGTGTATTGGGGCGAGAGCGAGATCGAGGCAATTTACAATGAGATTGTTCGGCGGGATAATGTGGCGGCCAATATTGCAGCGCTTACTTTCCGGGCCAATGTCAATTACATGGAGACTGACGGCCTGGATCAGCTGCTGGGTACGGCCAACGCCGAAATGCAGAGGAGATTCTGGAATACCCTGGCGGCTCAGTCCATTATGGAGAGCAATTTTGGCACGCGTGTCATCAACAAAGGCGATGCAATCCATAACACGCAGTATACGTTTACCGGCCTTTCGGATGTGTATGACAGGATTATGATGGATGTCGCCGGCGCCGCCAGAACACCGGTAACAAAACTCTTCGGCCGCTCTCCGGCCGGATTGAATTCTACCGGCGAATCCGACATGAAAAATTACTATGATTACATAGATGGCCTGAGGGAAAACGATCTGCGGCCGATCATCGAGCGCCTGTTGCCGATTATGGCGTTGTCTGCCTGGGGGATGATTCCAGATGATCTGGATATTCAGTTTCCACCGATGGAGACTGCGGATGCAAAAGAGCAGGCGGAAATCACGGAGCAGAACACGGCATCCATCCTGTCTGTGTACCAGAACGATCTGATTGACGCTGCCACCGCTCAGCAGGAGCTTAAGGCAATGGGCGAGGAGACGGGAATCTTCGGCAAGATTTCCGATGAGGCTATCGAAGCCGCCCACGGGCAGACATACACAAACAGCAAGTTGATGGCTGACCCGCTGGCGGGATTGGAAATGACCGGCAGTCCGGAACAGGAAGGGGAGAGCATAGATGGCGATTAAGCTGATACGGCCGCCAGAAACGAAAGATCTGACCTTATTTCTCAGAGCTCTCTTCCTTCGGACAGAGCGCCGGATCATCGACGAAATCACCCGGAAGCGTGCAGCCGGCTATGTAGACTATGCAGAAGTGGCAGCGCTGGAGCGGGTGCAGAAGTATCTCCAGGACATGCAGGATGAGTGTTGGAGCTATGTGCCGGAGATGATCGAGAAAATCTTCTACCGGTCAGATAAGGACGCGGCCGGTTATTTAAATGCCAGAGTTTTGACATCCACTCAGGCGTCTGCGGTTGACCAGATGGCAAATAACCTGCTGGGTGAGATTGCTGAGGCATCCGAGACGGCATATAAGACGTCACAGGATTTTTTTACGGTCGGCCGTTTGGAAAATGATCCGTTCCGGTCGACAGCGCTGAAGCAGATAATGGGACAGGAGGCCGCCGGCACAGGCTGGACACAGACCAGCGCTCAGATGGCCCAGGAGCTGAGAAATAAAGGGCTGACGGCATTTGTGGACAAAGCAGGCCGGAAATGGTCGCTGTCGGACTACTGCAACATGTGCACCCGGACCACAGCACGCCAGGCGGAGGTAGCGGCGCTATTGACTGCAGACGATCACGATCTCTGGCAGATCGTTAAGATCGGCAGCACCTGTTCCGTCTGTGCTCCACTGGAAGGGCGGGTGTACTCAAAAAGCGGGACAAACCCGGAATATCCGCCGCTGTCCCTGGCCTTCGGAAAGGTAGACCCGTCGGGGCCGGATGACTTGGCGAATACATACCTGAATATTCATCCAAATTGCCTTCATAGCCTGGTTAAGTATACCACGATCGGAAAATCTGAGAAACAGATCCAGAAAGACAAGGATTTTTCTGATCCGAAAAAGAACCCGCTTGATCGGGATCCCCGGACAAAGAAACAGATAGCAGCGTATCGGGAGAAGGAACGGAACCGGCGCAGACTGCGGGAAGATATGAAGCAGCACCGGGAATACCGGGCAATCCTAGGCAATGATGTGCCGAAAGACTTTGCCAAGTTCCGGGAAATGAAGTATAATGAACCTGAAAAGTTTGGGTTTATAAAGCTGGATTATCAGCGGCGGAATAAATTGATACAGCATCCAGAATTACGTCTTCCGGATGCCGGAAACGCGAAGGCTGCAGCAGAAAAATTCACAAAATATCTGTTTGATGGAATATACCCAGAAGGCCTCGCAAAAGGAAAGGCTTTTACATCGCGTTTGGGCTATGATTTAAATAATTGGCAGGAGCTTCGGAAGGAGATTTTGAATGAAAAAGTCTTTTAATCCCCCATCTGAGATGGGGGAACAGGCAAAGCTGTAGCGTTGCCCAGAGTATTAAAAACTCCTATGT